>CAYTJV010000604.1:0-4737 GCA_964438165.1 uncultured Planctomycetaceae bacterium | reverse complement strand
AAGTACGATCAGAGCCATAGGTATTGATTTCCTTCAGTAGGAGCCAACCGGACGCAGATGGGTCCCCCAGTGGCATGTCCGGATGAGCAGCGATGCGAGTACGTTCATGTCCCAGATTCTAATACCCGGGCATGATCGTTGAAAGCTTACCCCCCCGAGAAAGTGGATCGCGTCTGTGCGTTTCGTACGAACGTCCTGTCGCGAGCCCCCGGCTAAGGGCATTCGTGGAGCGTTTTCATAAGCGCTTGTCGCAGTTCGTCGAGGGCTTGGGGGATGACCTTCACGGAGGCCACGCTGAGCATGAAGTTGGTGTCACCGTTCCATCGGGGGACGATGTGCCAATGCAGGTGGTCCGGCAGCCCAGCCCCCCCAGCGGGCCCCAGGTTCAATCCGACGTTAAACCCTTGGGGGCGCAAGACTTTCTCCAACAGTCCGATCATCCGGGTAATCGTTTGCATCAACGCCGTCTGCTCCTCGATCGTCAATTCGTCGAGTCGGGCACAGTGGCGTTGCGGCGCAACCAATAAGTGCCCGTTGTTGTACGGATAACGATTTAACACGGTCACGGTATGCCGGTCTCGGTGAATCACGTGCCGGTCAGGGTTCGTCGGATCCACCGCGCCCTGGCACAGAAAGCAGCTCCGGTCGGCGCCCGGCAGGAAATCCAGCGCAGCTTGGTCCTGCGCAGAATCAGGCGCCGGTTGCAGGAGATAGGTCAGGCGCCAAGGGGCCCAAATCTGTTGGTGGGACACGACGTACCTCCGCACGAATCCGCAGGACGCTCCTGTAAACGTTGGCCGGCGGTGGTCGTAGGGCAAGCTGCTAGCTTGCCCGTGGGTAGTATCCGGGCAAGCTGGCAGCTTGCCCTACGAAGGGAGTCTATCCCGTTGCCCTACCGACCGCAAGACAGGCGGTACCCCATCTTAATAGTGGAATTGCAGTTCCTCGAAGAGGGTATTCAAGTCGGGCTGCCGCGTCGGACGAAACAGATTGCAGCGGTTTTGCCGAATAAACGGCGTTTCACCCCCGCCAAGGCCCCTCCCCGGCATCGCAGTGGCGGATAGACTGGATCTGGAGTGCGATGACTCGTCATCGCTTTCTTTCTCGCGCCCGAGTGTGCGAGGTGAAAAAGAAAACGGTGACAAGTCACCGCACTCCAGAAGCAGCGGAAGGCGTTGGGTTTGGAGTGCAAAAACAGCGTGTCGACCGATTTTCGCATCGAATTAGACGTTTTCCGCGGACCTCTCGACTTGCTCCTGTACCTGGTGAGAAAGGAGGAGGTGGAGATCACCGATATCCCAATCGCCAGGATCACCGACCAGTTTCTCCAATACCTGGAACTGCTCAAACAGTTGAATATCGATGCGGTTGGCGATTTCGTGGCCATGGCCAGCACGCTGATTGAAATCAAGTCGCAGCATGTGCTCCCACGGTTTGACGAGGTGGACGAGGCCCTCGAAGACCCCCGGGAAGAGCTGGTTCGCCACCTCCTGGAGTACAAGAAATACCGCGATGCCGCCAGTATGCTTGAGGAGCGAAGCCGGCAATGGCAGCTCCAGTGTCCGCGGTTGTCGAGCGATCTGCCCCCGCGCGAGCGGGACCTGGCCGAGGAGCCGATCCACGAGGTCGAACTTTGGGACTTGGTCAGCTCGTTTGCCCGGATCCTCCGCGATCGGGAGTTGACCAAGCCGTCGAACATCGTCTACGACGACACGCCGATCCATGTCTACATGATGCGGATTCGGTCGAAACTCGAACAGCTCGGCCAGGTTGCGTTCAGCACGTTGTTCGAGCGGGCGGTTCATCGGTCGACCATGGTGGGCACGTTCCTGGCGGTTTTGGAGCTTGTCCGGCACCACCAGGTGTTGGTGGACCAAAATGCCCTTTTCGGCGAAATCTGGGTCTTTCTTCGACCCGACTGCTCCGAACCGCTGGACCTTTCGCGTGTCGATAATTACGATCACGCCCATGTTCAAGGATCAGCCGGTCAACTCGATCACGCACAAGAACATCACGATTGAGGGCTACTCCCGGGCAGCGGTTCAAACGTATTGGCAGATCCCGGAGTTCAAGATTGGCTTCGATCTGGGGGCCCAGCCTTGGGCCTTCATGGGGACGCCCACCTGGCTCGTCTCGCACTCGCACATTGACCATCTCATCGGCCTGCCCGTCTACGTGGCGCGGCGGCGGATGATGCGCATGGAGCCGCCGACGATCTACCTTCCGGAGGCCGCCATCGACCCGGTGCAGCGGATCCTCCGCCAGGTGAGCCGGCTGGACCGGGGGCGTCTGCCCTGCACGTTGCTGCCGGCCCGGCCGGGCGATGAGATCGAGTTGTCGCGGGAACTGGTGATCACCGTCTCGGCCACGCGGCACACGGTCCCTTCGCTGGGTTTTGTCGTCTGGGATCGTCGGCCCAAGCCCAAGGCGGAGTATGCCGATTTGCCGGGACCGGCAATCCGCGACCTGCGACTCGCCGGGACCGAAGTCACCCGCGAAGTCCGCGTCCCCCGTCTCGCCTATCTCGGCGACAGCTCGCCCGAGGGGCTCGACGCCTGCCCCGCCATGTACGAGGCCGAAGTGCTCATTACCGAGCTCACCTTCGTTGCCCCCAGCCACCGCAAGGAGCGGATCCACAAATTCGGGCACATGCACCTGGACGACCTCGTGGAACGCCGCGCGCGGCTCAAGAATGAGTTGATCATCGCCGCCCATTTCAGCACGCGGTACCATTCCCGGCAAATCCAGACCCTGGTCCAGCGGGCCATTCCCGACATGCTCGACGGCCGGCTGCATTTGTGGATTTAGATCGAGTTTTCTCCGCTCGGGCCGCGTGTTACAATGCCCAACTGGTGACCTTTTGGAGTGCGGGAACTTGTTACCGCTTTCTTTTTTGGGTGTTGCGCCCTTGTTCTGAAAAAGAAAGCGATGCCAAGTCATCGCACTCCAAATGCCCTTCGGAAACAGATCATGATCGAAAGGGCCCCCACAGGGCTGCGAGTCGCCGTCATTGGCGGGGGAATCTCCGGGCTGGCGGCCGCGTTCCGGCTGACGGAAATGGCTCCGGGTTGCCGCCTCGCGCTCTGGGAACGCGACTCGCGGCTGGGCGGCGTGCTCTCGACGGTCCATCAGGACGGCTTCCAGGTGGAGCAGAGCGCCGACAACTTCATCACCACGGTACCCTGGGGCATCGATCTGTGCAAACGGATTGGCCTCGGCGACCAGTTGATGCAGACCAATCCTGCCTACCGGCAGACGTGTGTGGTGCGCAAAGGCCGGCTGTACAAGCTGCCCGACGGCTTCCTGATGATGGCTCCCACACGTATGTGGCCTATGGCCGTGACGCCGATCCTCAGTCCGCTGGGCAAACTTCGCGCTGCCCTGGAGTACTTCATTCCGCCGCGCAAGACCGGCGGCGACGAGAGCTTGGCTGCGTTCGTGCGCCGGCGGCTGGGCAACGAGGTCTTCCAGCGATTGGTCGAACCGTTGGTCAGCGCGGTGTATGCCGCCGACATGGAACGCCTGAGCCTGGAGGCCACGCTGTCGCAGTTCCGCGAAATGGAACTGCAATACGGGAGCCTGATCCGCGCTATGCGGCACCGGATGCGCCAGCGGCCCAAGGGCGAATCGTCCGACAGCGGGGCGCGCTACAGCCTGTTCGTCACGCCCCGCAACGGCCTGTCCAGCATGGTCGAGACCCTGGCCGCCCGGCTACCGCAAGGCGCGGTGCGGCTTGGTGCGGCCGTGGAGCGATTGGAACAGGTGCCGGGCGGAGGCTGGATGCTCTTCGGACCCGGATTGCCTGAAGACCCCGCGCAGCGGACCTTCGACGCCGTGATCTTCGCCACCTCGGCTGTCTCGGCCGCAAAGCTCTTGGCGCCCATCGATGCCGACTTGGGAGGGCTGCTGGGCGGCATCGAACATTCCGGAACCGCGATCGTCTCGGTCGGTTTCCGCCGCGAGCAAGTGGCGCATCCGCTCAACGGCATGGGGGCCGTGGTGCCGGCGATCGAGAACAGCCCGATCCTTGCGATCAGCTTCAGCAGCCAGAAATACGCGCACCGAGCGCCCGAAGGTCACGTGCTGCTGCGGGTGTTCGTCGGCGGAGCCCAGCGGCCTGAATTGGCCAGAATGCCCGATGACGAGCTGCTTCCGCTGGTGCTTGGCCAGCTCGACCGCCTCTTGGGCATCCGCGGCGAGCCGGTCTACTGCTGCACCGCCCACTGGCCCGGAACCATGCCCCAATATCACGTGGGACACAAGGGCATCGTGGAGCAGATCAAGGCCCGCGTCGGAAAGCTGCCGGGCATCGCCCTGGCCGGGAATTACTTGCAGGGCGTCGGCATTCCGCACTGCATCCACACCGGCCAGCAGGCCGCCGAGAGCGTGCTGGGCGAGCAAGAAAGATGATGACGCGCTACCGCGCTCCAGCGGGACGGGCGTTGGCCGCGGCGACGTGGGCCGACTCTTCAACGACCAGTTCGTTCTTGACGTCCCAGATGCCCGGTTCCAGGCGGACGAGGTTCTCGGCCAGTTCGCGGTCCTGCTGGGTGGCCACGCGCCCGCGGAGAATCGCCGTTTCGTTCGCCACGTCCACGCGAATCGGCGAGAGCTTCTTGATCCGGGTCGTGCGCTCAAGGACGGCGGCAATGCGATTCGTGAACGGATCGGTCGCCGGCAAACTGGAAGGGAAGCCGACAACCATGGCCGTCCAACTGGCAGCCGCAGGACCGCGGC
>CAYTJV010000603.1:0-4739 GCA_964438165.1 uncultured Planctomycetaceae bacterium | reverse complement strand
CCAGGCCGCAGAGCGGCCGGACCGTGCGTTCCAACGCGGAGCGTGGGAACGAGAAGACCAAGAGGACGGAAACAAGCATGTCCAGCAATCCGCCGCGCGAGTTCAACTTGAGTTGCCCGGTGCCGTTGGATCTTCACACCACGGTGCAGATGGCCCACGGGGGCGGCGGACGCGTGATGCGCAGTCTCATCGAAGGCATGTTCCTGTCGGCATTTGGAACGAGCCCCGATGGCTCCGGCCGGCCCGAAGTGCCCCACGACAGTGCCGTGCTGACCGTGGAGGGGGGACGGTTGGCCTTTACCACCGACAGTTTTGTGGTCAGTCCCTTGTTCTTCCCCGGCGGCGATATCGGCAAGCTGGCGATCTGCGGGACGGTGAACGATCTGGCGATGGCCGGCGCCCGCCCGGCGTGGCTCAGCGCGGCCTTCATTCTCGAAGAAGGTTTTCCGCTGGATACGCTCCAGCGGATCGTCGCTTCGATGCGCGACACGGCCAAGGAGGTCGGGGTGCGGATCGTCACCGGGGATACCAAGGTAGTCGATCGCGGCAAGGGGGACGGGATCTTCATCAATACGGCGGGGATTGGCATCATCCCGCCGGGCGTGGATGTCTCCCCGGGCCGCGTGGTTCCGGGGGACGCGGTGCTCGTGAGCGGCGACCTGGGGCGGCATGGGATTGCCATTCTCTCGGTCCGAGAGGGCCTCGAATTCGAAATGGACTTGGCAAGCGACTGCGCCCCGTTGGCCGACCTGGTCGCCGACCTGGTGCAGCTTGGCCCGGAGATCCACTGCCTTCGCGATCTGACTCGCGGGGGGCTGGCCTCCGCGCTGAACGAGATCGCCTCCGACGCCCAGGTCGGGATCGAGCTCGACGAAGCCTCGATCCCGATTTCCGAGCCCGTTGCCGGGGCCTGCGAGCTGTTGGGCCTGGATCCTCTTTATGTGGCCAACGAGGGCCGGCTGGTGGCGATCTTACCTGCCGCGGTGGCCGAGCAGGCCCTGACGCTCATGCGTCGCCACGCGGTGGCCGCCGGCGCGGCGATCATCGGCCGCGTGACGCGGAATCATCCCGGGGTGGTGGAAACGCGCGGCCCAATCGGCGGCGGACGAATCGTCGATCTGCTGTCAGGCGAGCAGATGCCGCGGATTTGTTGAGAGGGGGGGAGTAGAGGAGTGGAGGAGTAGAGGAGAGGGGGAGACGAGCAACGCAAGACTTGATCGTTGTCTCCTCTACTCCCCCTCTCCTCTACTCCTCCTGTCCGCGTCAGCGCGGGGCGGCGACGTACTTTTCGAACAGCTCACGCTGGTGGATGAGGTCGCGGATCGGGTCCTTGGGCGTCCCGCCGGCTTCGAGGAGAATCCAGCCTTCGTAGTCCATGGCGACGAACAGCCGGATCAACTCGGCAAAGGGGTAATCACGGGTGTCCAGCGGGCGCACGTGGGTCGTGCGGCCGAAGCGGCCCTTGACCAGGTTGAAGTTGGCCGCCAGGCCGGCGCCCGTCAGGTCCGCGGCGTTCGAGTTCCAGCACACGCCCACGTTGGGATGATCGGCCACGTCCATGATCCGCTTGATGATCGGCAAGGGCGAGCAGGCCCCATGGACCTCCAGGCGGATCTGCTGGCCGAAGCCGGCCCCGAACTCCCCGACCACGTTCAGGGCCTTGCCGATCTGCTCGATGGTCTTCTCTTGGGGGACCTTCTTGGGGAGATCGTTGGGGCGGACTTTCACGCCGCTTCCGCCCACGTCGTGGCTCAATCGGATGAACGCCTTGGTGGCCTCGATGGCTTTCTCCAGGGCGGCCTTGTCGGGATGATGGAACTCCTCGGCGCTGCCGATGCCGACCAGCGTGACCGGGCTGTCGGCAAAACGCTTCTTCACCTCGGCCCGCTCCCGAGCGCTCAGGTTCCGCTCGACCTTGTGGGCGTGCCCGGTCCGCAGCTCGACGCCGCCGATCCTGGCCTTGGCGCAGTTGGCCAGGAGCGTGGTGAGGTCCCAGTCTTTGCCCCATTGATATGTCACCATGCCGAAGGCCATCTTCTGGCTTGGCGTCTCGGCCGCTGCGGCCGATAGGGCGGAAAGAGGAGCGGCGGCCATGGCCGCGGCGCCCATTTGTAGCGACGTTTGCAGGAATCCTCGGCGGGTGATCGGAGGCATAGCACGGTTCCTCTAGCGGCTGGAAGGGTGGCTACACGTTGCAGGTCTTGTCAGGATATTCTACGATCGACTGAGAAGCTAGCACCATACGGTCCCCGCCGACCCCGTGTCGGTGGAAACGGGTTTGGCGACTACGTGAGAGCAGATCAATCCAACAAACTCCCCACCGACCCCGTGTCGGTGGAAACGGGTTTGATGACTACCGTGGCCGCCCTAGTTGCCAAACCCGTTTCCACCGGCACGGGGCCGGTGGGGAATAAGGAGGCAATGATGATTCTCTACCTCATACGACATGCCTGGGCCGAAGAGCAGGGTGATCTCCAATGGACCGACGATCGCCAGCGGCCGCTGACCGAGGAAGGCAAGGAGCGGTTCGCCAGGATGGTCAAAGGGCTGGTCGATCGTGGCTTTGCCCCGCAGCTTGTGGCCACCAGTCCGCTGGTCCGCTGCCGGCAAACGGCCGACATTGTGGCCAAACACTCGCCGGAGAGGCCGAAGGTGATCGAACGAACTGAATTGGAGCCGGGGAGCAATCTGGAGGGGATCCTCCACTGGACCCGCAGCCAAGCCGGCAATTTCGAAGAGGTTGCCTGGGTATGCCATGTCCCCGATGTGGGCAATATGGCGGCAAGCCTGATCGGCGACGAAAGCTGCTCCCTTCGCTTTGCCAAGGGCGCGATGGCGGCTATCCGGTTCCCAGGGCCCCCGGGCGTCCACGAAGGGGAACTCAATTGGCTGGTGACGGCGAAGATCCTCGGATGCTAAGCGTAGGGCAAGCTGCCAGCTTGCCCCGCTAGCGCCGACGGGCAAGCTGGCAGCTTGCCCTACGAATTCCGTATAATGATATCGAAGGCACATTGATGAAAGCGGCGCTCATTCTGGTTCTTATCGTTGGTCTTGGCGTGGGCGGGGCGGCGTACTATGTCACGCACGTGGCCATCGAGCCGCCCGCGAGTTTCCGCACCGTGGCCGTCAAACGCGGCGACCTGCTCTCGACTATCAGCGCCACCGGCACGGCGGAGCCGGAAGAGGTCGTCGACGTGGGCGCCCAGGTCGTCGGCAGGATCAAGAGCCTCGGTCCGGACCCCAGCGACCCGCAGAAGAAGAAAACCATCGACTACGGCTCGGTGGTCCAGGAAGGAACGATCCTGGCCGTGATCGACGACGCGACGTACAAGGCCCAGGCCGATCTGGTCGAGGCGGCGCTGGTGCGCGCCAGGGCCGATCTGCTGCAGATGCAGGCCAAGCTCGAACAGACGAAACAGGAGCGGCAGCGGGCCGAGAGCCTCCGTCCGACCAAGGCCATCGCGGATGCCGATTACGACCTGGCCGTGGCCAACTACAAGGTGGCCCAGGCGAACCTGGCCGTCGGCGAGGCGGCCATCAAGCAGAGCGAAGCCACGATGCAGTTGGCCAAGACGAACCTCGATTATACGATCATCAAATCGCCGGTCGAGGGCGTGATCATCGACCGCCGCGTCAACGTCGGCCAGACCGTGGTGGCCAGCTTCAACGCCCCCAGCTTGTTCCTGATTGCCAAGGACCTGCGGCGGATGCAGGTCTGGGCCTCGGTGAACGAGGCCGACATCGGCCGCATCAAGCCGGGGCTGCCGGTGCGGTTCACCGTCGACGCCTATCCGGGCGAGGTCTTCCGCGGCAAGGTGGCCCAGGTCCGCCTGAACGCCACCATGACCCAGAACGTGGTGACCTATACCGTGGTCGTCGAGACCGACAACTCCAACCTCAAGCTTCTGCCCTACTTGACGGCGAACCTGCAATTCGAGATTGAGCAGCGCAACGGCGTCCTGCTGGTGCCCAACGCGGCGCTCCGCTGGAAGCCGCGGCCGTCGTTGGTGGCCCCCGAGGTGCGCGAGACGGTCTTCGCGGCTTCGTCCCGATCGTCCAAGCCCGCCAAGGAGCGGGAGGACCGCGGCCGGCTCTGGATTCAGGACGGCGAGGTGCTGCGGCCCATCGAGGTCCAGATCGGCGCCACCGACGGATCGCAAACCGAGGTCTCCGGCAGCGAGCTGAGCGAGGGGATGGAAGTGGTCGTGGCAGAGATCCGCAACGAGAACGCTGACGGCGGCGACACCACCAATCCTTTCGCCCCCAAGCTGTTCCGCGGCAGTCAAAAGAAGTCGCCATAGCCATGGAACTGATTCGCCTGGAAGACATCTATAAGACCTATCACCTGGGCGAAGTCGACGTCCCGGTGCTCAAGGGGGTGTCGCTCTCGATCCGACGCGGCGAGATGGTCGCCCTGATGGGCGCTAGTGGCTCGGGCAAGACCACCCTGATGAACATCCTCGGCTGCCTCGACCGGCCCAGCTCGGGCAACTACTGGCTCGACGGCCAGGAGATGAGCCGCCTAGCGCCCAACCAGCGGGCGCTGGTGCGAACGCAGAAGCTCGGCTTCGTCTTCCAGAACTTCAACCTGCTCGCGCGCACTACCGCGCTGCAGAACGTCGCGATGCCGCTCGACTATGCCGTGCATCGACCGACCTCCGCCGAAGCGCGCCGCCTGGCCCAAATCCTGTTGGAACGCATCGGCTTGGCCGACCGGGTCGACTATGAACCCTCGCAAA
>CAYTJV010000602.1:0-4759 GCA_964438165.1 uncultured Planctomycetaceae bacterium | reverse complement strand
CCAACTACGCCGAATACATCACCCACAAGAACAAGGCGCTCGGCTCCGCCGGCCAATTGGAGGCGGTCCGCAAGTCGCTGTCGGCCAAGAAGTAAGCCATCCAGCGCGGTTCCGATCGTAGCTGAAGCGCCGGGTTTCCTGGGGATTCAAGCCGCCCGATTCTCAACATGCCCGGTGCCTGCCGTGGCGCTCATCAGGCGCATGCCGCCCCAATAGTACGAAAGACAGCCCATCGGCGCGGCCATCGTCATCCGTTCTGCGGAATCTGTACCGTCTTGCTGATGAATTGGGCGACGGTGCGACAGCGCGACCGGGAGAAAGCCGTGGAATCGCTTTGACACCCGCGGAGATGCGATCTACCATAAAGGCAATCCTTCTTTCTTCGCGTCTTGCGGCCTTCCCGGCCGCCTCTTCAAGGAGGCAGCGTCATGCAGAAGCGCCTCGCCCAGCCGCCCTGCCCATACGGCCGTCGCGCGTCTCGGATTCACCACAAGTCGCCACTCTCCCGGCGATTGTTTAGTCGAACACTAGCGATTGAGCCGCTCGAGACTCGGGCCCTTCTGAGCGCCACGCTTTACCTGGACTTCGGCGACCGGTTTGCCGGGGCCGACGGCCTGACCGACGGCGGCAACCCGGTGACGCAGTCGGCGCTGGTGGCCCAAGTGAGCGGCCCGCAGTTTGACGTCGCGGGCGACAGCACGCTGCGGTTCACTTCCTTCGCGGCGGAGGCTCAGGCCTCCGGTCGCAACGCCAATCAGACCGCGGCGATCCGCACCGGCATTATGACGCTCTTGTCTCGCTACTACGAGCCGCTGGACGTCACGATTGTGGAACTGACGGCCACGTCCCAGCCCAGGCAGGCGGCGGCCACATTGGCCGACATCCGCTCCGCGCTGGATAGCGCGAATACCCAGGACGCCTATGTGCTGATCGCGGGCATGACCGTGGCTCCGGAAACGCTGGACCAGGGCCTGAACGGACAGGCAGGCGGAGATGACGCCACCAGCGGCGGCAACGCCACGGACGACACAGTGCTCGTATTGGCCAACCACCTGTTCAACAACGGCTCCGCCAACGCCACCACGGGAGACACGGCGTTTGCCTACACCGTGGCCCACGAAGCCTCGCACACGTTCGGGTTGGAGCACACCGCCAACGCAAACCCCGGGGACAGCCGGCTGCTGACCACCTCGGACCTGATTTCCCAGTTTTATGACGCGGCGGGCCTGAGCGACGCGGCAGCGGACCAGCGCAACAATCTCAACATGTTCACGCGGTTCCCCTTGGAGCGCGCGCACGCTGCGGGCACCTACGTGCCCTACGACCGCCTCGTCACCAACGTCGGGGTCGTGCCGAATACGCCTGCCTACCTGACCGGCACCGGGGCGCACGATCGGATCACTATTTCCAGCAGCGGTGAAAACCTGGCGGCGGTTACCGTCGAGCCGTTTTCCGATCCCGGTTTTGCCACTCCCGCCGCCGACCCGTACAACATTGCGGACCTCGATATCACCAACGGAATCCTCCTCGATGCGGGCTGGGGCGACGACCTGGTGATCGTCGATGGTCGGCTGGGCAAGCACCTCGACATCCGTGGCATGGGAGGCGAGGACCGCATCGAAGTCCAGGGCTTCGGGAAGGCCGCTGTCGCCACATACAACCCCGACGGCGCGACGGTCCGGGGCCTGGACGGCATCGAATCGTTTCGCGGCGACGTCTCTATCTCCTCGGAGGGGCCGGCCCCGACGACGATTCGTTTCACGGAGCTCGAACCCAGCCGGTTCGTGTGGATCCGCGATGTTCACCTGCTGACGCTCACGACCCCCAACGCCACGGACCTGCTCAATGTCCCACGCCCTATCGCAGGGGCGATCGAAGTCTCCGGCACCAGCGGGCGCGTGCAGATCGTGCCGTTGGACGTCACTAACGCGCTGACCCTGGTTATCGACGCGGCTGCCCGCGACGGCGCAGGAGGCAGCCCGGCCGATCGCATCATCTTCGATCCCGCGGTCGCGCAGAACACCCAGGTGCTCGCCGGGCCGGGCAACGATACGATCGTCACCGGCGCCGGCGACGACGTGATCGACGCCGGCCCGGGCAACGACGTGGCCCGCGCCGGCGGCGGGAACGACAGGCTCTTGGGCGGCAGCGGCAACGATCTCTTGGACGGCGGCGCCGGCCACGATGGGCTCGACGGCGGGGCCGGGAACGACAACCTCTCCGGCGGGCCGGGCAACGACGTGCTCCGGGGCGACACCGGGAATGACCTGCTCAGCGGCGGCGCCGACAACGACGTGCTGATCGGCGGCGCAGGCATCGACCAGTTGACGGCCGGGGCGGGCCGCGATCTGTTGATCGGCGGCATCGGGGCCGATCGGCTGTTCGGAGAGGCAGGGGAAGACATTCTGATCGGCGGCACCACGGCCCACGACGCCAACGACGTCGCCCTGCTTGTCATCATGGCCGAGTGGACCTCCAACCGCGGGATCGACGAGCGGATCGACAACTTGACCCGCGGCGTCAACAGCATCGCCCTGGTGAAGAACGTTTCGGTGTTTGGCGAATCGGCTCGGAACGACCTGTTTGGCGGCGCCGGCGCCGACTGGTTCATCCTTTTTGGCAACGACCGGGCCCGGGATAGGACCCTGCTGATCGACCGAATCACATAAAGTGGCACACACCGCACCTCGCCCGGCGACGAAACACAGGGGGCCGATCCGCGCTAGCGGATCGGCCCCAAAAACGTCGTGGCATTCAAAGATGGAGTTCTTTGCGCGACGGACCGAAGGATCCTAGTCCCGCTTCTTCTTGCCCTTCTTGAACTCCTGGATCTTCTTTTCCACCTGCTCTTTCTGGTCGGCAGTCAGAATCTCCATGACCTTCCCCCGCCTTTCCTTGTCCAGCCCGCCCATCTCCTTCCGGGCCTCGTCTCGCTTGGACTTCTGTTCGTCGGTAAGCTTCAACGCTTCTTCGATGGCTTGGAACGTTTCCTTGGGCGACTTGCCGGCCGACTTGGCCTCTTTTTGGGCTTCGGCGCGGGCCTTCTTCTGCTCGTCGGTCAGGATGCCATCCATCTTCTTTTGGAGCTCGGCCAGCTTCGGGCCGAATTCCTTCTTCACGTCGGCGATCTTGGCCTTCTGCTCGTCGCTCAGATCCAGTCCCTGCAACAGCGTTTCGAGGAAGTCGGGACGGGCTGGCGGCCCGCCGCGTTTGCCCTTCTTCTTCCCTTCTTTCTCCTGGGCCAGGACAGGACAGGCGATCAGCAATGCCACCACCAGAATCAGCACCACTCGCAGCACTCTCATCCTACGTCTCCTTGGTTGCTACAACCGAGAACCTACGCCAGGCTCGATGCTTGCCCCTGCAGAGAGGCAATCCTAACAACGAACCAGAATGGACCAATAGAGGGGGGCCCGCATCGACATGGCCCACTAGTTTAACCACGCGGAGCGGCCTGTGTTTCGGCCGACCGACACGCGTGAGAAATATAATAGGGTGGAGGTCAAGCCCCGGCCACTCTTCTTGACCGACGTGCGGCCTTGAATCCATACTATAATGGGGTACGCACCCCGCAAGACTAACGTTCCAGGTCCAACAGAGTAGGTGCTGTTGCACGACGTCCGCCTTAACCTACCAGCACGCCGCCATCGTTTCAATTGGCCCAGCCCCCCGCTTCCACGCCCTTGTCCCCTCGCGATATCATTGCAGCATGGAGCAGCTTGAATTGGATCGCTGGCACATGCGTCGGGCCTTGGAGTTGGCGATGCTCGGGCAGGGGCACGTCGAGCCCAACCCGATGGTCGGGTGCGTGATCGTCCAGGGGGCGGAGATCATCGGCGAAGGATGGCACCGCCGCTTCGGCGACGCCCACGCCGAGGTGGAGGCCCTGCGGATCGCCGGCGACCGAGCCAAAGGGGCCACGATGCTCGTGACGTTGGAGCCTTGCTGCCATCACGGCAAGACGCCCCCCTGCACCGAGGCGATTCTCGCCGCGGGGATCCGCCGCGTGGTGGTTGCCCAGTGGGATCCTTTCGCCGAGGTCGCTGGCAGCGGGCTGGCAGAGTTGCGCGATGCCGGGATCGAAGTCGAACAGGGTCTCCTGGAAGAGGAGGCCCGGGCGGTCAATGCCCCGTATTTGAAGCTCTTGAGCACGGGCCGGCCGTGGGTCTTGGCCAAGTGGGCTATGACGCTGGACGGCCGAACCGCCACCCGCACCGGCTCCAGCCAATGGATCTCCAGCGAAGAGTCGCGCCGCCTGGCCCACGGACTGCGAGGCCGGGTCGATGCGATCGTCATCGGGCGCGAGACGGCGCGCATGGACAACCCCCTCTTGACCGCTCGGCCACCCGGCCCACGGACCGCTCTGCGCGTGGTGGTCGACACCCGGGCTACCCTCGCCTCCGCCAGCCAGTTGGTCCGCACGGCCCGGGAGGTCCCTTTGCTCGTGGCGGTCGGGCACACCGCGCCGGCCTCCGAACGCCGCCGCCTGGAGCAGGCCGGCTGCGAGGTCTTCGTCTGCCAATCCGATACCCACGCCGGTCGGCTCGACGAGTTGCTCACGGAACTGGGCCGGCGACGAATGACCAACATCCTGGTCGAAGGCGGCGGCCAACTCCTCGGGACCCTCTTGGACGCCGAGCAGATCGACGAAGTCCACGTCCTCGTGGCCCCGAAACTCTTGGGCGGCAAACACCCCCCCAGCCCCATCGACGCGCACAGGAACCCCCAAAACGCCCCCGCCCTCGAACCCTAGCATACC
>CAYTJV010000601.1:0-4762 GCA_964438165.1 uncultured Planctomycetaceae bacterium | reverse complement strand
CTCCACGGCAATCTCGTGATCCAATTGTGCGATGCCGAGAGCGACTCGTACCTTGCGGCGTTCGACAAGGCGTCGGGCCGGCGCGTCTGGCGCACGCCGCGGCCCAGCTACGGGTGCTGGACTACCCCCGTTGTGGTCGAAGCCAACGTCGGCTCCGACAAGCGGACGGAGCTGGTCGTCAACGGCACCAGCAGCAAAGTCGCCGACCAGCGCCTGGTCATCGCCTACGATTCCGACGACGGCCGCGAGCTATGGCGCGTCCGCGGAACGACCGAGTTTGTCACGCCGACGATTCTCGTGGGCGACGGACTGGTGTACAGCACCAGCGGCCGCAACGGCCCCATCCTGGCCATCCGGCCGGGCGGGTCCGGCGACGTGACCCAAACCCACGTGGCCTGGCGGCTCGATCGCGGCGGGCCCTACATTCCCACGGGCCTGAGTTACGCAGCGCGTCTCTACATATTGAACGATGCCGGGGTTTTGACCTGCTACGATGCGGTCACCGGGGACGTGGTTTGGAAGAATCGGCTCCGCGGCACGTTCACTGCCAGTCTGATTGCTGCCGACGACCGAATCTATGCCGTCGACGAGCGGGGCGTGGTCTCCGTGATCGCTGCTGCCGACCGATTCGAGATCCTCGCCCAAAACGACATGCAGGACCGCGTGCTCGCCACGCCCGCCATTGCCGGCGGCGAGCTATTCCTTCGCACCGAATCGTACCTATACTGTATTGCCGGGGCCAAGGTGGCCTCCGAGCAATGATATAGATACACGTGCCGATCAGGAGCGCTCTCGTGAAGAAGTTCTTCAATCTGCAATCTGCAATTTGCAATTTGCAGTTTGCAATGATCTCAATAGCCATCACGGCCCCCACCGCGCGCGACGTCATGGGCGCGTCCGAGCCGCCCCCAGCCGCTTCGGCACAGGCCGGCCAACATTGGCCGCTGTTTCGCGGCGACAGCCAAGCCACCGGTGTCGCCCGCACCTCCCTACCCGAGAAGCCGGAGTTGCTCTGGACTTACTCAGCGCAGAAAGGCGGGTACGAGGCCACGGCGGCGATTGCCGACGGGGTGGTCTACATCGGCAGCCTCAACGGCAAGTTCTGTGCGATCGACTTGAAATCGGGCCGGATGATCTGGGAGTTTCCCACGGATTCCGGATTCAACGCTTCGGCCGCACTTGGCAACGGGCTGGTCTACGTCGGCGACACCAACGGCCGCTTCCATTGCCTGGACGCCAAGACCGGAAAGCCCCGCTGGCACTTCGACACCGACGGAGAGATCAACTCAAGCGCGAATTTCCACGGCGAGCACGTCCTGTTCGGCTCGCAAGACAGCTTTTTGTATTGCCTCAAAGCCGACAGCGGGCGGTTGGTGTGGAAGCACCAGAGCGCCAACCAGATCCGCTGCTTCCCGACGATCGTCGGCGATCGCACCCTGGTGGCCGGCTGCGACGGCCGCCTGCACGTGATCGAGCTCGCCCAGGGAAAAGAGGTCGCCAGCGCGGACCTGGAAGGCCCCACCGGATCGACTCCCGCAGCGCTTGGGTCGCTGCTGTTTGTCGGCACCGAAGGAAAGACCTTCTTCGCGGTCGACTGGCAGCAGGCCACGGTGGTCTGGAAGTATTCTGATGAAGAGCGGGGAGCGTCGTTCCGCTCGTCGGCTGCGGTGACGCCCGAACTAGTCGTGGTCGGGTCGCAGGACAAGCTGGTGTACGCCTTGGAGCCCAAGACCGGCAAGAAGCTGTGGACCTTCGCGACGCGATCCCGGATCGACGGCTCGCCGGTGATCGTCGGCGACCGGGTGTTCGTCGGCTCGGCCGACGGGCGGATCTACGCCATCGATGGCAAGACCGGCAAAGAGCGCTGGCGATTCGAGGCCGGCGGGGCCGTGATCGCCTCACCCGCCGTCGCCGCCGGATGCCTGGTGATCGGCACCGACGCAGGGGACTTGTATTGTTTTGGACAGAAGTGATGAAAACTGGTTGTGACAGTTTACGGGCCTTGCTATGCGGGCAACCGCAATCGAGTCTTGAACAGGAGGTAACGGAGGCAACGGAGGATTCCCTTGCGCTCTCCGTTGCCTCTGTTTCCTCCTGTTCAGCAACATAATCGGTCACCGCACTCAATGCCGAAGCCGTTGGTATTCATGATGGGCCGCTCGCCGGCGTTCCTGCCGGTCGATCGCCAGTACGTGCGCAGTCATTATTGGGCGGTTCGCACCAAGTCGGGATATCGGCTCGGATTTACGGCCTACGCGGTGAAGCTGTTGGGCGTGGTGCATCACCTGCAATGGTCGGTCGAGCCCGGCGCGGCGGTCGAGCAGGCCCGGGCCATCGGCTACGTCGAGGCGTCCAAGGCGACCAGCGATTTGTATGCCCCGCTTTCCGGGCAGCTCGTCGAGATCAACCCCCGCGCGCCGGCCGATCCCGGCTTGGTCAATACGTATCCCTACGACGCCGGGTGGCTTGTGACCATCGCAGGCGAAACTGACGGGTTCCTTTCCCCGGCCCAATACCTGGCTTATCTTGAAGCGACGTGGCCGCTGGCCCAGCGGTTGCTCAAAGGCCAAGCGGAGAAAAGCCAGTAGTGCGTGCTGACAAATATCAAAAGTAGCAGGCACACTCCGTGTGCCGTAAGTGAGCGGACGGCACGCGGAGCGTGCCTGCTACGATTGGGAGAACGTCATGTCGGAGAAGATTACCGTCGTCTTGGCCCGAAATCGAGATCCTCGCCCGGAGCAGGGTGCGGTCGAGAGCGCCCTGCTGGCCGGGCTGGAGCACCGGCCGGAGCTCGACGTGCGCGTTGTTCCGCACCTTTACGATCTTGCCGCGGATGGGCCCGCGGTCCGGCTGCTGCGGTCCATCCAGGGCGATTGGGTCGTGCTGGCGTGGCTCTACCCGCGCTCCGCGTTCTGGGTGCTCGACGCAAACTTGGTCAAGGGCCGGCTGGGGAGGACGATTTCGCTTGGCGAGGAGGAACCGCTGGAGGCGGCGAGTCAAGGGTCGGGCCGCGGAGAGATTCCCGATCGCATGATATGGTGTTTCGACCTCCGCTCGCACGACGATCCCGGGTTCTTTCTGCGCCAGATCAACGAAATCGTGGCCGGCAAGGCCGGACCGGCGGAGCAGGCCGAACTGGTCGCGGGCGCACCCAACGGCCAAGCCAAGGTGTTGGAGGAGTCGACGCGACCGCGCTGGTACCCGGTGGTGGACCTCGATCGCTGCACCGACTGCAAGGAATGCTTGAATTTCTGCCTGTTCGGGGTCTACGGCTTCGACCAGAGCGGTGCGATCTTCGTGGAGCAGCCCGACGCGTGCCGGCCCGGCTGCCCCGCCTGTGCCCGAATCTGCCCCGCCGGGGCCATCATGTTCCCGCAGCACAAGGACCCGGCCATCGCCGGCGACCCGCAGGCCTCGCTTCAAGGATTGAAACTGGACCTCTCGCAGATCTTCGCCGGCGTCGATCCGGCAATGCTCGCCGCCCAGGAACGCGCCCGTGCTTTGGCCGACAAGGATCTCAGCGCCAAAGAGGCCGAGAAACCCACTCTTGACCAACTCGTGGATGACGTCGACGGATTGGATCTATGATCGGGCCGAGAAAAGCGGCACGAGGCGAGTCTTCACCTCCGCCAGATAATCGGCAAGTCCATTCCCTTTGCCGCGCCGCGTGAGCACCTCAAGATCGCTGTCCCTCCAGCAAGATGCTTCGCGGTCGAGATTCCCCTCGGTAAGTACCCGTAGCGATCCTTTCGGGCACCGCTTGTCATCAGAATGGCTCGCTTTCAGCAGATGAGACTTTTCCCGCGGGTCGAAACCCAACTCGCGGCGCAAGGCGCTAAGCCGATCGTGTTCCGCGTCGCTGATCGGCTCAAAACCGGCCAGGACCCAGCACTCCCGCATCGTATTGGCCACGCCGATCACCACCGGCACGTCAAGCTGCGAGTCTCGCCGGGCTTGCTCAAGACCTTGTCGCCGCCGGCCATCACGATCTGCATCGCGGAGCAACACCACCGCTTGGGGCGGGATCTCGGCTGCCATGAGAACGCGAAGGGCTCGCCGAGCCGCTGCCGCATCGGCCTTTCCGGGCTCACCTTCGAAATGTCCGTGAGGCACTCGAATGCCTCTTGAGCGAGCGATTTCACGGAGTTCGCGCCAGAAGACGCAGGGCGTGGCCGTGTCGAAACCTCGCCATTGCCGGCAGTGTCGGAGCAACTCGGGTTCGAGCCACGCCAATTCGTTACAGAACACCCGATCCGCCAAATCACAGCCTGTCCGCTGGTCCGCCGGCCCCTCGCAGACGACGGCCAGCGATAGCGTCACTGGTTCGTCTCCGCGCTGGCCAACTGCGCAACCCAACTCTCGCCGACCATGCTCCAGAATTCACCCGGGGCCATCTCGTTCTTCCACTTCTCGAACTCTGGGTGCTGATCGAGCCGGGCGCACGCTACCGAACCGTCGTCTTTCAAGGTGGTCAGACGCACTTCTTCTGGTCGCAGGCAATCCAAAAGATACGGAGAATGACTTGTAGCGATAATCTGAAGATCGGAATTCTCCTCCAGGAGTCTTCGCAGTAGGTCCACGAGGTCGGCCTGTGCTCTAGGGTGCAACGCACGGTCCAGATCATCCAGGAGTACAACCTTCGGATGGCCAGGTCCCATGATCGCAGTGAGGATGCCGAGTACGAGAACCGTGCCCTCACTCGCCATGTTCGCAGGAACGCTCGGCGCGCCGATCATGTCGAACTCGATCGAGTTGCCCCAAT
>CAYTJV010000600.1:0-4779 GCA_964438165.1 uncultured Planctomycetaceae bacterium | reverse complement strand
CCCGCCGCGGATATGAGACCACGAGCATCCGGCCGCGCTTCGACTTCGGCGGGAGCCCGACCCATTGGGCAGGCGGCAAGGCCGTCGGCGAGTTGGGCGGCCTGATCTTCCGCGGCGACTGCCGCGAGCCGCACCGCATGGCCGCCTACGGCGATCGCCTCTCGACGCTGACCCTCAATACGCCCCTCTACGCCCGCGGCAAAGTCTGCATGATCCGCGGCGTTACCGACAGCACGGCTAGCATCGGTTTCTACAACTCCACTTCGAGCCTGCGATCCAACCCCAAGCAAGACCAATCCATTCCGATGGACTACCTCGGCATCAACATCGAAGGGCCGTCGTCCGAGGGCTTTTTCTTCTATCCCGTGTACCGGGTCCATGGCGAGGCGGCCGGGGCCTTGGGCGGGAGCTCGGGCAAGGCCCCGCGCATTTACCCCGACCGCAAGGTCCACGACTGGATGTTGAGGTACGATCCCGCGGGGGCCAGCGGCCGTGGCCAGATCACCGTCCGCTTGGACGACCACGCCTGCACGCTGGCCCTGGAGCCGGGCGCCAAGACGCCCGGGGCCTCGTTCGACCGCTTCGGCATCTGCACTCCGTGGATCGACGGCAACAGCGTGACCGTCTTCTTCGACGACATTCAATACACCTGCCGCCCGCCTATTTTCCCAGATCCTTGACAAAGATGTTCTTGAATTGCACCAGGCTGGGCGGGCCGGCCCACTTGCCGTTGCGCAGGGCCCCGTGATGCTGGAGGGCGATGGCCCCCCGCGGCGCGACGCCCGGCAGTTGGGCGTCGGGGATAACCGTCTTGCCGTTGAGCACCACGGTCACCCTGTCGCCGCGCATCGTGATCTCAAAACGGTTCCACTCGCCCACGGGCTTGTCGGCCTGGGTCCGCGGCGTGACGGCGGCCCGCACCTCGGGCGGCATTTTCGGATCGGTGCGGTAGCCGTAGAATTCGCCCGAGCCGATCGGCCAGCACCAGATGTTCACCTGGTTCTTGCCCGCCCCGCGCAGGAACACGCCCGAGTCCGAATCGGGCAAGGAGAAACGATAGGGCTTGCCGTGGATGTCTCGGGCGTGGGCGCCGTCGGGCAGGATGTAGGAGACGTTGGGGTTGATGAAAGGCGTTTCCTTGATGCACCAATCCACCAGGAGCACGAAGTCGCCCAGCTCGCGATCGCTCCAAAGATTTTTGTCCCCCTTGGCCTCGCTTTGGGCGTCGTAGTCAATCGCGCCGTCGACCACCTTCCAGTGACCGCCGTCCCCCTCCGGCACTTTCCAGCCGGTGAAGTCCTTGCCGTTGAACAGGGCCACGAAACCGTCCGGCGGCTGGTTGTCGGCGGCCGGCAGCTCGGAGGCGACGACCAGGCAGGCCCCGGCCGCTACGGCGGCCAAGAGCACGAATCCACACCAATTGATCCTCGTCATGACAGGTTCTCCCAGGGGCTGGTTGTATCGGGCGACGGACCGGCTTATTCTACCGTGGACGGGCGGGCTGTGAAGCGCCCGGGAGCGATGGTATTACCCCGGCAAGGAAGAAGCGCAGTAGGATGGGTCTCCAGACCCGTCCCGGACGGCTCGGGAGAGCCATCCTACCTCGGCGGAGCCGCTCGCAGCGAAACCGTTTTCAACGCCGTCTTCAATCGCGGTGCAATTTTCTGATTCATCTTTTTGACCCAAAGGAAGCTGTGGGACGAGCAGATCAAGGCCCTGGACGGGGAGATCACTCGACGCCAGGCCGAGAACAAGACGGCGGCGGTGATCGCCACGGTGCCCCGCTGCGGGGCTTACAGCAGTCTGGCGTTGGCTTCGCGGATCGGCTCGATCGAGCGCTTCCCTCGCCACAAGATGTGGGGTGCCTGTCCCCGTTTCCGGACAGCCTTGACGGACTCCCCCCGAGTTGCCTACGATAACGAATTCGCGGTCACATGCTTCGTCCGGTCGGTGCGCCATGGAAACCCTGAAAGTCGGTCTGGTCGGCTTCGGCACCATTGGAACGGGGGTCTGCCGTATCCTCCTGGAAAGCGGAGATCGCGTTGCCCGACGTGCCGGCAAGCGCGTTGAACTTGCCAAGGTAGTCGACACCGACCTGACTCGGTCCCGCGGGTTCACGCTTCCGGAAGGAATTCTGACTAACGATCTTTCTCAGATTACCCAGAATCCTGAAATTAAAGTGGCGATCGAGTTGATCGGCGGCTTGGAGCCCGCCCGCACGATCGTGCTCCAGTTGCTCGAAAGCGGCAAGGACGTCGTGACGGCGAACAAGGCCCTCTTGGCCGAGCATGGGGCGGAGATATTCAACCGGGCACGGAAGCTGGGTCGGTCGATCGCCTTCGAGGCCTCGGTGGGCGGGGGGATTCCGATTATTGCCTCGATCGGGCAGTGCCTTTCCGCCAATCAGATCCGGTCGATTCACGCCATTCTTAACGGCACGAGCAACTACATTCTGACGCAAATGGAGGAGCAAGGGGCAAGCTATGAGGTGGCCTTGGCCAATGCCCAGCGGCTCGGGTACGCCGAGGCCAATCCGGCGATGGACGTCGACGGCAGCGACGCCGCCCAGAAGCTGGCGATCCTGGCGCACCTTGGGTTTGGGGCGCGTGTGCATTGGAAGAACATTGCCCGGGTCGGGATCACCGCCGTGGATCTGGCCGACATTCGCTACGCCAAGGAACTGGGCTACCGGATCAAGCTGCTGGCCGTGGCGGAGCTGGTTCCGGAAGGCTTGGAGCTCCATGTATCGCCCACCTTGGTTCGTCACGGCACGCCGCTGGCCGAGGTCCGCGAGAACTTCAATGCGATTCGCGTGGTCGGCGATGCGGTGGGCCGGGTGTTTTTTCACGGTCAGGGCGCCGGGCAGATGCCGACCGCCTCGGCCGTGGTTGCCGACGTGATCGACACGGTGGTGGGCCGGGCTGCGATTACGTTCCGCACCTTGGAGCTTTGGTCCGACCACCGCGAGGCCCCGGTCTCGGCCCGTGACTCGGCCAAAGTCGCCGGCCGCTATTACCTCCGACTGACGGTCGACGATCGCCCCGGTGTCCTGGCGGAAATTGCAGGCATCCTCGGCAAACACGGGATCTCGATCGCCTCGGTGATCCAGCACGAAACCGAGGAGGCTGCCGAAGGCGTGGTGCCGCTGGTCATCATGACCCATCGTGCGACCGAAGGGGCGATGAGCAAGGCCATGGCGGCCATCGACAAGTCGCCGTCGGCGCGGCCGAAGATTGTGCGGATGCGAGGGCGGGAATGCAGGACGGAGAATAGGGTTGAAGAAAGGAATGAATAGCGAATACTGAATACGGAATAGCGAATGCAGAATGTTGCGCGATGCGAGGCTCTCATTCTGACTTCGCTATTCGCTATTCAGTATTCGCTATTCATTCTTGCACCAGAAAAGCGTCGTCATAATTCGGCGGGCGTCGCTCCGCCCTACTGCAAGCCTAACCCCTATCCCCCAACCCCTAACCCCTTATGAAATACGCGATCATCATCCCTGACGGCTGTGCCGACGAACCGCAGGAGTCGCTCGGCGGGAAGACGCCGCTGGAGGCGGCCCAGGTGCCGGCCATGGATGCGGTGGCTGCCGCCGGAATTGTCGGCCGGGCGTGCCACACGCCCGAGGCCCTGCCGCCGGGCTCCGACGTGGCGAACCTGAGCCTCTTCGGCTACAACCCCATGGAGCATTTCACCGGCCGGGCCCCGCTGGAGGCGGTCGCGCAAGGCATCGAGCTTGGGCCCGACGATTGGGCCGTGCGCTGCAACCTGGTGACCATCGAAAATCAGGTCATGGTGGATTTCACCGCGGGACACATTTCCAATGAGGATGGGGCAGAACTGATCCGCGCGCTCCAGGAGCGTCTTGGGTCGGACCGGCTGAGTTTTTGTCCGGGGGTAAGTTACCGCAACCTGCTGGTCTACCGAGGCGCCGGGGCTGCTCCGCCGTTCTCCGTCGATACCCGCACCACCCCGCCCCACGACCTGACCGACAAATCGGTGCGGGACAGTTATCCGCGCGGGCCGGGGAGCGACCTCTTGAACCATCTGATGGCCGAGAGCGTGGCCATCTTCACGAACCATCCAACCAACGCAAGGCGGCGGCAGGCGGGCAAGCTTCCCGCCACGAACATCTGGCTTTGGGGCCAAGGCAGCACGCCGCGATTGAAACCGTTCGCCGCGCGGTATGGGATTCAAGGGGCGATGATCACCGCGGTCGATCTATTGCGCGGGCTGGCCGTGCTCCTGGGCTGGCGGCGGATCGACGTGCCCGGCGCGACCGGCTACACAGACACCGACTATGCGGCCAAGGGGCGCTACGCGGTCCAGGCCCTCGATGAGACCGATCTGGTGTGCGTTCACGTCGAGGCGACCGATGAAGCGTCGCACGAAGGCGATACCGAGGCCAAGGTCAAGGCCCTGGAAGCGATCGACCAGCACGTCGTCGCGCCCGTGTTCGAGGCCCTCCAGAAGCACGGCGACTACCGCATCCTGGTCACGCCCGACCATCCGACGCCGCTGCGGATCAAGACGCACAGCCACGGCTGGGTCCCCTGGGCCATGGCCGGCTCGGACATCGAGCCCGACGCCGCAAGGCAATACAGCGAGACCACCTCCGCCACGTCGAAGCTCGTCTTCGCCGAAGGCTGGAAGCTGATGGATTTTTTTGTGGGCGGAGGGCAGTAGCGTGCGGCGACGACGACTTTGGAGTGCGGCGACTTGTCGCCGCTTTCCTTTGGCGGCACACGTCGCCACGATCCAAAAAGAAAGCGGCGA
>CAYTJV010000599.1:0-4820 GCA_964438165.1 uncultured Planctomycetaceae bacterium | reverse complement strand
TGTCGTGGGGCGTGCCACCTGGAAGGGGCTGCGCGCGGGAGGGGTCGACTTGATCAGCCCGGTGATCACGTCGACGGTCGGCTTTTACGTCGCCAGCACCAGGTGAATGCCCACCGCGCGGCTCTTCTGGGCCAGGCGGATGATGTGGCCTTCGACTTCCTCGGCGGCGGTCATCATCAGGTCGGCCATCTCGTCGGCCACGATGACGATGTAGGGCATGTGCGCAGGGATCTGCTGGCGCTCCTGCTCGTCGGCCGGGCGGATGCGATCCATCAGCTCTTCCTCGCCCAACTGGTTGTAGACGCTCACGTGCCGCCCGCCCGCCCGCGCCAAGAGCTGGTACCGCTCCTCCATCTTCTCCACCGCCCAGCCCAGGATCGCCTCCGCCTTGCGCATGTCGGTGACCACCGGGTGCATGAGGTGCGGGATGCTGGCATACTGGCTGAGCTCGACCATCTTGGGATCGATCAGCAACATGCGGACTTCGTCGGGCCGGCGGGTCATGAGGACCGAGACGATGATCGAGTTCAGGCACACGCTTTTTCCCGTGCCGGTTCGCCCGGCGATCAGCAGGTGTGGCAGGCTCGACAGGTCGACGGTCATCGGGTGGCCGGCCACGTCCTTGCCCAGGAAGATCGGGATCCGCTGGGTGCTCGACGAGCCGGCGGCCTCCTCCATCACTTCGCGGAGCCGGACCAGTTGCCGCTCGGTGTTGGGAACCTCGATGCCGACCGTGTTCTTGCCCGGGATCGGGGCCACGATTCGCACGCTCGGCACGCGGAGGGCCACGGCCAGATCGTCGGCCAGGCCGGTGATCCGGCTCAGGCGCAGCCCGGCTTCCAGTTCCACCTCGAACTGGGCGATGACCGGGCCGGTCTGGATCTCGACCACGCGGATGCGGAAGCCGAAATCGGCAAAGGTCTTCTCCAGGATCTTCGCCTTGCGGCGGACATCCTTCTCCTGTTCGTCGAAGCAGAACGGCTCGCTCGCCAGCAACAGGTCCAAGGAGGGAAGCTCGTAGTCGGCGGCGCCGTCGTTGCTGGATGCCTCGATCTGTTCCAGAAGCTCCTGATGTCCGGCGGGCTTCGGTTTGCGCACGCGCGGCGGCGGGACTTCGGGCGCGGCGTTAGATGCCGCACCCTTGGCAGCGGGCTCGGGCTGGACGCGCTCGACTTCGGCCCGTTTCACCACACGGACGGCCGGCGAAGCGCCCGCGGCTTGATCGTCGTCCGACTTTGCACCTGCCGGATCAAGATCGGAGCGGCGCACGCGGACCTTCCCGGCGTAAGCCTTGCCGACGCGAACCGCGCCCTTGCCGAGGCCGCTGGCCGGCACCCCGACGAGCCAGGCCAAGACCGTAACAATCGCATAGTCGGTCGAGAGCAGCAGGCCGCCGACGATCAGGCTGGCCACGACGATGTAGGAGCCGGCGGCGGCGAAGTACTCTTGCAGTATTCCCTTGCCCGCGGCGCCCAGGTATCCGCCAGCGCCGATGACCGGGCCCGGCGAAAGCCACGGGAAGGCAAACGTCGCGAAGGTACACAGCCCAGTGAGCGACAACAGCCAACCCACCAGGCGCAGCCACGGGGCGTGGATCTCGCGCCGGCTGAGAAGAATCACGTCCAACACGACCAGGGACGCCAGCAGATAGTAGGCCCCCGCGCCCAGCCCGGCAAAAAGTAATCCACTCGCGACCGCGCCCGAGCGGCCGCAGAGGTTGGCGGTTTCCGTGCGATCGGGATACACGAGCTTACTCGGCGGATCGGCCGGGTCGTAGCTCAGAAGGCTCGCGCCCAGAAAGGCAGCCAAGGCCAGCAGGCCCAAGGCCAGCAGATCGTTTCTCGGATTGCGACGGTCGAGCATCGGCAGCGGGAGACTTCCGAAGTCTTCGAGACTTCGGAAGTCTGAGAGATGCGAAGGCGGTGGATCAACCCTGGGCCCGTCCGTGCCCGACGACAAAAAACGATCCTTGCTATGGACTTAGAATCGGCCCAAAGCCGCAACGAAAACCACTTCTCCCCGCGGCGTCCGTCCCCTTTACCCGGCAGGGATAGAGGGAACGACCGCCCCAGCATGGAGAACCGCTATCCGCGGGCCGAATAACCGGCAAAAACATCAAAACCGCCGCCGCACCCTCTTGTAACGTTTTGGGAGACTTCCGTACAATTCCTGAGAGGGGCTGTACCGAACGAGGGCCAGACCATGCGGGTCGAATCCATACGAAACGAAGTCCAGCGTTTGCTCCACCAGGTTCCCTTCCGACGATTCGCTGTGAGCCTGGAAAATGGCGACCGGATTGTCATCGAGCATCCGGAGAACATCGCCTTCGATCCGGTTGCGAATGGATCGGAAGGCTCGTTGGACTTCTATGTAATCTCCGGCAGACTTCGGGTTTTCAGCACGTTCGACGCGGTCGCCAGCGTGGCCCTGCTGGACATGGCCGGGCAAGTCGCGTGACGGCGACGTTTTGCCGGGCATCCGCCTGGAAGTCAGTGAGTTGTTCGCTGAGCCGTCCCCCCAATAGCATGGATTCGTCCCACGCTTCCTCCCAGCCGGGTGCCCGGGCTTTTCGGCAGTCGGGGTTGCGAATAACCCGGGCGTTTCGCGTGTTTTCGCTTCCCAAACGGCCTTGGCTCTGGTATTCTCCAGGGTCGAGGTACATGTTGTCCCTTAACTGCATTAGGAGAGATTGAGTCGATGTCAGCCATTGTTGACGCGGAGAAATGCTCCGCTTGTGGTGATTGCGTGGAGGCCTGCCCGCTGGACGCCATCGCGATCCAAGAAAACAAGGCCGTCGTGGACCCCGAGACCTGCGGCGATTGTGGTGCCTGTGTCGACGTGTGCCCCACGGAGTCGATAGCCGTCTCCTGAGGCCGTCGGCTTCCTTGTGCGGTCAGGCCGTCGGAAGGCTGGCCTGGCAGGGCTCTTTGCAAGCTACTCCAGACGGTGGGCTGTGCGCAGCCCACCGTTTTTTTGTCGCCCGTTCGTGGTACAGTGACTTGGCGCACGGTGGCGACGTACGTTTTCTCCGGAGGCTGAGGGGATGAGTGAACGTGATTCCAGCGGATTGACGGAAATCGCCCTGGTCGGAGACCTGACCGAGAACCAAACCCAACTGGTGGGGCAGTTGCTCGAAGTGCCTCCAGGGGGTGATTGTGTCCTTTATATCGACTCCCTCGGCGGCAGTCCCTATTGTGCCATCGCGCTGACGAGCCTGATTCTGCTGCGCGGCATCCGAGCCACCGGGGTGGTAGCCGGCGAATGCTCCTCGGCAGCCCTGTGGCCTTTTGCCGCCTGCACGCGACGCCTCGTGACCCCCTATAGTGTCCTGTTATTTCATCCCATGAAGTGGCAGAGCGAAGAAAACGTGGGGTTCTCCGAAGCGGCGGAATGGGCACGGCACTTCAGCCACCTCGAAGGGGAAATGGACCGCCTCTTGGCGGAGTTGTTCGCTGTGCCGCTCGAGAAGCTGCACGCCTGGTCGAGCCCGGGCCGCTACGTTTCGGGCCGCGAGGTGGCCGAGGCCGGATTGGCGGAGCTGGTGGAACTCAAGCCCATGGACTGGTTGCGGCGGAAGAAGCGGAAATGACGCGCCGGACAACTCGCCGCGACTTTCTCAAGGGGAGGGCAGCCCCGGAGTCACCGACCCAGCCGGCGTCGCCATCGACGCCTCGGGCCGACGACGGGCCTCCCGGCTTCGATCGGATCGGCGAGTCGCATCTGCTCCACGTCAGCCGCCCGGCCATGGCCTGCCAGTTTGAGGCCGTTTTCAACGCAGGCCAGTATATCCAAGCGACCGCGGCGGCGACGGAAGCCCTCGACCTGGTCGAGGCGCTCGAGGACCAACTGAGCTATTTTCTTCCCACGAGCCAGATCGGTCGGCTGAACCTGGTGGGCGCCGACCTGCCCGCGGAAATCGAGCCGCGCTTGTTCGACTTGCTCAGCCTCGCGATGTGCATTCACGATGCGACCGAGGGGGCCTTCGACATCACCGGCGCGTCGCTCTGGGAGACCTGGGGATTTGCTCGCCGCCAAGGCAGTCTGCCGGCTGAAAGGGACGTGATGGAAGCCCTCCAAAGCGTGGGCAGCCGCTATGTGAAGCTCGACGCCGAGCGTCGCACGGTGCAGTTCACCAGGCCGGGGATTCGGCTCAACCTGGGGAGCATCGGCAAGGGCTATGCGCTGGACCAGGCCGCGGAAGTGCTCGCCAAGTGGGGCGTGGGCGATTTTCTCTTCCACGGCGGCCAGAGCAGTGTGCTCGCCCGGGGGACGCGAGCCGGGGCAGGCCCCGCGGATGCGACAAGCGGCGGCTGGATCGTCGGTGTCCGGCACCCGCTCCGCCCGGAGCGACGCCTGGCGGAGATCCGCCTGTGCGACCGCGCGCTGGGGACCTCGGGCTCGGCGATGCAGTTCTTCCGGCACCGGGGACGGCGCTATGCGCACATTCTCGATCCTCGCACGGGCCGGCCGGCTGAGGGCGTGCTCTCGGTGACCGTGGTCGCTTCGAGCGCGGCCTTGGCCGATGCGCTCTCCACCGCGTTTTTCGTCCTGGGGCCTGGGCCGGCTCGGGAGTATTGCGACCGCCGGCCGGATATTGCGGCCCTATTCGTGAGTCCGCCGAGTGGCGCCGGCTCGCCCGAAATCCACGCCTTTGGCTTCGCAACGGACGATCTCCGACTTCTGGACGAGGCGTGATCACCCTCGTTCCCACGCTCTGCGTGGGAACGAACGCCCCAGCCGCTCTGCGGCATGCGCGAGGAAGGACGCAGAGCGTCCCCAAGCGGACGTTCCCACGCAGAGCGCTCAGTATTACCCACATA
>CAYTJV010000598.1:2012-4823 GCA_964438165.1 uncultured Planctomycetaceae bacterium | reverse complement strand
TGGAATCCGAAGGCGGGCGGGTCGAATACGTGCTCGGGCCGGCCGACGGCGACCTGCGGCCCCGCCTCGCGGGTGCGGCCGCCGTGCACATCCCGGAGGACACCCTGGCGCTGCGCCGGCTGCTGGCCTCCGCGCGTGCCTACGTCGGCAACGACTCCGTGGTCAGCCACCTGGCGGCCAGGCTGGGCTTGCCCTCCGTTGTGGTGTTCGGGCCGAGCGACCCGGTGCGCTGGCGGCCGCGCGACGGCTCGACCGCCTGGCGCATCCGCTCGAAGAGGGGGAGGTTTTCTTCGACCGGGCGGTTCCGGTAGGGGCGGTCCTGGCCCGGCGGGGTGAGCGGGCCGCGCGTGCGGCTCATGCCCTCGGCCGACAGGTAGCAGACGTAGGCCCGGCCCTTCCGGATCAGCTCGATGGCCCATTGGCACATCTGGTCGAAGTAGTTGGAGGCCCAGAGGACGCCGGCCTTGCGGTCGGTTTCGAGCATCGCCGGCCATTTGGCGCCCAGCCAGCGCACGTCGTCGATAATCGAGTCGACGTACTCCTGCTCTTCCTTTTCGGGGTTCGTGTCGTCCATGCGGAGATTGAACATCCCGCCGAACTCGGCCGCGATGCCGTAATTGAGGCAGATGCTCTTGGCGTGGCCGATGTGCAGATAGCCGTTCGGCTCCGGGGGAAACCGCGTATGGACCCGTCCCCCAAACCGGCCCGTGCGGTTGTGTTCGTCGACAATCTCGCGAATGAAGTCGCGCCCGCGGACAGCCTCGCCGGTTCCAGGTGGCGCGGGCTGGTTCTCGTGTTTGCCGTGCGACTGCGCGTCCGATGTACTCATGATGGTATTGTAACCCGATCCACACCTCCCGCCAACGGCGGTTCGATCCCAGCGGAGCTTGCGGCCCGTTGCGATCACACGCGCTGGAGTGCCCGTCCGATTCGCGCCAGGCAGCTCTCTTTGCCGAGGATCGCCAGCGAGTCGAACAGCCCCATGCCGATCGCCTTGCCGGTCACCGCCACGCGGACCGCATGGACGATCTCGGCCGGTTTGATCGCTTCCGCGGCGACGAAGGCCTGCATCAGGGCCTCCAGCGCCGGAGCGTCGAACGGCTCCGCGCCGGCCAGGCGGTCGCGGAACCGGGCCAGGCGCGCGGCAGCCCCGTCCTTGTGCACGGTCTTGTCGAGATCGTTCTCGTCGTATGGCAGCTCGTGGTCGGCGACGAAGAACTCGGAGAAGTTGACGATGTCGCCGGCCACCTTGATCCGATCGCCGGCCGCCTCGACGACCTTGCCTACCCGGTCGCGCACGACGTCCGCGACCGGCGCCGCCACGTGCCCGGCTTGGACGAGGTACGGCAGCACCATCTGGACCTTCCGCTCCGGCGGCACGCGCAGCATGTGCCGCTCCTGGAAGGCCATGAGCTTCTTGGGATCGAAGCTGGCCGGGGCCTTATTGACCCGCTCCAGGGAGAAATTCGCAATCAACTCCTCCCGACTAAAATCCTCGGAGCGGTCATCCAGCGACCAGCCCAAGAGTGCCAGGTAGTTGATCAGCGCCTCGGGCAGGTAGCCGATCTGCTCGTAAAAATCGGTGATCACCGGGTTGAACGTGTCGGGGTTGATGTCGAGCTGGATTGCCTGGGCGATCTTCCGGCCGTGCTCCACGAGGTTGGCGAAGTCGCGGTTCTTGAGGTACTTGTCGAGCTTTCGTTTGCTCAGCTTGGTGCGGCTGCCCGGCTCGGCCACAAACGGCAAATGGGCGTACTGCGGCAGCGGATAGCCCAGCCCCTGGACGATGAACACCTGACGCGGGGTGTTCGACAAATGCTCTTCCGCCCGAATCACGTGCGTGATGCGAAAATCGTAGTCATCGACCACGCTCGCCAGGTGGTAGAGACAGGAGCCGTCGGTCCGCTGGATCACGTGGTCCTGCTCGCGGGCCCACTCAAACTCGACCCGGCCGCGGACCAGGTCGTCCAGGACGAGGACTCCCTCCCGGGGCATCTTCAGACGCACGACCGCCTTGCGCCCCTCGGCCTCGAATCGGGCCTGGTCTTCCGGGGTTTCGGCCATCCAGCGGCGGCTGTACGTGAACGAGCGTTTCTCGCGCTCGGCCGCCTGCCGCTCGGCCTGAACCTCCTCGGTCGTCGCGTAGTCGCGGTACGCCAGGCCGCGGCGCAACAATTCCTCGACCGCCGCGTGGTACTTGGCCAACCGCTTCGACTGATAGTACGGGGCATAGGGCCCGCCCACTCCCGGGCCTTCATCCCAGTCGAGCCCAAGCCATTGGAGCCCACGGAGGATCGGCTCCAGGGCCTCCTCGACGTTCCGCTCCTGGTCCGTATCGTCGATGCGGAGGATGAACTGACCGCCGTGTCGCCGCGCAAACAACCAGCAAAAGAGCGCGGTGCGGACCCCGCCAATGTGGAGGTATCCGGTCGGACTAGGGGCGAAGCGGGTGCGAACCATTGGGGATGTGGTCGGTGGTCAGTGTGAGTGGCGGTCAGCCAGTGGTGGTGGCTTGAAGTTGCCCGAAAAAGCTCGCACGTCTCGCCCACCTCGGAAGAGGGGTATAGTGTGATGCTGCGCGCGGTCTGGAGTGACACAAGTTCGTAGTTCCGGCTTTAGCCGGTAATCCGCGAAGAATGCCGCCTAAAGGCGGTACTACGAACGGGGATTCCTGGTCGCGCGCTGTAAAAACGCCAATCCACCAAATAGACCGAAATGCGGATGGGTTGTCCAGGCGTGTTGCCAAGCTCGCACGCTCGTCGGGCACGCGGGTAGACTTCCGAAGTCTCGAAGACTTCGGAAGTCTGGAGT
>CAYTJV010000598.1:0-1912 GCA_964438165.1 uncultured Planctomycetaceae bacterium | reverse complement strand
AGATTACCCGGCCTGACGCCCACGCTCCTCGCGCATCCGCTCCAGCCGGGCCTTGCACGCGGGTAGACTTCCGAAGTCTCGAAGACTTCGGAAGTCTGGAGTAGATTACCCGGCCTGACGCCCACGCTCCTCGCGCATCCGCTCCAGCCGGGCCTTGAGGGCCTTCTTTTCCTGCTTGGTCATTCGCCGCTGGACGGGCAGGCCGCCGGAAGCCACGGTTGACAAAGGAGCAATGGTTTCGCCGGTGGGAGTAACCAACACGGTGGGCGATGAGGCCATAACCGGCGTCCCCCGAGGCGTCTCCATCGCAACTACTTCGGATGGGGACAGCATAACGCCGTGTGGAGGATGGACGCGCACTCTCCCTGCCCCGCTACTCAAGAGTTCCCCATCGTCGACCACGTACACCCCGTCGGCCATCCGGCCCCGGCTCCTTCGCCTTCGCCGGAGGAGTCCTTCGGCGTCGAGGATCACGAAGCGGGCGTGCCAGATCATTGCCATGAGGATCAGGAAATTGCCGCATAGCAGCGCGGCCTTATTGAACGCCACGGCCCGGACCGCCTCTTCCACCGGCGGCCACTTCAGTTGCTGGATCGGGACGCAGCGGAAATGAAACCCCAGCGAGACCGCAAAACAGGCCGCGGTCACGACCAGTGCCCCGGCCGACGGCCAGCAGTGCCGCATGTCGACCAGAAGGCGCAGGCTCACCGCGGCGATGAGGAACCCGAACACGACCAGCCACCATGCGCAGCTTTCCCCGAATAGCCGCGTCCCGGTGAGCCGGACCATGATCTCGCCGAACCCGTCGTGGAGATTCGCCGTGGCGTCGATGCTCATCAACAGCCAGCAGGCCGCGGACCAGAGCCAGATGCGGTAATGCCCGCGGTAATCGTCCAGCCTGTGGCGCCGCACGGTGTACACCAACCCGGCCGTGGCCGCCGCCATGGCCAGCATCAGCGAGGAGAACCACGCGGCCAGGCTGCCCCGGTCGGCCAGGTCCAGCGCGGCGATCCGCCCGATTGGATACCCGGCGCTCCACGTCCATAGGTACAGCCCTTCCAGCAGGGCAATGATCCCAAATCCGGCGGCGAGAACGACCAGAAGAAGCATCGGGTGCATCGGCACCAGATCGGTCAGCCGGGTCTGCGATTCCAGGAGCATGGCGTCGCCATAGTTCTCCGACTGCCCGACATACAACCCTCGTCCGTATCTCGATCTCGAGTCGCGCCGACGCCCCAGACCCGTGCCGAGAGCCAGCGAGCTGGTTAGCAGCGTATCGTGGAGGACACGCCGATGCCGTTGACTGGAGCGACCCGTCCGGAAGAACAACATGGCTCTTAGGCTTTCCGCCAAGTTTGTGGTGCAGGCGTCCCGCCTGCATCGACCATCCACAATGTGTGGTGCAGCCGAGACGGCCGCACCACAAGGGCCCCCGAAATCAGCCGAGAGCCCTTATCAGAATTCGGCACGGGTCCGCAGTCCGGTCCATAAGGAGTTGCCCTCCCCAATGGGTTGAAGGCCAATGGCGGTCTGCCGGTAACGCCTAGACGCACCCGCCGTGGATATTTGGGGTATTTGGGAAATATACAACAAGCGGCTCGTTTTCTGTTATCTTTCCTCGTTCCCACGCTCTGCGTGGGAACGCAAGTCCCGCCGCTCTGCGGCGTCTGAGCGGGGGCCGCAGAGCGGCCAAGAGGCCCGTTCCCACGCAGAGCGTGGGAACGAGGAACTAGGAATAAGGGGTTCAGGGTTCAGAATCTGAGATCGACGTTTCGCAGCCGTGCTGACCCCTGGCCCCTAACCCCTAACCCCTTCCTTACGACCCTTGTACCGGCCCGCCAAAGCCCGATAATGGCCTGCGGGACCATCGCACGTGTATCGTCAGATGAAGGATCCGCTTATGCCTCTGTTG
>CAYTJV010000597.1:0-4826 GCA_964438165.1 uncultured Planctomycetaceae bacterium | reverse complement strand
GCGGCCGAACTCGCTCGCCTCGCCGGGTGGGCCTATTTCGACGCCCGCCAGTACGATCTGGCGATCGCCGAAATCCGCCAATGGCAAGATGAATTCCCCGCCGACAAGATCACCGGACTGGTCACGTTCATGTACGCCCGCTACTGGGCCGGTCGCGAGAAATACCCGCAGGCGATCGGATTGGCAAACCAGTTGGCCGCGGTCAACGCCGAGTCGCCGTACATCGACCAGTTGCAGATGCTGGTCGCCGAAAGCCACCTTGCCATGGGCGCGCCGGAAAAGGCAATCGCCACGTTGGAGTCCTTCCTGAAAAGCTACCCGGGCAGCCCCTTAGTTCCTAAAGTGAAGCAGCGATTGGCGGAGATGAAATCGGGCGACGCGACGCCCAAGAAACCCAAGAAGCCGGGGCGACTGGACGCTAATTGAACTTTTCCGCCAAGACGCGGTGGCTCTCTGAGGATTGTTGGCAATTGACAGGCTTGATAGAATATCCTGCGGGTGGCCGGAAGGAACCAGTGACGTCGTGAAGATGGCTATTGAGGCGAGCGTGATGTCGGAACAACGAGACCAATTTCGCAGTCGGGTCGAAACCCTCGTCGAGCAAGTTCGAGGATGGGTAGAGCCGCACGAGTGGGTCACCAAGGTGTACACGAAGAAACTTCGGGACGTCGAAAATCAGATATACCGGATTCCGGCTCTCTTTCTCCAGAAAGGCCCTACGAGGGTACTGCTCGACCCGGTCGCCTACGACGTGCCGGGGGCCGAGGGCGTCATCGATCTGTACCTGATGCCGACATACGACGACCTGGCTAGCCTCTCCTTCAAGGAGGGAACGTGGAGAATCCACTACGCCTTTCCTCCTGAGGCGAAGGATATGCACTCGGGAATCGAAGCGAAAGCCCTGCCCCTCGGCGAAGAGACCGTCAACAAGGTACTCGACTCGATCGTCGCCCATGCCGAACCGTCGTTTTGACTGGCACGAGCATATCAAGGACGTTGAGGGCGAGTACCGGACCGCCCGGATAGCCGTCGATCGGTTGAAGGCCCAGGTTGTCGCGGACGCGGGCCTCCTCGGATACGATGACAGGACACGGGCGTACCTCCGCGATGCGGACAGGAACCTCGAAGGGACGTACCTGGTGCGACTTTTCGCTGCGTTCGAGGCGGCGCTCCGCTCGTACGACCGGGCACGATACAACGATCCGAGCCGCGATGAGGTTGCGTCAATCCTGATCGACTCGGTTGGCGGCCGGCGCGGCCAGGGAATCTCGACAGCGGTCCGCGAGGGCGCGCACGCAGTACGCTTACTCCGCAACTACTGGGCGCACGAGAGCGAAATCATGCCGGCTCCCATGACCTTGGCCGAGGCCCGGGCGCGGCTTCAGAAGTACCTTTCGTGGCTGCCGGAGGAGTGGGGCTAAACGAACCCGCACGACCTTGATCGCAAGTCGGGGCGTAAGCGTTCACGGCTCTCGTAGACGCGGCATCCTGCCGCGTTTGCTTCGGGCCGCATTGTCGTTGGGCACGGCCATGAAGCGGCAAGATGCCGCTTCTACGCCCCCTGGCCGTGAACGGGTACGTCGGGGCGAGTGGACGCCAACAGAACTTTTCGGCCAACGCGCGGCGGCAATCGAACCGCCTACACGAGACGAACATCCACTTTCTGCCCGAGCCGAACCTCGTCGCAAGTTTGCAGTAGAGGAGGGCGGCCACGACCGTTGGGCCGACGTACATAAGCAGGAGGGACACATAGGGCGATGCCACCGCGTCCGGACGCCCAAAAAGCGCGGCAACAAAACCTGGGATCGAAATGGCCAATGCAACAATGAAGAAAAGAAGCGTATACGAGAAGACCGGCGATATGGCAAAGACCACAAATCTCGTTGCCACGGCTCCGTGGTTGCACTTCCGCTTGAGATCTTCAAGATGATCGGCGAGTTCTTCCAGGAACCGGTGAACGTAGCTCGGCGGCAGGGCTTGCCGGAGAAGTTGTTCCCGGACCCTATCGAGCCAAGGCTGGTTGCCCATGTTCGCCTCCTTGTATGGCATGGTTGACGGCCTGGACGATCTGCCGCCAAGCGGTCGTCGTGGTGGCAAGCTGCTTTGAGCCCTTGCTCGTGACCCGATAGATGACCCGACTGCGGCCAGCTACCGTCTCCCGTTTGCTAGCGAGCATTCCATCGGCCTCTAAACGGTGGAGGACCGGATAGATATTCTTCCGGCGAATTCGGGCGAGCGCCATCCGCGAATAGAACCGCTCGATGTCGTAGTCGAATGGCTTCTTGTCCTATCGGGCCGAGGCGGCTAGACTGAACTTGCAACCTCTGCTCCCAGAGCGATTCTGAAACCTTGCATCTGGTTCCTGCCCCTAACGGTACCCCTATTCCCGAAGAAGCGCCATGAGAACCGCCCGCTGGAATGCCCTTGCTTGTGTCGCGGTATTGGCCACGATGGCCGCCGATCGGCCAACTGCCACGGCGGCGAAACTGACGGTCATTCTGTCCAACGGCCAGAGCGTGAAGATGGTCGGCGCGTTTCGCCGTTGGGACGAAGACGGCAATCCCCGCAAGAAAGTCAACCCCAAGGCGAAAATCGAGGTCCCCGAGGTCGATTTTGTGGCCAGCCGGGGCGAGCGCGGCGCGTGGGTCTTTCCGAGCCTTGCGCCCGGACGATGGGACCTGGTAATCATGGCCGGCGACCGCGTGCGCATCGAAGGCTTCGACTACCCGCCCGTGCTGGAATTCGATCCCTTCCTGTCGCGCGAAACGCCGGTCGACGAAGAGACCCGAGACTGGGTCTTCGACGACATCAAGAAGTCGAAGCACTACGAGAACAAAGTCGTTCCCCTCTATCTCGCCAGCGACAAGGAGAACAAGACGGTACGCGTGCTGGTGATGCTCATCCGCGACCAGATCACCAGCTACGAGGCCGACATGCCCGGCGCGGCCACGATCCGCCACGAGATCTGGCAGTACACCAACAACTACGGCGGCTGGGCCAAGGAGCGCCGCACCCGGGTCATCGACCGCTCGATCCTCCCCCGCGGCGACCTGCGCAAGTGGACCTGGCTTTGGGATCCCAAGCTCGGCGCGATCATCGTGAAAGACTCGCCCGGGAAGATCGAGTACACAATCCCCAGCGCCTCCTCGGACAAGAAGATTCCGGGGCTCTATCCGTACTGATTGCCCCTACTTCTCCTCGAACACCGGCGTGCCGTAGGCGATTGGCGGCTTGAGCATGTTCGTGCCCGTGACCGATTCGATGGTCCAGCCCGCCCCTTTTGCCGCAAGGCACATCTGCTGCCGCTCGATGCGATCGGCAAAGACCAGCTCCACGTCCAGCACGATCCGGCCCGCCGGGGCTTCGCTGCCGCGGCTGGTGGCCAGACCCTTCAGCCCGGAGGTGGTGCGGCGAAGGCTCTCACGGAAAGCCGGTACGCCGAGTTGCGACCGAGTGTTCTCCAGGGACGTCCGGAGTGGGCCGGTCGCGAGTTGCAGATAGAGGGCGTCGTCGCCGCGGCCGGCGGCGTCGAAGAAGCCTGCCACGGCGGCCTCGGGCGTTTGGGGCAGACGCTCGCCACGGCGGAGCACCAGGGCCAGCACGACCAGGGCCGCGACCACGCCGACGTGTGGGAAGAACTTCTTCACGGCTCGTCCTCGAATACGCCAAGGTCGACGCTCTTCTCGGCCCGGCCGTCCAGAACGATCTTCCGCAGACGCGGCAAGACCTGTTCCATGGTCTCCAGGATCATGCGGCGGAACGTCAGCTCGCGGCCGGAAGCGAGTTGGGCGGCCATCTTGACGAACCGGTCGGCATCGCCCCGGGCCTTTTCCGTCACCTGGTACGCCAGCGCCGCGGCATCCTGGGCGGTCCGCTCCACGTCCCCCCGCGTTTGCTCGCGAAGCGAGTTGGCGTAGCTCTCGGCCTCGTTGACCGCCCGCTGACCGTCGGCCTTGGCACTGGTCACGTCGCGGAATGCCTCGGCCACCTCCTGAGGAGGCCGCACGTCTTCGAGGGAAACCGACACGACGCGCACTCCGACGTCGGGCCCCGGCTCGCTGCGGTCAAGCCAGCCTTGCAGGGCGGCCCGAGCCTTCTGCTGGATGGCGACCCTTTGCACCGTGAGGATCTCGTCCACCGGCATCGACGTGACTGCCGACGAGAGCGCCGCGGCGGCGAGGTTCTCGATCAGGCCGTCCACGCCCGAGCTGACGGCCGCCGAGGCCGAAGCGTCGCGGACGTGGAACAGGAACGCCCCGGGATCGGTGATCTCGTACTGCACGACGGCGGAGACGAGGATCAGGTTTCGGTCGCCGGTGAGCAGCTCGGCCTGACGCGGCTCGCTCTGCCGGCCGACCACCCGGTCGGTCAGCGTCTTCCACACCCCGACCCGCTTCAACTCGTGCATCTTGACCTTGCTCACCCGATCAATGCCCCAAGGGAAACCGAAATGGGGCCCGGGCGGCTCGATCCCCGGCAGCAGCCGGCCGCAGCGTCGCACCACGGCCCGCTCGTTCGGCCCCACGCTATAGACGCCGGTGGCCAGGTACGCCGCCAGAAGCCAGGGCAGGAGCACGAGCAGGAACCGACCCCAGCGAAAATGCTCATGATTTGGGTGCGGATGATAGGCGCGGTGCATCTGTTTTCTCTCTTCCTCGTGCGGGCGGAAGCCTCGTTGGGAGTTTGGTCAACACATCGCCGGTTTTGCCGCTTCGGGGGGTGCGGAGTGGGGGGGGCGGCCACCATGGCGACTCAATCGCGGCGACCACCTGCCCCCGGGACACCCCGCCAGGCTTCGTTTGCGCGATCCGTGGCCCGTTTTTCAA
>CAYTJV010000596.1:0-4832 GCA_964438165.1 uncultured Planctomycetaceae bacterium | reverse complement strand
AAAACGTTGCGGCGGTCGGAGATGAGGGAGGTCCGCAAAAGCGAATGGGACGGCTCTTCAAGGTCGTTCTGCCGATCACGGGCCGGACGACCGAACGGTTGCGCCAGCCCGTGCTCAAAGCCATTCAACAAGCCCAGATCGAACAGGCTCACCCGGTCTTGATCTTCGAGATCTCCGCTGCCAAGGGCCAGAGCGACTTCGGCCGCGGCAGCAAGATAGGAAACGCCTACGACCTTGCCGATTTCCTTTCCGGCGGGAGTCTGAACGCGGCGACCACGGTGGCCTACGTGCCCCAGACGGTCCAGGGCCACGCGGTTCTGGCCGTGCTGGCCTGCGACATGATCCTCATGGCGCCCGAGGCCGAGCTCGGTCCGGCCGGGGTGGACGAACAGAACATCACCGACTCGATCCGCACCAACTACCGCGAAATCGCCAGCCGCCATAAGAGGATCCCGGCGGAGGTCGCGCTGAAGCTGGTCGACGCCTCGCGCGAGCTGCTGGAAGTGGAAACCGACATCGGCACCGAGTACGTCGCGCCCGACGCCCTGGCCGAGTTGGGCAAGCGGCGCACGATCGGGGCCAAGACGGTCGTGCTGGCAGCCGGGCAGCCGGGACGGTTTTCGGGCTCGGAGGCCCGGCGCAAGGGGTTCATCGGCGCATTGGCCGCCGACCGCGTGGAAGTGGCCCGCGCCGTGGAAGTCCCGCCGGAAACGGTCAAGGAAGACGTGGCCTTGGAAGGGGTGTTCCACGCCGTGCGAGTCGATTTGAAGGGTCCGATTCGGGCCGATTCGATCACCAAGATCCAGGGGATGATCCAGGACGCGATCACCCGGCAGAACGCCGATTTCATTTGCCTCCGCATCGAAACCGCCGGCGGCTCCCCGGCCGACAGCATCCGCCTGGCGAGTTACCTGTTGGATCTCGATTCGGCCAAGGTCCGCGTGGTGGCCTACATTCCCAAGGAGGCCCGCTGCGACGCAGCCCTGATCGCGCTGGCCTGCGACCAGGTCGTCATGCACCCCAGGGCGGTCCTGGGGGGCGAGGGCGACTGCGTGCTCTCGCCCGAGGACATCAAGCAAATCCGGACCGTGATTCGCGACGACATTGCCGCCCGAAAGACGCGCTCCTGGTCGCTGCCGGCGGCGATGTTCGATCCGGCGCTAAGCGTTTCGCAATATGCCCGCAAGGGCCAGACGGCGTTCTTTTCGGCGGAGGAGTTGGCCTCGCAAGCCCAGCCCGATCAATGGACGGCCGGTGAGCAGGTCACCAAACCGGGAAAGGTCTTCGTGGCCAACGGGAACGATGCCGTCGCGTACCGCCTGGCCTCGCACGTAGTCGAGGACTTCGCGCAGTTCAAGGAGCTTTACGGCCTGGAGAGCGACCCTTCGCTGTTGGAGCCCCGCTGGTCTGACGCGCTGGTCGATGCCTTGGCGTCGCCCGGGGCGGCCGTGCTGTTATTGATCCTCGGCGGGGTGGCGCTGTACGTCGAGTTGCACACGCCCGGGCTGGGAGTGGCGGCCTTCGTGGCCTTGGTGTGTTTCGCGCTATTCTTCTGGAGTCGATTCCTGGGCGGCACCGCCGGTTGGCTGCAAGTGATCCTCTTCGTGGCCGGGGTGAGCTGCCTGGCCTTGGAGTTGTTCGTCTTGCCCGGTTTTGGGATCTTCGGACTCGGCGGCGGGGCCATGATCCTGGCCTCGCTGGTCCTGGCCAGCCAGACGTTCCTCTTGCCGCGCAACACCTACCAGGTGGCCGAGTTCCAGAACTCGCTATTGATCGTTGCCTCGGCCATGGTGGGGATGTTGGTGGTGATCGCCACGATCAACCGTTGGCTTCCCCGCGCGCCGATCTTCAGCCGGATGGTGCTCCACCCGCCTTCGCAAGAGGAGGCTGCGGCCATCAGCGAGAGCGAATCGCTGACCCATTTCGAGAACCTGGTGGGGGCCATAGGACACACGACCACTCCCCTGGTGCCTGGCGGCAAGGCCCTCTTTGGGGATCAATTGCTCGACGTGCTCACCGACGGCGACTTCGTCCCGTGCGGCGCCAAAATCGTGGTTGCGGCGGTCCACGGGAATCGGATTATAGTTCGGGAAACGAAAGCGTAGGGCAAGCTGCCAGCTTGCCCGCAGGTAATGCAAGGTTGAGCATGGACCCTTGGATCTGGGCAGTCCTGCTGTTGTTCGTCGGCATGGCCTTGGTGGTGTTGGATATTTTTCTGCCGTCGGGCGGGATTTTCGCCTTCTTGGCCGTGTGCGCGATCATCGGGGCGGTCTGGCTGGGATTTTCCAAGAACTCGGCCATCGGGGTGGGCGTGTTGGCGGGAGCGGTCGTCGGCACGATCATCGCCGTGGTCGTCGCCTTGAAGTACTGGCCCTCGACATCCCTAGGCAAGCAAATGCTCCTGCAGGTCCCCACCAGTAACGACGTGCTCCCCGAAAACGACCCGCGAAAGGCCCTGGAAGGCTTGATCGGCCGCGTCGGCCATGCCAAAAGCCAGATGCTTCCCAGCGGGATCGTTGCCGTCGATGGCGTCACCCTGGATGCCGTCAGCGAGGGGCTTCCGGTCGAAGTCGGCCAGCGGGTCCGGGTGATCGAGGTTCGCGGCAATCGGGTCGTGGTCCGCGGACTGCCCAACGAAATCCACGGCGAGTCCGCCAAGGATCCCCTGGCCCAGCCCGTCGACTGGGACAGTCCCGATCCTTTCCGGCCCTCCCAGGCTTGACACCGACACCCCGGGGGGATAAGAAACTGGAAGCTCAACCTATTGTACGCGGTTGGGAGGGGCCGTTTGTAGTGCCGCCTTAAGGTGGTATTCTCCGTAGATTACCGGCTAAAGCCGGGACTACGAACTTGTGTCACTGCGTACCGCGTGCAGCATAACCTTGTCGGAGTCACCCAACCTGGGGGAAACACCCATGCCTGCTGACCAGACCCGCCAACTCATTACCCTCGCCATTGTCATCGCGGTGATGCTCGTCTGCTTCATCGCCCTGGCGGTGTTCGTTCGCTACTTCCGCTACTGGATCCAATCGAAGACGACCGGGGCGGGCATCGGGATCTTCGATCTCTTGGGGATGACGTTCCGGAAGGTCGATCCGAAGGTCATCGTGCGTGCGAAGGTCATGACAGTGCAGGCAGGACTGGGCGACCCTGAAGGGATCACCAGCAAGGGCCTGGAGGCCCATTACCTGGCCGGAGGCAACGTGCCCCTGGTGACCAAGGCGATCGTCGCCGCGCACAAGGCCAAGTTCGATCTGACCTTCAAGCTGGCCGCCGCGATCGACCTGGCCGGGCGCGACGTGCTGGAGGCCGTCCAGACCAGCGTCTACCCAAAGGTCATCGATTGCCCCCCGCGCAACAGCACCCAATCGCTTGCCGCCGTGGCCCGCAATGGAATTGAACTCCGCGTGCTGGCGCGGGTCACGGTTCGCGCGAACTTGAATCAGGTGATTGGCGGGGCTACAGAGGAGACGATCATTGCCCGCGTCGTCGAAGGGATCGTCAGCGCCATCGGCTCGGCGGAAACCCACTCGGAGGTACTGGAAAATCCCGCTCAGATCTCGAAGAAAGTCCTCTCCCGACGGCTCGATTCCCAGACGGCATTCGAGATCGTCTCGATCGACATCGCCGATATCGAGGTCGGCGACAACATCGGCGCGCGGCTGCAAGCCGACCAGGCGGAGGCCGACACGCGTGTGGCCCGGGCCAGGGCCGAAGGCCGCCGCACCATGGCCGTGGCCGCCGAGCAGGAGAACATTGCCCAAATCGAGGAGAGCCGGGCGAAGGTCGTGGAAGCCGAGGCCCAAGTGCCCAAGGCGATCGCCGCGGCCTTCCGCGATGGAACCCTGGGGATCCTCGACTACTACCGGCTTCGCAACGTCCAGGCCGATACCGACATGCGGACCGCCATCGCCCACGGCGGGCTGGCGCCCGCCAAGCCAGGAGCCCCGACGTGAACCCCCTTGGACTGCTTTTTGCCGACGGCGGATGGATCGGGGTAGTGGTCTTCCTGATCTTCGTGATTTTCAGCATCCTCTCGCAGTTGGCCGGCAAGTGGAAGGAGGTGCAGAAGGAGGCGGCGCGTCGTGCGCGGGCGAACCAGCCGGCGCACTTCCCGAAGCCCGCCGATCCGCTCGAAGACGAGATTGCCGAGTTCCTGAGGCGTGCGGCCGAGCGTCAGAAGCCCGTCCAGGCCGAGCGGCCCGCCGGGCGTCCTCCCCCTTCGCCTCCGCCGCGGGCGACCGGCGAAGCCATGCGACCGTTCCGCCCGCCGCCCACGCCCGTGGAGCCCGTCGTCGTAGGCGAGCCTCTCCCGCAGGAGAGCGTGGCCGAGCACGTGCGTGACCGATTCGGCCGGCCACAGTTTGGCCAAGTGGGCTCGCCAGGATTGGGCCGGGAAGTGGCCCAGGCCGACGAGAAGGTCGGCGATCGGCTCCGCGAGAAGTTCGGCCACCAGGTCAGCCGCCTGGCCGGCGTCTCCGGCGAGGCCGCCGCAGTGCCCCTTGCCGTGGAGCCCACCGTGCCGGCCGATCGCGTGGCCGCGCCCCCCGCTGTCGATGCCGCAACCATGGCCGCGCTCTTGACCAATCCCGCCACGCTCCGCCAGGCCGTCTTGGTGAGCGAGATCCTCCACCGGCCGGAAGAACGCTGGAGTTGAACGTCTGCCCCAAGCTATTGCTCGAAGGGCAACGAACAAGGAGAACGCAATGGTCTCTCGGGGAGTTGAAATCGAAGTTGGCCGTCAGAGGGACGGTTGGACATTCCGGCTCAGCCCGCATGCAAAGCAGGTTTTGCGGGGCAAAGTGCCCGAGCCTTTCCTCAACACGTCGGTC
>CAYTJV010000595.1:0-4832 GCA_964438165.1 uncultured Planctomycetaceae bacterium | reverse complement strand
GGTTCCCACGCGGAGCGTGGGAACCAGGAGAAAGCCCATGTCTGAAATCCCCGTTTACCTGAAGTCTCGTCCGGACACGCCGCGGCCCAAGGACTCGGAGTTCTTCTGGCTTACCCGCGACGGCCTGTTCTTCTGTCGCAATCACCCCTTCTTCGCCAGCGACGTGCCGGCCGCGCGGCCGCCGGCGTGGCTTGCGGGGCATAGCGCCGCGTGCCGGGTGTCGTTCCCCAAGGTCCCGGCGACCGTGCTGGAATTCGCCGTCGCCTTCTTGTGGCTCGTGTTCGAGATCTCCGGATCGGAGGCCATTGTCCTCTTGCTGTGGAACACGAAGAAACGCCGCTACAAGCTCTTGGTGCCGAAGCAGGAGGCCACCGTGTGGCACTCGTCCGGCGGATATCGCGCTGCCCTGGACGTGACCTACGAGGTGCCCACCGTGCTGCCGCGCCACTGCTTGTTGGTCGGCGACATCCACAGCCACGGCGACTACGGGGCGTACAGCTCGGGCGTCGACAAGCGCGACGAGCGGCACCGCGACGGAATGCACATCGTGGTGGGCCGCATCGACGAGGAGCCGCCGGAATTCCACGTGGAAATGTCGGTCGACGGGCACCGCTTCCCGCTGGACTTCGGCGAGGTGTTGGCCGGCTACCGGCAGCGGCGGTCGATGGTGCCGAAGTGCTGGCTAGATCAGGTCCGCGTGATCGTCAAGCGGCCGGCCTGGACCAACTATTCCAACACGTACACGACGGCCGACCCGTCCGCCAATTCCGGCTACGGCAACCCGTACGGGGGCAACCAACGCGACGACTCTTCTTCCCGCGGGAGGACCGATCATGACTGGCGCTGCTAGCGACTCCAACTCCGACCTCCGCTGCGAATTGCCGGAGGGAAGCCGGATCAAGCTCATCGGATTGGGCGGGATCGGATGCATTGTGCTCGCGTACTTGGCAATTTTTCTCAAGAGCCTGGATCAGGCCGTGCGACTGGTGCTGATCGACGGCGACAAGTTCGAGCCGGGCAACGCCGCGCGCATGGCCTTCACCGAGGCCGGCAACAAGGCCGAAGTGAAGGCGGCCGAGACGTTGGCCATGCTGGGGCCGAGCCGCCTGGCGGTGGTCGCGGTGCCGCAGTACGTGACCGAAGCAAGCGCGGCCCAACTGATCCGGCCGGGCGACTACGTGCTCTTGTGCGTGGACAATCACCCCACGCGGCGGCTGGTCTCCGATCACTGCCGGACGCTGCGCGACGTGGTTCTGCTGAGCGGCGGCAACGATGCGGTGAGCCCGCCCGACCAGAGAGGCACCTACGGCAACGTGCAAATCTACGTCCGGCAGGAGGGGAAGGACCGCACCGCCTCGCTGACGCGGTTCCATCCGGAGATCGTCCAGTCCCAAGGCTCGACGCCCGGGGAAGCCGATTGTGCTCAACAGGCCCTCTCCGCGCCGCAGATTCTCTTCACCAACCTGGCCGTGGCCAGCGCGATGCTCAACGCGCTCTTCGCGTACACCTGCGGCCGCCTCGGGTACCAGGAGGTGCAGTTCGACATTCTCGATGCCCGCTCGGTGCCGCAGATGCCGCTGAAGCCAGCACTGGGGCAAGCTGGCAGCTTGCCCTACGACCAGGAAGGTTGACGGCCGGGCGGGCATGGCACATGATGATGGCCAACCACGCTTGAGGAGCATCGCCATGAATTGCCCGCCTCGGTCTCGTCCACGGTCCAAAGCCGCCCTGGCTCTTCCGACACTTTTTGCCCTGACGGCGCTGGTTGGCGCTTTCTGGCCGGCGTCGGTTGGCTCGGCGGCGACGATCCAGAAACGCTACTACGCCTATCCGGCCGTCCACGACAAGTACGGGGTCATCGCCCCCTGGTACAAGGGCCAGAACGGCCAGGTGGATTTCCGCCTGCGGATCGCGGCGGAGACCCTCAAGCGTTACCCCTGGGTCGAGCCGCCGGCCGCCCCGAGTCCGGCGCCGCACTACGTCTTCAACGGCCATTGGAAGATCGCGCCCGACGGGGCGATTACGCCCGTGCCGATCAACGACTGGGACAACGGCGACCTGGGCCAGCGCGCGGCATACATCCTCTCGGGCATGGTCGATTACTACCGCTACAGCGGCGATCCGGCCGCCATCGCGATCATGAGCATCCAGGCCGACGCCCTCTTGGACCACTGCTGCACGCCGGCCGACCATCCCTGGCCGAACTTCCTGGTGAGCGTGCCGGTCAAAGGCAAGCCCTACGGCAAGTGCAGCCCGCAGGGGATGATCCAGCTCGATATCGTGGCCGAGGTGGGCGTGCCATTGTTGCGGGCCTACCAGATCACCGGCAACAGGCGGTGGTTCGAGGCGGCCAAGCACTGGGGCGACCTGATGGCCGCCAAGCGCAACCGCACTCCGGGCGCGGCCCCGTGGGGACGCTACGCCAATCCGGAATGCGCCCCGTGGAAGGACGTCCAGCAGACCGGTGGCGTGGTTTTCCTGGCCTACTTCTTCGACGAGTTGATCCGCCTCGGCCACACCGGCAAGAACAACGAGATCGTCCAGGCCCGCGATGCCGCCCGGGCGTACCTGCGCGACGTGCTCCTGCCCGCATGGACGGTCAACGACACCTGGGGCCGCAACTACTGGGACTGGAACGACCCGGTCCAGGCCGAGAACGTCACCGAGTTCGCCGCCCGATACATGATGGACAACAAAGACGTCTTCCCGAACTGGCGCAACGACGTTCGCAACATCCTCTCGCTTTTTCTGAATCACACCAGCGTCGCTCCCAACTCGGGGGGCGAGGTGTATAGCGGTGCGTGGGCCTATCCCGAGTCGTGCGGCTGCTGCGGCCGCTCGCTGTGGTACGGGCCCATGGAATTGGCGGTCCCGTTCGCCCAGTACGGCGTCGAGGCCAATAGCCCCTGGGCCCGGGAACTGGCCCGTCGCATGCAGATCCTGGCCACCTACGACGGCCACGAGACGGGCGTCTCGGAAGACAACATCGACGGCGGCTTCGTGGTCAACGCCGACTGGTTCAAGATCGCCCACCCGATGGCGCTGAAACACCTCTTGGCCACGATCGCCTGGATGCCGGAAGAATTCGCTCCGGCCGGCGAGAACCATATTGTCAATAGCACGGCGGTGGTGAATGACGTCTTGTATTCCGATAGCATGATCGTGTACACGACGTTTGACGCCCCGCCGGGCACGATTGACACGCTACGATTGAAATCTGAGCCGGAGGCCGTTGCGGTGCCATACACCGGCCAACGGCTCCCCAAGCGAGAGAATCTGGCCCAGAACGGCTATACTGTGAAGCCGTTAGGCAACGGCGATTCCCTCGTCAGAATTCGGCACGACGGCATCCGTCACGTCGCCGTCTTTGTGCCGGGTTCGGAACCAGATGCGATCATGAGTGCGAGCCCAGTCCCGGGCCTGCCCAAGGCGAGACTGCTTCCGCTAACAGGAAAATGGATGGGTGATGGTCCGCGCATCACGGAAGAAGCGGGTGCATCGGCGACGGCGGAGTTCACGGGAAACCAAGTCCGCGTCTCCGGCGAGGCCGGCCCTGATGGCGGCTTGGCCGATGTTTATCTCGACGGAGCCAGGCAGATCGTGGGAATTGACTGCTGGAACCCGAGATCCCGCGGTGCCACCCTTTACTATCGCAATGGCCTGCTCAATGCCAAACACACGCTGAAGATCGTCGTCTTAGGAAAGAAGAATCCGCTCTCGGCCGGCACAAAAGTGTATCTCAGTGGCGTGGAGTGGTCGGCGGCAACGGGCATGAACGACTTCGGCGAAGGCGGCGGGCCGACTGATGCGCAGCGGATGGTGTTCGGCTACACGGGCCGCGAGGATCTTAAGGACTCGGCGGGCAACTTGTGGCGGCCGGGGACGGAGTTCATCGTGCGGCTCGGGACAATGGCCGACAGTGTCGCAAGCACGTGGTGGACCACGCCGGGGACGGCGTTCCTTGATTCCGCGGCGTCCAAAAGCCCAGGGGTTGCAACCCCTGGGCTTGGAGCAACAACACGCTTTGCCATTAGCGGTACTCCGGATCCCGAACTCTACCGTTATGGCGTTCACGCCAAGGAGTTCGTCGTCAACGTGACCGTCGGGCCCGGCAAGTATCACGCACGACTGAAATTCACCGCCGCGCGGGGGCTGGATACGAACCGCAATTGCATCACGTTGGCGATCAATGGCCGGGAAGTCGTCAAGAAGATGGATGTGGCTGCCACGGCCGGCGGGCCGAATCGGGCGGTGGACCTGGTGTTCAACGACGTTGAGCCGCGCAATGGCGTGATCGACTTCCGCTTCTCCGGCGGCGATCCGAAGGCGGGAATTGTCGGCGAGGCGTTCGTTCAGGCGATCGAGGTAGGGCCCGGCAGCGGCGGCACCGGCGCGACGCCGGTCACCGTTGCTCATCGGAACCTCCTTCGCAATGCCGGCTTTGAGGATTGGGACAAGCAACCGGCGGCGGGTTTGCCGGCCCAATGGAAACGCGAAGGCGATGCAGCGGTCCCGTGCCGCGAGACGGCTGCCGCCAAGGCGCTCGATGCCACGCCCGAAGTCGCCGAGGGCGGCGACGCCGTGCGGATCGCCGGCAAGGGACACTGCCGGCTCAGCCAGGAAATCGCCGTTCGGCCTAGCAGCCCTTACCGCGCCTCCGTTCTAATCAAGGCCCGCGATGTCGGCGGCCGCGGTTTCGGCCGCAACCCGGGCGATTCGGCGGGCCTGGTGCTCGAAGAACTCGACGCCTCGGGCAAGGTGATCGCACAAACTTCCGAAGTCTCCAAGACTTCGGAAGTTTACCTTGCCGCCCGGGTGACCACTAAGCCCAA
>CAYTJV010000594.1:0-4842 GCA_964438165.1 uncultured Planctomycetaceae bacterium | reverse complement strand
TCTCGTTGAGCAAACCCTGCATGCCGCCTTCGCCGCTCGCGCCGTTGTCGCCCTGGATGTAAATGACCAGCGTGTTGTCCAATTCACCCTGCGCTTCAATGGTGTCGAGGATGCGGCCCATCTGGTAATCGCAGTGCGCGAGCGCCGCGGCATAGACTTCCATCATGTGGGCGAAAACTTTCTTTTGATCGGCGTTCAGGCTGTCCCACGCGGGAATGCCGGCAGAGCGCTCCGTCAACTTCGCGCTGGCCGGGATGACTCCGAGCGCCTTCTGCCGCGCGAAAGTTTCCTCCCGCACCTTGTCCCAGCCCTGGTCGAACTTGCCCTTGAACTTCGCGATCCAATCCTTTGGCGCGTGATGCGGCGCGTGGGCCGTGCCCGGCGCGTAGTAGGCGAGGAAGGGCTTGCCCGGCGCGGTCGCGTGCTGCATCCGAATCCAGTCAATGCAGTGGTCGGCCATGTCCTTGTCGAAGAAGTAGTCCTTCGCGTCGTGCGGCGGCTCGATCGGCTTCGTGCCTTCGAAGAGCGCCGGATTCCACTGACTCGTGTCGCCGCCGATGAAGCCGTAGAAGTATTCAAACCCCAGCCCGGTGGGCCACAGGTCGAACGGCCCGGCCTGGCTGGTCATCCAGTCGGGGACATTGTGGTTCTTGCCATACCAGGATGTGTTATACCCATTCTGTTTCAGAATCTCCGCGAACGTCCCGCAGCCTTTCGACATCAGGGAATTGTAGCCGGGGAAGCCCGTGCCCAGTTCCATGATGACGCCGGTGGAGCACGTGTGATGGTTGCGCCCGCTCAAGAGCGCCGCGCGCGTGGGCGAGCAAAGCGCCGTGGTGTGGAACGTGTTGTAACGCAGACCGGCCTTGGCCAGCTTGTCGAACGTCGGCGTGGGAATCGGCCCGCCAAACGTGGACGAGGCTCCCCAGCCTACGTCGTCGGTCATGATGAGCAGGACATTCGGCGCGCCCTTGGGCGCTTCGATGGGCTTGGGGAAGTCCGACGTGGAGTCCGCGGCCGTGCGGCCAATCTTGCCTTTGAAGGGCTGTTGCGGACGAGGCAGGACTTCTTGCGCCCCTGCGGTTGCCGCAAAAGCGGCAGTCAGCACGAGGCTGAGCGCGGCGGCGATAAGGTCTTGTGTGCGGGTGGTTTTCATGGTCCTGTCCTTTCGGTTAGTTGCTCTTGGGCTCCTCCAGCCGCACCATCAGCCATTGCTGCGTTTGGCCGTCTGCGAAGTGGACCAGCGCCGGCGCCGTATCCTCGGTCAAATTGCTGATGCCGGTTTCCATAATCGGCCGAGTCTTGCCGGCCGCGGTCCAAGCCACACGCTGGGTCGCCTTGTCGGCCATGCCCTCGATGGTCTGCGTGCTGTTGGTGGCCGAGTTGTTCAGCGTGCCGCTGATAATCCCCTCCTTGCTGATGGCCAACTGCAGGAACAGGGACGGATCCGGGCCGGACGCCTGGCCGTCCGGCGTCAGGGCGAACACGCCCAGCGGCATCCATTCGGCTTTGTCCGCGGCGACCTCTGGAGCGCTGCTGGCGATTTGTTCGGCCTGCTGCGCGTAGTCCTCGGCCGAGGCGACGACTTGATCCCCGTAGTAGACCGAGTCGTCCTGGTAGTACACATTGTCGCCGTAGGAGAAAACGGTGGGGTCGGTCCAGCCGTAGCCGACCCAGCCGGTGATCGCGCCCCATGTGGCCCAACGATAAGGACGGTTGATGCGCCAGGCAGCCCAGTTGGGATGGTCCGACCAGAAGTCGAGCCGGGGATGGTTCTCCCGCACCTGACTGCGGATTTCGTCGCGCCGCCCAACGCGATTCTGCTGCCACTCCTGACGGTTCTCGATGCGGTCGGGCCGATTGGCCGCGATGTCGCTACGCCGATCCCCGCGGTTCTCGACACGATCGGTGCGATTTCCCGCCAAGTCGGCGCGATTTTCGATCCGCCCCGCGGCGGGACGCGTCGCGGCAGCAGGAAGTTGGCCGGCTACCGGACGGCCCGCGCCAACTCCGTTCTGCAGGAACGCGGCGGCAGCGCCACCGGCAACTCCGGCGCCGACTGCCGCGCCCAGATTCGAGCCACCGGGCCGCGAACCGGCGCCCGCTCCGGCAATCGCGCCCGTGGATGGTTTGGGCATGTCCAGGAAGTTCTGCAGATCGCCTGGCGAGGGTCGAGCCCCGGTGCTGGGGCGGGTACCGGCGCTGGGCAAGCCGCCCGTGCTGGGGCGGGTGCCGGCGCTGGGACGGGTACCGGCGCTGGGCAAGCCGCCCGTGCTGGGGCGAGTGCCGGCGCTGGGGCGACCGGCCGCCGGTGTCGATGGCCGGCTGACGGACGGCGACGCGCGACTGACCGAAGGCGAACGGCTCACCGACGGGCTCGGGCGGCTCACGCCACCACCAGGCGAGCCTCCGCCGCCGCCACGAGCTCCACCCCCACCTCCGCCCCCACCTCCACCGCCGCCGCGAGCTCCACCTCCACCTCCACCTCCGCCGCGGGCCGCCGCATCGCCGACCGTCAACAGGAAGACCGCTAACGCGACCATGCCAACTTGAATCATCGTTTTCATGACTGGATTCTCTCTTGATTCAGGGGTCTTGTGGGCTGCGATTGGAAATGCAGCTTGGGCGAAATACCTCTCAGCGTGCGATCACTGCTTCGTGATCTTGACTTCCTCGATATTCGGCAACAGCTCGCCGTCCACCGTGCGGTTGACGGACTGCAACGTACACGTCTTGTCATCCGCGTACGTGATGATGTTCACGGACGAGGACTTCCGCCCGTCGGGCAGGACTCCGCTTTGTTGGATATACCAGCGATTGCCCTTCTTCTTCCACGTGCCCTGGCCAAAGCCGCCGTCCGAATCGAAGACCCAAGAGCGAATCTGCTTGGTCGCCGGGTCCCAGCCGATGATTTGCATCCCGGCCATGTCAATGCGGTCACGGATCTGGACGGTGAAGGAACGCGTCAGGAAATTGTTGTTCCGCGTCCAGTTGCATTCGGTGACCACCGTGGCGTCGTCGTCCTGATCGACCCAACGCCCGATCATCCATTCCAGTTCTTTCAGTTGCTCGTAGTGCGACGTGACGACGGGCACGTCTTCCTCGGTCACGCGGTCCAACAACCACTGGGCATCCCGTTTGACGTAGACGGCGGTGTACTGGCTTTCTTCGGGTGCTTGATCCGGGCGAATGACCTTGGCGGTTCCGTGTTCCACAGCCACGCTGGGCGAGATGAACTGGATGGAATCGGTTTTCGCCTCCAGTTTAACGCTCTTCCCCCCGGCAAAGATGGCGGCAAACTGCTTTTCGATCGCCTCACGGCCGACGACCTGTTCACCGCTGAGCGGATTCGTGTACACGGCTCCGGGCGTCCACAGAGCCGCCACGGCCCGCGCGTCGCGTTGATTGAACGCGGCGACGTAAGACCCCACGGCCTTCCGGATCGCCGCCTCATCCGCGGCTTGGCGATCGGCTTCGGCCCCGACCGCCGACGCCAGACTCCAAGACACCAGTGCGGCAGTCAACAACATGCGTTTCATTTGTTTCTCCTTCGTGTTAAACCCTGATTCCCAGTAGCCTGATCTCAAGACGACCTTACAAGAATGTGAACAGTTTGCCATGTCATGAGCTTACTACCTTTGGGGGCGAAGAGGAAGGGCGAATTCCACAAGGTCGTTGGATGTCTGCCCGTTGGGTATCCTGTCGTCGTGCAGGTACAGGTCGCGCCAGCGCAGACGACCGTTCGTACCGTAGAGCCAGAACAAGAAAGCCAGTCTTCCCGGGAGCATCGGCGTTGCGAGGGCGAGGACGCCCAGCAGCAGTCCTAGAAGACCGATGATTCTTCCGGGCGGCCTGAATGAGCGGGGCGCTGGTTCAGTTCCAGGTTGCAGAGATTCCGCCATGGCCTCATCGACCAACAGGCTGGGGTGCGATTCGTGACGGGGTGTCCTTCTCGAAATACGCTCCCTTGCCGACTTCAAGATGCTTCTCCGGCGTGAGGGTTGCAAACACGTGCATCAGGCGGGCAATGATACCCGTCCAGCCAGTCTGGTGGTTGGCGCCCAGACCAGCCCCGTTGTCGCCGTGAAAGTACTCGTAGAACTGTACGCAGTCGCGCCAGTGCGGGTCCTCCTGGAACTTCCGGGTCCCGCCGTAGACCGGACGACGGCCGTCCTTGTCTTTCAGGAACATGTTCGCGAGCCGGCGGCTGATCTCCTCGGCCACCTGGTATAGGTTCATGTGCCGACCGGAGCCGGTGGGACATTCCACGGTGAAATCGTCGCCGTAGTAGGAGTAGTATGCCATCAAGGCCCGGATAATCAGGCCGTTGACCGGCATCCAGATCGGCCCGCGCCAATTCGAGTTGCCGCCGAACATGCCGGTGTCGGACTCCGCCGGCAGGTAGGAAACGCGGTATTCCTGGCCGCCCGCGTGGAACACATAAGGATGATCGGCGTGGTAGCGCGAGAGCGAGCGGATGCCGAACTCGCTGAGGAACTCATTCTCGTCGAGCATCTTGGACAGCACCCGGCGAAGCTTGGTTTCGTCCAAGATGGAAGCGAGTTTGCGGCCAGCGACGCCGAGCTTTCGTGGGTCGTGGATCGCGGCGCACAGTTCGGGACGAGCCGCCAGGAACCACTGGAGCCGCTCCCCGAGTTCAGGGTACTTCTTGATAAGTTCCCCCTCAAAAGTCGTGGTTGCGCACAGAGGCAAGAGACCAACCATCGAGCGTACTTTGAGGCGTTGGGCCTGGCCGTCAGGCAACCGGAGCACGTCGTAGAAGAAGCCGTCCTCCTCGTCCCACATCCCGGTGTCCCCGCCCAGGTGCGTCATTGACGAGGG
>CAYTJV010000593.1:0-4847 GCA_964438165.1 uncultured Planctomycetaceae bacterium | reverse complement strand
TTCGTGGCGGTCGATTCGATCCAGAAGCCCTTGACAGGGCGGCCCCAACCGAGGGTCCGCCGCAAAATGATAGACCAATGTATTGGCATCCACAAACAACGAGAGACCTGAAGGAATATCGGCAAAAGTCATCGCGCCTCCCGGATGCCGAACTCGGGGTCTTCGGCGATGCGCCGCAGCGTCTCCGGATCTCCGGTCCAGCGCAGCAGGCCGTAGGTGCGTTCGGCCCAGGATTTCGCCGGCTCGACGGTGACGCGGACCTTTTCGTCTTCCTTCAGCGGCAGGGGCCGCTCGGGCTTCAGGACTCCGTCTTGGTAAACCGCTTCGACAACTATGGCCATGGCACGCGCTCCTAACGTGAAAAACGACTCTCACCCTATTATTATACCACAATCGTCGGCCGTACCCACTAGCCAATAGACAGGAGATAGGACGGACAAAGGTTTGGGCTGAAGACCATTCATCCCTCATCCCTCATCCTCGAAACAAAGCGGCCGGTGAGCCCCAGCGACCAAGCAGTTGCTCACCGGCCTGGCATCTCCCGGGCGGATTGGTCTGCGCGCCCGGGGCGATGGTCTTCTGAAGACAGGTCAGGGCAAGAGGGAAAAGCCCAGCCCGACCTGCTGGAAATGGGCATCGCCTGTGAAGACCTCCGTAATCCCCAGGTCCTGCATGACGACCATCGAAGTGAAATCGACAAAGGAGATATCCGGCTTGTCGTGGTACTGCTGGCGCATTTGCCAGGCGCGGCGGAATTGCCGGGGTGAAACATGTACTAATTGCGACGTGCCCGCGTCGGCCGCGGCCAGCAGGGAGTTGATGAAGGCTTGGGCTTGCGCGGGTGTCAATGTCGTGTACAGATGCGCAATCAGCTCACTGAGGACGAAATCCGTGGTCACGTACACTCGCCCGGCCCGCTGCAAGCGCCGGTGTTCCGCCCTCACCCGATGATGATACTGGTCGCGCTTGCAGGCCAAGGCGACCCATGCCCAGGTGTCGACGAAGATCATGAGCGAAGCTTGCCGTAAATATACTTGTCGTGGTTTTCAGCGCCGTCGGGGTGCCCGTCGCCGATCCCGATCACCGCCTCCAACGGGTCGTAGCGTTCGCCCGCCGGGGCGATGGTCAAGCGGACCTCGGCGCCTTCCGCCAGCGTCAAGGGCTCCTTCGGCTTCAGAATCCCATTCTGATAAGTGGCGTCGACGATGATCGCCATGGCAGGCTCTCCTAACGTGAGAAAGTACTCCCACTAGCATTATACCACAACCGTGGGCAGTAGGCACCAGCCAGTAGACAGGAGGGACGAAGGTTTGGGCTGAAGGCCCTTCATCCTTCATCCCTCATCCTTCATCCTTGAAACAAAGCGGCCGGTGAGCCCTAGCCGCCAAGCAAAGCACTCACCGGCCTGGCATCTCCCGGGCGGATTGGTCTGCGCGCCCGGGGCGATGACCTTTTGAAGTATACCGCAGGCCGGTTGCGAAAAGGAGAACCAAGCGATGTTCAAGAACTGGTATCGGCTCGGCGTCAGCCTGACGACGCTTTTCGTGCTGGCCTTCGGGCCGGCCGCTCCCTCGGCGATGGCGGACGGTGGCGTGGTGGTCTTGCCCAATGGGGGCCTGTACGAGGTGTGTTACAGCGCGGCCCTGGACCCTCTCACCGGAGTCATCGCCCTCACCGGGTTTGCCGGCTCCAACACCCTTGCCGCAAGCCTGCTTCCGAGCGGAGAGCTGAACGCCGCATTCCGTGGCGGGATCGTGTTGACCGATGTCAGCAACGTCGGCCTCATGAGCGTCTCCAATGCCTGCGCTGTGCAACCGGACGGCAAGGTCCTCTCCGGCGGGTGGTTTCATTACATGGCCGGCGGTCGTGCAAAATATGGATTCGCCCTCGTCCGCTATAACACGAATGGAACCTTGGACAAGACGTTCAACAAGAGTGGGATGGTGAAGACGAAACTCGCCGAAACTGCGTGGATCAACGCCATGGTTCTCCAGCCCGACGGCAAAACCGTAGTCACGGGACGCTACGGGGGCAAACTGATCACGGCAAGGTACACGACGAGCGGTCAACTCGATTCGAGCTTCGGGTCGGGGGGCATAGTCCTCGCCCCCTCCTCCGTAGGTTCTTCCAGCGGAAGCAGCATCGCACTGCAAGGCGACAAGATCATCGTCGGCGCCACGGACTTCTCTGGCAACAACGACACGATGAAGTTGATTCGATACTCCACCAAGGGGGTATTGGATGTCTCCTTCGGGGTCTTGGGTGTTGCATCGTTCGCCGCCGGCGGGTCGTTCTATGGCTCCCAACTGCACGGCATCGTCGTCGATCCCCTGGATGATAATAGTATCGTTGCCGCCGGCAAGTCCGGCGACGGCCAACGCTATCACCTGACCCTCGCGCGTTTTACTTCCGGAGGCATCCTCGACCCGAGCTTCGGAAACGGTCAGGGCACTCAGGGCTATATCACGTTCCAACCGGAGCCGAACGACTTTATCGCGCAGTCCGTCGCCCTGGATGGCATCGGCAGGATCGTTACCGCCGGCTACTACTTTGAGTATGGGACCGGAGGCAGTAGGGATCATATTCTGGTTGCTCGATTCCTCGACAACGGGACGCCGGACCCCGGTTTCAACGGAGGAGTCAACGGAGGAGTCGGCTATGCCGCCGATTTTTCTGGGGACGCCCAGTCGGTGCTCGTTCAACCCGATGGCAGCATTGTGGCTGCCGGTTTGATTCACTCGGACACCTTACCCTCAACCAGCGAGATTGTCGTCGTCCGATATGTCGACAACGGCACCCCTGACCTCGGCTTTTGATGGCCAAAGAGGCTGACACGAATCCGTTGCAGTAACGCCCGGCCCGTAGCACGGAGAAGCCAGAATGCACTGCGCCGGCAAGACGAGAAGCGGCCGGTGAGCCGTAGCGACCAAGCAAAGCCCTCACCGGCCTGGCATCTCCCGGGCGGATTGGTCCGCGCGCCCGGGGCGATGACTGTTTCATTAATTTACCGCGGACCGATTGCGAAAAGGAGAACCAAGCGATGTTCAAGAACTGGTATCGGCTCGGCGTCAGCCTGACGACGCTCCTCGCGCTGGCCTTCGGGCCGGCCGCTCCCTCGGCGATGGCGGCCGGTGGCGTGGTGGTCTTGCCCAATGGGGGCCTGTGGGAGGTGTGTCAAAGCGCGGCCCTGGACCCTCTCACCGGAGTTATAGCCCTGACGGGCTCTGCTGGCTACAACACCCTTGCCGCAAGCCTGCTTCCGAGCGGAGACCTGAACGCCGCATTCCGTGGCGGGATCGTGGTGACCTCTGTCGGCGGCGGCAGAAGCGGCTCCAATGCCTGCGCTGTGCAAACGGACGGCAAGGTCCTCTCCGGCGGGTCGTTTACATACAGTGGGCGAAATGGATTCGCGCTGGTCCGCTATAACACGAATGGCACCTTGGACAAGACGTTCAACAAGACTGGGATGGTGCAGACGAAATTCACCGACAACGCGTTTATCAGCGCGATGGTCCTCCAGCCCGACGGCAAAATCGTTGTCACGGGAACGTTCGCTACCAGAGTGATCACGGCAAGGTACACGGCGAACGGTAAACTCGATTCGAGCTTCGGGTCGGGGGGCATAGTCCTCGCCCCCGCCTTCCCCGACAGTTCTTCCAGCGGAAGCAGCATCGCACTGCAAGGCGACAAGATCATCGTCGGCGCCAATGCCTTCCATAACCCCGCCCACAGGATGAAGTTGATTCGATACTTCCCCAATGGGGCATTGGACGTCTCCTTCGGGGACTCGGGTGTTGCATCGTTCTTCGCCGACGGGTTCTATGGCACCTTTCTGGGCGACATCGTCGTCGATCCCCTGGATGGTAGTATCGTTGCCACCGGGTGGTCCAACGACAACCAACTCGGTCAACTGACCCTCGCGCGTTTTAATTCCGACGGCGGGCTCGACCTGAGCTTCGGAAACGGTCAGGGCCATCAGGGCTTCATCACGTTCTTCCCTGAAGTGGTGGACCCGTCGGGCCCGTGGTGGGTTTCCTTTCGCGCGACCTCCGTCGCCCTGGATGACTTCGGCAGGATCGTTATCGCCGGCTTCCGTGAGGACCTCGTAGGCAGGACTATTCTGGTTGCTCGATTCTTCGACGACGGGACGCCGGACACCGGGGACACCGGTTTCAACAACAGAGCCGGCTATGCCGCCGATGTTCCTGGGGGCGCCACCGCGGTGCTCGTTCAGCCCGATGGCAACATTGTGGCTGCCGGTACGATTACGAGCGGCTCAACCAGCTCGATTGTCGTCGTCCGATATCTCCCCAACGGCACCCCTGACCCCGACTTCTGATGGCCAAAGACGCTGACACGAATCCGTTGGAGTAACGCCCGGCGCGTAGCACGGTCGGGTGGCACGCCCTGAGGCTTTGCGAAGGGCGTGGTTGGCAGGTAGACGCCTCAACTCCACGCCCGTCGAAGACTCCGGGCGTGCCACCCGACCCGCGCGGAGGCGGCCCGGACGTTGGGGATGAGCGGGAAATGATGAGGGATGAAGGATGACGGATGAGCGAGGAAATCGGAAAGCTGATAGCCGTTGCCTGAACCCCGAACCCCGACTCAGACCGGCGCGTAGCGGGTCAGTCCCGGCACGCGGTCGAAGTCGGCGTCATGACTGGCGAGGTTTACGAGCCCATGCTCACGCATCACGGCGACAACCAGGGCATCGTTACTGAGCAGGCCGGTCTGTTGGCTGACGACCGTAGCGGTGGCGATCAGGGACGCGGCAGGGGTCAAGATCTGGAGGCCAGGTCTTTCAAGCTAGCATTGCTAGCTTATTGGTCGCATATGTGAAGTCGTGA
>CAYTJV010000592.1:0-4848 GCA_964438165.1 uncultured Planctomycetaceae bacterium | reverse complement strand
GCAAGTGGTAATCGTGCGCATCTCTGTTGAGGTACCGCTGCGGGTAGTCGCAACTGCGGTAACGGCGCTTCGTCTCGCGCTACGGGTGCGATATCCTGTATTCCTCCAAGGACTGGAACCCGAGCCGGTTCAGGCACCCGTAGTATTCGTGCTGAGAAACATCTCGACGGCTCAAACAGCGGCGTCGCAACTCCGCATGGGCGTACGCCAGAACCACGAGCGCGACCATCAGAGCCAGGACCAAGACCCAGGGGCTCATAGGCGGTTCACTCCCTAGCGTTCTACCGGGCGCGCATCGAAGGCCGAACGTCCTGCATCACCAGCGGGAATGACGCCCAAAAGCTAAAATTCAAGACCCGACCCCAGTGCCTCCCATGCCACTTCTCCGTGCCAACAGCACCCCCTCTCTGCGTGGGTCTGGCAGAAGGGCCAAGCCCAGGTAGGCCGCTAGTTTGCCGGCGGTCTCCAGCGTGATGCCTCGTTCGCCATTGACGAACCGTTGGACCACCGGCGCGGCAACGCCGCTGGCTTGAGCGATCGCGTAGAGGGACTCGCCGGTAGCCGCAATGGCGGCTTGGAGTTGCGTCGCGAGTGGAACGTCGCCGGCCCCTTGGCGCCAGCTCAGGTACTCTTCGATGCTCATCGGACCAACGTACTCCCCGGACTCGAGGAGTTGGGCCTTCGACGGCTGGCCTGAAAACTCGGCACGCACTTCGCGAAGTTTCGCAATTTCTTCGGTGTCTAGCTTCCGGTTTCGTCGGATGCGCTCAACCATCGCTCAACTCGGATTCAAGGCTCGGTTTCGTAGGCAGTAACGGGGTACACAGCCAGCGGGTCCTTCTCAACGACCTCGAACACCACCGCGATATACTTCCCAGTGCTTGTCTCGCCAAAGGTCATCGGCCGACCGGACGACTGGCTGGCGATCACCTCCTCGGCGGCGTAAATCACCTCTTCCACCTCCTCGACGGTGATGCCGTGCTCGGCGACGTGCTGAACATTGCCGTCCGGGTCGTCGTCCAGGTCCCAGAGGATCCGCCTGATCCGCATTTTGGGCTCCCGACAATCGCAATTGTACCATTTGGTATCTATGCGTCAACCGAAGTCTGCTCGCTTTCCCACTCTGCCATGCCGCCGTTGGGACACGCGGGTGCCTTTTTCTTCGGATGGTTTTCCAGGATCGGCTCTACGCCCCCGGCTCTTTCTTCAGCCGCACTTTGTAATTGCCGCGGGCCTCGTCGTGCTCCAGGTCGATCAGGCCGCGGGATTGGGCGTCTTCCAGGAGATCGGTAAAAGTGCGGTAGCCGTAGTAGCCCTCGTTGAAATCGGGATAGACGCGGCGGATCGCCTGCTTGACCATCGAGCCCCAGAGCGGGTCGTAATCGACCTCCAGCGAGCGGACGATCTTCAGCAGCCGCTCGATGGCCTCCTGTTTCTTGTCCTTTTTGTCGGGTTGCTTCTTGACTCTGCTGGCGACGGCCCGGGCCCGGTGGGCCTCGCGGATCAAGTCGTCGTAGTAGATGAACTCGTCGCAGGCGGCGATGAGCAGGTTGGAGGCGGAGCTCTTCACCCCGCAGCCGATCACCCGCTTGTCGTTCTCCTTGAGCTTCGACACCAGCGGCGAGAAGTCGCTGTCGCCCGACAGGAGGGCGAAGATGTCGATGTGGTGCTTGGCATGGCAGAGGTCCAGGGCGTCGACCACCATGTGGATGTCGGCGCTATTCTTGCCGCTGGCCTTGCTCTGGGGGATGTCCACCAGCTCGATGCCCTGACCGTGGAACTCGCGCACGGCGTCGCGGTAATTGCTCCAGTCGCAGTAGGCCCGCTTGTAGACAATCCGCCCCTTCTCCAGCAGACGCTTGAGCACCAATTGGATCTGGAATGCCTCGGACTTCATCTCGCGCACGCCGAGGGCCAGGTTCTCGAAATCGACAAAGACGGCAATCAACGGTTCGTCCGACATACGCTCTCCTGATATTACAGCGCCAAGTTTACCACGGAGGCACGGAGGAGAAGATGGGTCCAGGGCAAGATGATGCTCCGCCGCTGCCAGCCTTCTCCGTGTTCTCCGTGCCTCCGTGGTGAACTTTCCCTTCCACATTCCCCATTGTCGCTCTTGGACCTCTGCCCTGCAAGCGACCGGGCGTATTGACAGACGGCGGCGGGCCGCCCATCATCCGGGAACAGCGCGGCTTCCTACTGCCCTCACCCCTACCCCTCGCCCGTGAGCGACTCGCAAAACCCCAACGGCCCTTGGACGTACGACGACACCCGCCGCCGGGCCTTCAACCTGTTTCGGGCTGGCTACCTGACGCAAATCCAGAGGGCCAAAGAGATCCGCTATTGGGGTCACTCTCCGATCGCCGACGTCCAGTACGAAACCTCGGCGCCGGTCCAAGTGAACCTGCGGGCGTGGAGTCCATTCATTCCCGGGGCGCTGGTCGACTCGCTGATGCCCGCGGCGGTGTTCGAGACGCATTTGCGCAACGCGAGCCAGCAGGCTCAATCCGGGGCGGCTGGACTACGTCGTGGTGCGGCAGGGGAACACCTGGGATTTCCCGCTCGTTTGGGACGTGGAGAAAGGCACCCGGTTCTACGGCTCCGACTACTATCAGAACATGATGCTCTGGTCGGTCCCGGCGGTCCTCGCCGGCCAGGACCTCGCCGGCCCCTGCAAACCCGGCGGTTTGGTGGACCGGATCATGAAGGCCGGGAAGTAGAGAGGGGGAGTGGAGGAGTGGTCCCGCGTTTCGGGCCGGATCGGCACCATTCCGGCCAGGGCGTGGGTGAGGGCGCCGAAGATTAGCGGGCGGGATCCCCGGGGCGTGGCGACTTCATCCCCGCGGTTCCGCCCGGCGCGCACGAAGAGCCTCAGGAGGAGGAAGCTCCCCGCCGTTACCACAATGAAAGTGATCGGGACCAACAGCCACACGGAAGTATCTCCCAGCTAGCTCCCAACGATCGTCGGTACACGACGCTACTTCGGAAACACCGGTTCCTGTGTTTCCCCACCGGCCTCGCGCCGGTGGAAGTGGGTTTGGCAACTATACGCGGCGTCCGCTTTCTCCAGAGCCACTTCTCGCTCTCCCCACCGGCCTCGTGCCGGTGGATACGGGTTTGCCAACTACAGCAGCCATAGTTAGTTGTCAAACCCGTTTCCACCGACACAGGGTCGGTGGGGACTCCATTGGGTCGGTGTCCTCGGTAGTTGTCAAACCCGTTTCCACCGACACAGGGTCGGTGGGACTCCATTGGGTCGGTGTCCTCGGTAGTTGTCAGACCCGTTTCCACCGACACGGGGTCGGTGGTGATTTATCGCATCTGTCTCTTCTCAATTTAGTACGTCGATCGCAGCAGTCGAGCCATCCAGATCAACCCCACAATCTCCAGCAGGGCGGCGACGGCGAGCATCGTCTGGCCCAGCGTCGACTCGAGCATTTCCGCCGAGTATTCCGGGCGGAAGAACACGAAGTACAAGAACACGCCCGGCGTCACCAGGCTGATGAACACGGCCGACGCCCGGCCGGCCGCCGTCGTGGCTCGCAGTTGCCGCCGACTGTTGAGCCGGTCGCGAATGACCTGGGCCAGGCGCTCCAGCACGTTGACCACGTTCCCGCCCATCTGGCGGTGGACGATGAGCGTCGTGGACAGGATCCGCACGTCGTACAGCGGCAGGCGGCGCACGAACGATCGCATCACGGCCGGCAGCCCCAGCCCCATATTGAACTGCCGCGCGCACCAGCGGAACTCCTTGGCCAATGGATCCGGCGAGTGGTCCCCCACCAGGGCGATCGCTTGCTCCAGGGTTTGTCCGGCGCGGATGCTTCGGGCCAGGGTGTCCAGGGCGGGGGGCATCTGATCTTGCAGCTTGGCCAAGCGCCGCGCGCGGCGTACGATCAAGTAGGCCAGCGGCAGCGGCATGGCGATCAATCCGGCCACCACTGCCACCTCAAACCGCTCGTTGTAGGTGAACAGGGCGATTCCGCACAGCACGCCCCACATCGCCATCAACAGCGCCGTCGCGGTTGGACTCCAATCCACCGCGGCCTCCTGGAGCAGGCCGGCGAACCACCGGTCGAACCCCGCCACCGAGACCTCCGGCGCCGCCTCGGACTCCGGCGGCTTGATCCGCTGCAAGCGCACGGGCTGCGCCGCGACGGCCTGCGATGCCAGCCGGGCCGCGCGCACGTCGCGAACCACCAGCGCAACCGTCGCCACCGTCGCCACCACGGCGACGAAGACCGCCAGGGATACGACCTCAAGGCTCATGGGGCGACTCGCGAACTGAGATGGTCGGGAGGCCGGCGCGCGGCGGCCGCATTGGGCGGCGAATCGGCGACAACGGCCCGCCCCGCGAACCATGCGTCCGAGACCGGCGCGCCGGTGGTTTTCAAGCGCTCCAAGCAGGCCGGGCGGTAGCCGGTGGCATAGAACTCGCCGACCGCGTTTCCGTCGGCGTCGACTCCGGTCTGCCGGTATCCGAAGATATCCTCCAGCCGGTACGTTCCGTCCTCGATTCCCACGACTTCCGAGATCCGCGTGATCTTCCGCGCCCCGCCCTGGAGCCGCGTCAGATGAACCACGAGCCGGATCCCGGCGGCAATGTACTGCCGCACGACCGGGATCGGCAGCTCCAGGCCGGTCATGGCGACCATCATTTCCAGGCGTGCCAGGGCGTCGCGCGTGTCGTTGGCGTGGATCGTGGTCAACGAGCCGTCGTGCCCGGTATTCATGGCCTGGAGCATGTCCAGGGCCTCCGCGCCGCGGACCTCGCCCACCAGAATGCGGTCGGGACGCATGCGGAGGCTGTTGCGCACCAGCTCGCGCTGGGTGACCGTCCCCACTCCC
>CAYTJV010000591.1:0-4850 GCA_964438165.1 uncultured Planctomycetaceae bacterium | reverse complement strand
GTACGTGCGTATATGTGGGTAATACTGAGCGCTCTGCGTGGGAACGGACGGCCCGGCCGCTCCGCGGCGTGAGCGAGAGAGGACGCAGAGCGTCCCGTGTGGACGTTCCCACGCAGAGCGTGGGAACGAGAATCAGTTGATAGGCGAGGTGTTCACTGATGGCGAAACATCGGGTGGCGGTCGTGGGAGGAGGGTTGGCTGGACTGGCGGCGGTCATGAAGCTTGCCGAGTTGGGGGTTGACGTCGACCTGTTCAGTCTCACGCCCGTCCGACGCTCTCACAGTGTTTGCGCCCAGGGAGGCATCAACAGCGTCAACAATCTGACCCGTCAACTCGGCGATAGCGAAAGGTGGCACTTCGAGGACACGGTCTACGGCGGCGATTTCCTCCAGCACCAGCCGCCGGTCAAAGAGATGGCCGAATGGGGGCCGCGGATCATCGACCTGATGGACCGCCTGGGCGTGACCTTCAACCGCACGCCGGAGGGCTTTCGCGATCAGCGCCGTTTCGGGGGAACGTTGTTCGCCCGCACCGCCTTCGCCGGCGCCACCACCGGACAGCAGCTCCTCTACGCCCTGGACGAGCAGGTCCGGCGCTGGGAAGTGGCGGGCAAGGTGGTGAAATACGAGTTCTGGGACTACTTGGGTCCGGTGATCGACGATCAAGGCGTCGCCCGCGGCTGTGCGGCCCAGGACATGGTCACCATGGAAATCCGCATCTTTCCGGCCGACGCCGTGATGATCGCCTCGGGCGGGTGCGGCCTGATCTATGGCCGCTCCACGATGTCCATGGCGTGCAACGGCAGCGCCGTCAGCCGCACGTTCCAGGCCGGGGTCCGCTACGCCAACGGCGAGTTCATCCAGGTCCACCCAACCGCGATCCCCGGCGCCGACAAGCTCCGGCTGATGAGCGAAAGTGCCCGGGGGGAAGGCGGCCGGATCTGGGTGCCGCGCAAGCCCCAGGATCCCCGCCCCCCGAATCAGATCCCCGAGACCGAGCGTTATTACTTTCTTGAAGAGCGTTATCCGAAGTACGGCAACCTCGTGCCTCGCGACATCGCCACCCGCGAAATCTTCAACGTCTGCACCAAGGAAGGCCTCAGCGTGGAGCGGGATCGGCCCTGCGTGTACCTCGACGTCAGCCACCTGCCGCAGGACGTGCTGGACCGGAAGCTGGGCGGAATCCTGGAGATTTATGAGAAATTCCAGGGAGTCGACCCGCGCCGCCAGGCGATGAAGATCTTTCCCGCGGTTCACTACTCGATGGGCGGGTTGTGGGTCGACTACGAGCGGTCGGCCGACGGCGGTCTGCGCATCGGCTCGCCGCGAAATCACCAGACCAACGTCCCCGGGATCTTTGCCGCCGGCGAGTGCGACTACCAGTACCATGGGGCCAACCGGCTGGGGGCCAACTCGCTCGTGGCCTGCATCTTCAGCGGGCTGATCGCCGCCCCCGGCATCGTGGCCACGTTCGACTCGCTGCCGGGCGGGCCGGCCTCGGAGCAGCCTTCGTCGCTTTATGACCGCGCCTTCCGCGACCATCAGGCCCGATACAAGGCCCTGCTCGCCCAGCCCGGCGGCGGCGAGAACCCGTACCGACTGCACGAGGAATTGGGCTGTGTGATGACCCGAGCGGCGACCGTCGTGCGGCACAACGACGACCTCGACCGGGCGTACGGGGAGGTCCTGGCGATGGAGGAGCGGGCCCAACGCTGTGCGTTTTCCGACACGGGAACCTGGACCAACCAGAACCTGATCTTCACCCGGGCCCTGCTCGACATGTTCCCGCTGGCCAAGACGATCCTCAAAGGCGCCCGGGCCCGCGACGAGTGCCGCGGCGCCCATTACAAGCCCAAGTTTGCCATGCCCGACCTCACGGCCACCGACCCTGCCGGGCGGCGGCGTCAGGCCGAGGCATGGTGCGACCGCTTCGAGGAGAACAACCGCAAGTGGCTCAAGACGACGGTCGCCGTCCTCGACGCGGACGGCGAGCCGCAACTGAGCTATGAGGACGTCGACACGTCGCTGATTCCGCCGCGGCCGCGGCTCTACGGAATGGCGGGCGGGCACGTGATCGAGGAAGTGTGGCAAGAGCGTCAAGCGGCCCGCACCCCGGCGTCGAGCCTGGATGCGGTTGAGGTGTAATGAAAGTCGGGCGCAAAGAAGAAAAGAAGACGGAAAGATGGATGACAAAAAGATGGAGGAAAAGAAGATAAGAGGAGAGAAGAAAAGAAATACCAGCCCTTCTTCATTTTCTTGTCACCCATTTTTTTGTCGGAAGTAATGCTATGTCCAGCGCGCGCGATCCTATCGATCACGACGGTGCCCGGGCCAGGCCGACGACATTCAACGTCGTGGTGCTCCGCCAGGACGGGCCGGGAAGGCCCAGCTACTGGGAGCGGCACCACGTCGAGCACGAAGCCGACATGAACGTGATCAGCGTGCTGCAGAAGATCGCCGCCAACGCCCGGACCGCGGAAGGGCGTCCCGTGGCGCCGGTGGCCTGGGAGTGCAATTGCCTGGAGGAGGTCTGCGGCGCGTGTACGATGGTCATCAACGGGCGCGTGCGTCAGGCGTGTACGGCGTTGGTGGACCGGCTTCTGGAGGACAGTCCCGCCCAGATCGAGCTTCGCCCCATGTCGAAGTTTCCCGTGATCCGGGACCTGGTGGTCGACCGCTCGCGAATGTTCGAGACGCTCAAGAAGGTCCATGCCTGGTTGCCGGTCGACAGCTATCTCGACATGGGCCCCGGTCCGCGGCAGTCACAGGATAACCAGGAGCTGGCCTACGAGCTGAGCAAGTGCATGACCTGCGGCTGCTGCCTGGAGGCCTGCCCGCAGTACGTAAAGATCCAGATCCAGCGCAAGCCCGATGAAACCGACGAGCCGTTCGATCGGCGGCAGACAGAGGCGTTCCACCGGGGCTTCATGGGGGCGTTCGCGATCGCGCAGGTCGACTTGTTCAACGCGAACCCGATTGGGCAGATGACCTCCCGCGAGCGCCTCGACGCCCTGGTGGCCGAGGGCGGGATCCAAGTCTGCGGCAACGCCCAGAACTGCGCGCGCGTGTGCCCCAAGGAAATTCCCCTTACGCATTCGATCGGTCGCGCCGGGCGCATGGCCACGTGGCACGTGCTGACGCGGTGGTTCGACCGGTAGGTTGCTCGATCTATGAACGCTGCCCTTTGGCGCAAAGCGCTGCGCGACGCCTGGCTGCAATTGGCCGTGAGCAGCGCGCTGTTGGTATTGTTCGGGTGGTGTTTTGTCTGGCTGACGAGCCTGTTTCGGCCCGGCATGATCGTCGCGATCCTCGACTACCTGCCGAGTTTTGTCGAGCCGCTCTTGGGCGTGCCGCTGGCGAAGCTGGCCACCACGACCGGCCGGATCAGCGTGCTCTACGTACACCTGGTGACGCTCATGGTATGCGTGGGCTGGGCGATCGGGCGCGGCTCGGACGTGGTCAGCGGCGAAATCAGCCGCGGCACGATGGATCTCTTGGCCACGCTCCCCGTGCGCCGCTGGTGGATCGTGGCGGCGTCGGCCAGCGTGACGGCGCTCGGGGCAGCGGTGCTGGCGTTTTCGATCTGGGGAGGGAGCTTGCTGGGGGTGCAGACCGTGGCTCTCCCCGACGCCGTTGCGCCCGAACAATTCTTTCCCGGCGTCCTGAATCTCTTCGCGATGACGTTTTGCCTGGCCGGCATCACCGCCTTGGCGTCGGCTTGCGACCGCAGCCGCTGGCGCACGATTCTCCTGGCCGGCGGTTTCTTCGTCGTTTCGTCGGTCGTGAAGATGATCGCTCGCCTGTGGGCCCCGGGAGCGTGGCTGAAGTACCTCTCGTTCCTTACCGCGTTCGAGCCCCAGAAGCTGATCCTTCTGGATCCGGAGGTCACGCGCCCGATGGCTTGGCGGTGCAACGGCGCCCTGATCGGCCTCGGACTGGCCGCCTACGCGCTTGCCGCGATCGTCTTCTCCCGGCGCGACATCCCCACGGCGTATTGAGCCCTCGGGCCGCCGTGTAGGTCAGGCTTTCCAGCCTGACGATGGCACAGCGGCGCATGTCAGGCTGGAAAGCCTGACTTATGGCGCGTTCCAATAATATTGCAGCATGCCAATGTGGGGCAGATTGCCAATCTGCCCCACGTTGCAGTTTTTCTGGAACGGGCCATACAGCACAAGGCCGCAGCCGCAATGTTACTCGACATCCGTCGGCGGCGCCGGGTCGCCCGACTCGCGGGTGATCATGAACATATACGCCGCCACGTCGACGTCGTTCAGAATGCCGTGTACGCTCCCGTCGACCATCAGGTGGTTGGTCACGTTGCGGTGCGAACTGCTCGGGCCGTACTGCTGCGGCCAGAGGCCGACGGGCAGGTACCAGTACAACTGGTAATCCTGGCGACCGAGGTGCGTGCGGAAAGTCGTTGGCAAGGTCGTCTCTTCTTTGGTGAACTTGCCGTTGAATGCCCTCGGATGCCAATAGCGGCCGTAGTCGTAGTCGTTTCGGAAATCGACCGCGTCGGGCGGGCTGTAGCCGGGGACAACGGTCGGCAGCCCCACCACGGCGGCCTCCCACCCGAGCGACCAGCGCGAGCGAATCGGCTCAATGGTCTCCACCGCGAGGAAGGTGTGGGCCGACCCGTCGCTCTTGAAGTTGGTGAACGTCAGCTTCGAGCCGGGGAAACAGGCCCCGTCAGGATGGCGCCCGGTCCAAATCGGGGTGGTCGTCGGCTTCCAGTACGTATCGGCCTCCCAGAGGCTTTGAAAATGGGTGGCGCCCATCACCTTGTAGTTCGTGAGAGCCTCCGGCATGATGAATCCGTCCCAGTTGGAGTCCACGACCTTGTCGCCGCTG
>CAYTJV010000590.1:0-4870 GCA_964438165.1 uncultured Planctomycetaceae bacterium | reverse complement strand
GTTCTTCGACACCACCGACACGACCGAGGTCATCTCGGGCGTGTTTCATTTCGAATCCGGTTTGTTTTTCAAGCGGAAGACGTCATCCGAGCTTTCCACTCGTAACTGCAGTTCCGACGAGTGCTCTTACGATCCTTTATCATTGTCCCGCACTCCAAAGCGCGCGGACGGGAGTGTATAATGGAATACGCGCTGGACCGTCCCTCAACGAGGGAGCAGGCAGGTCCAAGCGGCGTCCTCGGTTACGAGAGGTTCTGCCTATGGCCACCGCATCGCCGACCGTTTTGCCCACGGACTGGACCATTGCCGACGTGCTCCAGCACCTGGGCGTTCCCCCGCAACGGATTCTAATGTATCCCCCGCCGGGGACCGCTACGGAGGACGACGTCCTAGACATCAAGCGCCGGACCGGCCGCTTGTGTGAACTTGTGGATGGCGTCTTGGTGGAGAAGCCGATGGGATACTACGAGTCGACTCTCGCGTTGGCGCTGGGTTACTTTCTGCACCTCTATCTCGAGGAGCGGCCCATCGGCGCCGTCTCGGGACCCGATGGGATGATGAAGATCGTGCCTCCCCGGGTGCGAATACCCGACGTGGCCTTCGTGCGATGGGAGCGTTTTCCCGGCCGGAAGTCCCCGCGAGGCCGCCGGATTCCCATCATCGCTCCTGATCTGGCGGTCGAGGTGCTCTCCAAGACGAATACCAAGAAGGAAATGCAGCAGAAGCTCCAGGAGTACTTCGCTGGGGGCACCCGCCTGGTATGGTACATCGACCCGGCGACCCGGTCGGCGCGCGTGTTCACGTCGCCGGACCGGCACACCGTCGTCGACGAACAGGGCGTGCTCGACGGGGCCGACGTGCTCCCCGGCTTTCAGTTGCGGCTCGGCGATCTTTTCGACCGGGCGGAAAAGGGCGCGGGAGAGTTGCGCGAAAGCTAATCGCCTCCACTTGACGACCAAGACCTTTCGCCCCGATTTCAGCCCCGATTGAAGACGACGGCATCCAAGCCGCGCAGCCTGTCGCCGGGCAATTGACGTGGCCGCTCTTTCGGGCTACAATCGCTTCAGCCGCGGGGGGAGCCATCATGCAGCCGATCACGCAACTCGCCGAGTACCAGCTCCTGGAGAAGCTCGGTGAAGGGGGCATGGGGGTCGTCTACAAGGCCCTCCACACCAAGCTCAAGCGCATGGTGGCGGTCAAGATCCTGCCCAAGGATCGGCTCTGGGACGAGCACGCCGTGGTTCGCTTCGAGCGGGAAATGGTGGCCGTCGGCGCGCTGGATCACCCCAACATCGTTCGCGCCATGGACGCGCGGGAGCTTGAGGGCACCCGATTCCTCGTCATGGAATACGTGGACGGGATGGACCTCAACGCCCTGGGCCGGGCGTGCGACCCGCTGCCGATCGCCGATGCTAGCGAGATTGTCCGCCAGGCAGCCTTGGGTTTGGAGCACGCCCACCAGCACGGCCTGGTGCATCGCGATGTGAAGTGCTCCAATCTGATGGTCACGCGGGAAGGGGTGCTCAAGATCCTCGACTTGGGCCTGGCCCGCTTCCAGTTCGATCCGACCGCGGGCGGCGAGGTCACCGGCACCGGCCAGGCCATGGGCACCGTGGACTACATGGCCCCCGAGCAGGTCTCCGACAGCCGCTCGGTGGACATCCGGGCCGATATCTACAGCCTCGGGTGTACGTTCTACAAGCTTCTGACGGGCCGGACGCCGTTTGGCGGACCCGACCAAAAGAGCCTGATGCAGCGGCTGACGGCCCATGCCACTCAACCGGTGCCGCCGATCCGACAGTTTCGAGCGGACGTGCCGGAAAAGCTGGCCGCCGTGCTCGGGCACATGCTGGCCAAACACCCCTCCGACCGCTTTGCCACGCCGGCCGAGGTGACCAAGGCGGTGGGCCCGTTCGCGGCGGCCAGCAATCTGTCGGTCCTGGTGGCCCGGGCGCAGGGCCAGCCGGTGCCCGAGCCTTCCCCCACGCAGTCGATGCTGCGCACGCAAGAGATCCCCGACTCTTCCTCCGGCTTCAAGCGATTGATGCAGGAGATCGTGGAGGATTCGGCCCCGTCGCTGCCGCGATCGGCCGCCCGCAAGCGAGCCACGCGCATGCCGTTGGCGCTCGTCGCGGGCTTGTTTGGCGCGGGCCTGATTTGCCTGGCGGGCGTGCTGGTTCTGGCGTTCAAGCTGAGCGGCGCCGACGGCTTGCCCACCCGCACGAAAGGTCCCAGTAGCACAGGCGTCTCGCCTGTGCCCATTGTCGCGGAGAAGACGTACCTTGTGCTCCAATGGCCCGCCGAAGAACGCCAAGGGGCCATGCTCCACTTGGACGGCCAAGCCCAAGACATGGACCGGCTGGCCCTTCTGGCCCTGGGCGGCGAGATCAGACTTCCCATCACCCCGGGCGAGCACAAGCTGGTCATCAACCGCCTGGGCTACGAGCCGTTCGAGCAGTCGTTCACGGTCAGCCAAGGCAAGGACGTGAAGATCCGTCCGACCTGGAAGGAACTCGCTCCCGCAGCAGAGCCCCCCGTAGGCCAGGCGTCCCCGCCTGGCAGCGCTGTGGCACGGTCTCCCGACCGTGCCACGGACCCGACCGAAGGTCTCCCGAAGCAAGCCACAGTCGCCAAGCCTGCACAGGCGGGGGCTGAGAAAGCACAGGCGGGGACGCCTATGCTACAGCAAAAGGCACAGGCGGGGACGCCTGTGCTACGGGAGGACCCGGAGGCGAAGCGTCAGGAGGAATTGGCGGCCAGGTTCGCCAAGGAGACGGACGCGGTCGAAAAGCTGGCTGCCGCGTGGGATTTCCGCGGGGCGGCGGGCGCGCTGGCCAACGTCCGCTTCGAGGAGAAGGAACTCCAGGAGCGACTTGCCCAGCGGCGCGGTGAGCTCAAGCGGATGCACGATCTGAAACAGAAGATCGTCGCCGCGATCAACGCCGCCAGCCCGCCGCTGAAGAAAAGCGCCCTGGCGATCAAGGGCCTCGGCGGCGACGTGGTCAAGGCCGACGACGAAGGGATCACCTGCAAACTGATCAACGGCAAGAGCGAGTCGTACGCCTGGGGCGACATTGGCGCGAAGGCGACGCCGAAGCTTGTGCAGCTTGTGGTGCGTGGCACTGGCGTCTCGCCAGTGCTGAAAGAAAGCACGGGCAAGATGCCCGTGCTACCGAGTGCCGACGACTGGATCGCGGCCGGACTGCTGGGCCTGGTGGGCCAAGACCCGACCTTCGCCGAACGCTCGTTTGAGCAGGCCCGCGGGCTGGGGGCCAACATCGACCCCTACCTCATCCCGCTGGCCGCAGCCGCGTTCGCCCGGGCCAAGGATCTCCTGGACAAGAAACAGTTCACCGAGGCCGACGCGGCGCTTGCCAATCTCGAAGGCAAGTATGCCGGCATCCCCTGGTTCGCGTCGAACAAGCAAGCCATCGCCACCGCCCGCGACGTGGCGAAGACCGGCATTGTCAAGAACGAAGAGGCGGAGAATCTGTACGCCGAGGCGGCGAGGCTCTTTCACAAGAAGGAGCTTTTCGACGTCAAGGCCCTGGTCGAGAAGCTCAAGAGCGAGTACGCGGACACGGGCGTGGTCAGAGACCTCCGGCGCAAGCCCACATTCTTTGAATTGGAAAAGGCGGTCGCGCGCGTTCGCAAGGCGATCACAGTCCGCTTGGACGGAAAGGGTGACTTCAAGAGCATCCAGGCCGCGATCGACGCCGCGCCCCCCAGCAGCCTCATCGAAATCGAAGACGATGGCCCTTACCATGAGAAGGTCCTAATCCCGAAGGACAAGTACGAACTAAGGCTGCGCGGCAAGAAAGGTTGCTGGCCAGTAATCACTTCAGCAGACCTGCCGGCCGGGAACCGTTGTCTGGTGACAGTCGAAGGGGCCGGCGCGTTTCTCGAGCGGCTCGTGCTCCTGCTCGATAATGCTGCTGGCTTACCCGGGGGTTGCGTTGCCATCGTTGCGGGTGATGTCCGGCTTCGGTGGGCAATCATCAATGGGCCCGGCACGCTTCCCGGCATCCTCACCCAGGACTACCAGCGGAAGTGCGAATGCGAAGAATGCCTCGTGACCGTTGGTGCGTTCGCTGGCGCCCCTTGCGTTTTCAGAAACTGCCTGTTCCTCGGCAGCGCGGAAGCGGGACATCGGTTAGATTTGAACGTGAGTGGATGCGAATTGCAGTGCTGCACCATACTATCCGAGCTGGGTCATGGGGGCGGAGGCGCTAACCGTGCTCGTGATTCGATCGTCGGCACCGTTCGTTCCGGAACCACTCCTGCTCCTGAGAACTGCGCTCTGTTGGCTGGGCAGGTTCCGGCGGAAAGTCGCGGGTGCTTCAAGGCGGACCCGATGTTCGTCGACCCGAAGAATTTCGACTATCGCCTGAAGCCCGGGAGCCCGTGCATTGGTAAGGCGTCGGACGGCGGGGACATCGGCTGCCGCTACACGCCGGAGATGATCGAGCTGTGCAAGCAGGCCCTGGAGCTCCGCCGCCGCGGGATCCTCAAGTTCTAACCTTTGGAGTGCGGCGATTCATCGCCGCTTTTCTTGGAAGCGCCGAGCAGCGTTCGCGGTCCCCAACGGCTGTCGGGCGAATTGCCGCGGTCCAAAGCGGCAATGAATTGCCGCACTCCAAAGGACATCGGCTGCCGCTACACGCCGGAGATGATCGAGCTGTGCAAGCAGGCCCTGGAGCTCCGCCGCCGCGGGATCCTCAAGTTCTAACCTTTGGAGTGCGGCGATTCATCGCCGCTTTTTGTGGACGCTCCCACGAGCACGCCTGATGCCCAGCGGCTGGCCGAGCGAATTGGCGCGGTCCAAAGCGGCAATGAATTGCCGCACTCCAAAGGAGATGTTAGCTTAACC
>CAYTJV010000589.1:0-4878 GCA_964438165.1 uncultured Planctomycetaceae bacterium | reverse complement strand
CGACACGCAGCGATCGATCGGTGACCGCGAGTTCTTCCGCCGGGTAGCCGACTGGGGCATTCAGGCCGCCGAGGGCTTGGAGCACGCCCATCAACTGGGCGTGCTCCATCGCGATATCAAGCCGTCGAACCTGATGGTCAATGCCGGCGGGCATTTGTGGATCACCGATTTCGGCCTGGCCCAGATTCAAGCGGACGCCGGGATCACGATCACCGGCGACATCCTGGGCACGCTCCGCTACATGAGCCCGGAGCAAGCCCAAGGGAACCGGCGGGGCCAGGACCATCGCACCGACATCTACTCGCTGGGCGTCACCCTCTACGAGCTTTTGACGCTCCAGCCCGCCTTTGCCGGCGAGGACCGGCAGAGCGTGTTGCGGCAGATTGCCGAGGAAGACCCGCGCCCTCCGCGCCGTCTGAACCGCTCGATCCCGGCCGATCTGGAAACCATCGTGCTGAAGGCCCTGGCCAAAGCGCCCGCGGAGCGCTACCCCACCGCCCAAGCCCTCGCCGACGATCTACGCCGGTTCGTCGCCGACGAGCCGATCCGCGCCCGGCGGCCCACGCTGGCGTTGCGGGCCAAGAAATGGGTGCGACGGCACAAGCCGGTGGCATGGTCCGCAGCCATGTGCACGTTGGTGGTGCTTGCGGTGCTTGCGGGCAGCGTGGGCTGGGTCGTGCGGGACCGGGCGGCGCGGCAGGCGGTGGCGGAGCAGGAGGTGAACCTGATCTTGAATGAGGCGAGGCGGCTGCAAGGGCAAGGAAATTGGTCGGAAGCGCTGTCCGTAGTGAAGCGGGCGGGACCGCTGCTGGCCAGCAACGCAATCCGGCTGGAACTCCAAGAGCACGTACAAGAACTGCTGGCCGATCTGGAGATGGTGGGGAAGCTGGAGCAGGCCCGCCTGGAGCTGACCGCCGTCAGGGATGAGTCTTTTGATTACGCTGGGGCGGATGCCAAATACGCCGAGGCATTCCGGGAGTACGGCATTGAGGTGGACGCGCTCGAGCCTGCGCAGGCGGCCAGGCGGATCGCGGCGCGGGGCATTCGGGTCGAGCTGGCCGCGGCGCTTGACGACTGGGCCAGGGTGCGCCGGGCAAGGCTGCGCGAGCTAGAGCCGGAGACGGCCGATACGAGCTGGAAGCATTTCCTCGCGGTCGCCCGCGCGGTCGACTCGGACCCCTGGCGCAATCGGTTGCGCGACGCGTGGGAGAAAGAGAAAAAGGAACGGAATCAGAGGGCCCTGGAAGAACTGGCGGCTTCGGCACCGATCGACCAGATGCCGGCCTCAGCGCTGCTTCGGCTGGGGGCAGTCCTAAGCGAAATAGGTGCCACTGAACAAGCTGCAATCTTTCTCCGAAACGCCCAGCAGCGGCATCCGGCCGACTTCTGGATCAACTTCCAACTCGCCGGTGCGCTTGCTTCGATGCAAGCTCCCCGCCTGGATGAGGCGATCGGCTTCTACCGGGCCGCATTGGCACTGCGTCCCCAGAGTCCTGCGGTGCATTTCAATCTTGGCCTGGCACTATCGAAGAACGGCTCCTTGGACGAGGCCATCGTCGCCTGGCGTGAGGCCATCCGCCTTAAGCCGGACCTCCCTCACGCCCACCGCAACCTCGGTATCGACCTCGTCCGGAAGCGCTTGCTGGACGACGCCATTCAGGCGTGCCGCGCGGCGATATGCCTCAAGCCGGACTTCGCCTTGGCCCACGACACCCTTGGTGACGCCCTCGAGCGAAAGGGCTTAGTGGACGAGGCTATTGCCGCGCACCGCAAATCCATCTCGCTCAAGCCGGACTACGCCGAGGCCCACGTCAACCTCGGGGTCGCGCTGGCCCGCAAGGGCGCTTTGGACGAGGCCATCGCCTCTTTCAGGGAGGCCATCCGCCTCAAGCCGGATCTCGCCTTGGCTCACATGAACCTCGGGATCGCACTCGGCAAGAAGGGTTTGCGGGGCGAGGCCATCGCCGCCTACCGCGAGGTCATCCGCCTTAAGCCGGACCATGTTGTCGCCCACGTCAACCTCGCCGATGCACTGGTCTGGAAGGGCTTGCTGGACGAGGCCATCGCCGCCTGCCGCGAGGCGATCCGCCTCAAGCCGGATGAGTCCATGGCATATATTAACCTCGGCGAGGCCCTTGCAGGGCAAGGTCGTTTGGACGAGGCGATCGCCGCTTACCGCGAGGCCGTCCGCCTTAGCCCGGGCTCCCCCATGTCTTGGTTTGACCTCGCGCGTGCCCTTGCCCGCAAGGGGCCTTCGGAGGAGGCCACCGCCGCCTACCAAGAGGCCATCCGCCTGGAGCCGACCTACCCAGAAGCCTTCAGCATTATTGCCTGGCTGCTGGCCACCTGGCCGGATCCCGAGTTGAGGGATCCGCGCCGGGCGCTCGAACTGGCCAAGAAGGGGGTGGAACTGGCGCCGAAAAAAGGATGGGTCTGGAACGCCCTGGGCGTCGCCCACTACCGTGCCGGCGACTGGAAAGCCGGCATTGAAGCCTTGGAGAAGGCGCGGGAACTGTTCCTGGAGGGCGACAGGTACAACTCTTTCTTCTTCCTAGCCATGGCCCACTGGCAACTGGGCAACAAGGAACAGGCCCGCCAGTGGTACGACAAGGCCGTGCAGTGGATGGAGCACAACAAGCCACTGGCGGGCCTCTTCTTTCCCGACGACGAAGAACTGCGCCGCTTCCGCGCCGAAGCGGAGGAGTTGATGGGGATCACCAAAAAACCACCAGCAGGAAAGGAGAAAGCGCAGGCGAAGTAGACAGAATGATGGTGGGTCATCGGCCTAAAGGCCTCGACCCACTCTACAAGATTGAAAAAACCGCGGCCGGTGAGTGCGAAGTGGCAACCGCACGACTCACCGGCCGGCAGCCCGCCCCGGGCGGTTGGTCTGCGCGCCCGGAAGCGTGCCTTCTTTATTGTACCGCAGGCCGACTCCTAGCAAAGGAGCTAAACCATGCTTGCTTTTCGTTTAGGAAATGGATGCGCAGCCTTGATAGGGATTCTCGTGTTAAGCGCGAGTGCTCAGATCGCGGCCGCCGGGTCGTTTAAGGCCTATGCGGCCAACTGTGCTACTAGTCCCGACACACCGGCTAATAGCCAGACACTGACCGCGGCCTTCGATGGGGCGGCTCCCGTTACCGTAGTGGTCCCACCAGGCGGTTTCGATCCTTGCCTATCAACGGCTCAATTCACAATAAGCTACAACAAGCTTCCCGCTGTGGTCACCGCGACATGGACGGACTCAATTACGAAGGCTGTCGTTTCATGCTCCGCAACAATTAGCAGCCCTGGCGGGAGGCTTAATTTTATTCTCTACGGCTCGAAGTGCAGTATCACCAAAAAGTAGGGAGGGGTGGGGCCAGGTGGCTCTTCCCGGGCGTTATGCCCGGGAGGATTCCTGCGACGGCGCTGGGAAACGATCGAGTGCAGGCAGTCGTAGGGTGGGTCAAGCCCCTCAGGGCGCAGACCCACCTCCCGGATTGATGGTGGGTCATCGGCCTAAAGGCCTCGACCCACCCTACGAGATTGAAACCAAGCGGCCGGTGAGCCCGTTGCCGCCAAGCAAGCTGCTCACCGGCCGGCAGCCCGCCCCGGGCGGTTCGTGCGCGCGCCCGGAGGCATGGCCTTTTTATTTTACCGCGCATTTGGCTTTTGCCAAGGAGACATAGCCATGTTGTCCCTCAGCTACGGGAATCGGCGCGCAGCGGCAGAGCGCTTGCGCAAGGCTCGGACGGGGCGCCCGCCGCACCGGCGACTGACCTTCGAGGCCATGGAGAATCGCCTGCTTTTGAGCGGCGCCGGGGATTTGGACCCGACCTTCGGCGGTGGTGATGGGATCGTGACCACCGGCTTCTTCGGGTTTGGCGACAACGGCCGGGCGGTGGCGGTTCCGTCGGATAGCAAAATTGTGGTGGCAGGTTACGCCTCGACTTCCGCCGGGACTTCCACAGCCACCCGTTTTGCCCTTGCCCGCTATAACCCCAACGGGAGCCTGGACACAGCCTTCGGCACCAACGGCAAGCTCACCACGGCTTTTACGCAACGGCGGGACATTCCCTTTGACGTCGCGATTCAGTCGTGGGACGGCAAGATTGTCGCTGCTGGAACCGCTGCCGACTATACAAAAAACAGCCTTTTCGCTGTGGCGCGCTACAACGCTGATGGAAGCCTCGATGCACCCTTCGGAGGCAAAGGTACTGGAACAGTCACGACGAATTTCTCGGAGGGGACTTTCGATACTGGGTACTCAATCGCTATCCAGCCAGACCACAGGATCATCGTGGCCGGGCAGGTTTCTGGCGCGAACGTCATCGACAATTTCCGCCAGGCTTTTTTGGCGCTCGCGCGTTACACGAGCGATGGCAAACTTGACAAGTCTTTTGACGGCGATGGCAAGGTGGCCATCGACATTGGACCGGCCGGGATTGGTAGGCCCACCCATGTTGCGCTCCAGTCAACCGGGAGGATTGTGGTCACAGGCGGAGGGTCTTCTAGCTCCCCCGGCCCCGCGCCTCGCATGGTGCGCCTCAACTCCGACGGAAGTCTGGACACGAGCTTTGGCTCCAGCGGGCAGGTGATGACGGGAGGTGCGATCGCGATTCAAGTTGATGACAAGATCGTCCTGGCAGGAGGAGGCGGCACCGAGAGGTACAACGCCGACGGCAGTGTCGATACCAACTTCGGTTCCGGCGGGATCGTGAGCGCGCCGAGCGGTACTGACCTCTTCGGGATCGCCATCCAGCCGGATGGCAAGCTCGTGCCGGCCGGGATGGGTGCGCGTGCAGACTTCTCAGGGCGGGATTTTCGGGTCCTTCGCTACAACGCCGATGGAACGCTGGATACCACCTTTGGCGGAGGAAATGGGTTTGTGACGAC
>CAYTJV010000588.1:0-4880 GCA_964438165.1 uncultured Planctomycetaceae bacterium | reverse complement strand
GCGGAACCCTCGCATTTCTTTCGTTCTGCTAAAATGCTATCATAAGCAATTGGATGACGCAACGGGGCCGGCCCGACCCGCGGCCGGCATATCTTTCGATTTCGTTGGATCTTTCGGGCATGCCGTTTCTCCGCACCATCCGCTGCCGGGCCTTTCCCGCCGTCGAGCTGCTCGCGGGCATGGGCCTGGCCCAGGCGATCGCGACCTTCCAGGTCTATGCGTCCAACCGGGAGCTCTGGGACCGGATGGCCGCCGCGGCCGCGGCCGGGTTCCTGCCCGTTCCGAACGAGCACGCCATGCCGGCGCTGCTGCGGTGGGAGACCGCCGCCTGCGGCGGCCTGCTGTTCACGCTGAGCGTCGGGGCGGCGCTCGCGCTGCTCGCCGTTCTCGCGGCCTGGGCGTTTCGCCGCCCGGGGCTCTGGGTCGGCCTGCCGCTCGGTATCCTCGCCGGGCTGCTGGTGCTCATGAACAGCCGCGGCTTCGACCCCTGGGTGTCGCTCTATTTCGTCCTCATCCCGCCCGTCGTCTTCCGCATGGCCCGCGGAGTCCTGTCCGACGCCGGGCGGCCACCGGTCCAGCGGTCGCTCGGGTTGCGGCTCGCTGCCCTGCTGATCCTGGCCGGCGGCTGGGCCAGCCAGTACGACCGCGACCTCTTCATCGACCTGCGCGACCACGTGCTCATGTCCAACGCCCCGGGGCGGGCGGTGAGCGACTTCTACTACCGCTACACCCTCTACCCGGCCGAGGTCTTCAAGTCGCTCGACCAGAAGCTGCTGCGGACGGTCGCCGTGTCGCCGGATGCACCGCGGCCGGCCCACCTGGAACAGGTGCTCGCCCGCAACGACTACCTGCCGGTGGCATCGGCTTCCGCTGCCGACGTGGACGCGCACGCCGTTGGCGACCGGGTGGTGTTCAGCCGGTCCGAGCACGCATTGCTCGATATCCCGCTTGCCCGATTCGCCGCCGACCCGCGCGCCGCCCTGTCCGAGCTCTCGACCCGTACCGACCGGTGGGGCCCTTTCCGCGGCTTCACGTTCTACGCGGTGCTGCTCGCGTTCCCGACCGCGCTCTTCCTGCTGCTGGCGGCCGGGGTGCGCCTGGTGGCGAGCCCGCTCGTCCGCGGCACCGGCGGGGAGGTTCTCTGCCTCGCCGTGTGCGTGCTCGCGGGACTGGCGATCCTTGCCCACCTGCACGCCAACCGGGTTGCGCCGCCGGCAGCGGAGGCGATAGAGCGCGCGCTGGGCTCCGACACGTGGACGGAGCGGGTGGCGGGGCTCAAGGTCGTGCGCGAGCGGAAGATCGACCTCTTTGCGTTGGCCGGCGCGCCGGGCCTTTCCGGAAGCCCGCACGCGCCCGAACGCTACTGGCTGGCGCGGGCGCTCGGCGTGAGCCCGGACCCGCGGGCGTCGGCGCTGCTGCTGCGCCTGCTGGAAGACCCCTCGCTCAACGTCCGCACCATGGCCCTCGAGTCGCTCGGCCAACGCCGCGAGCGTGCGGCCATCGGCCCGATCCTCGAGTTCCTGAAACGCTCGCACGAGTGGTACGAACAGATGTACGCCTACCAGGCCCTGAGGGCTCTCGGATGGAACCAGGCTCGGTCCCGCTGAAAACGCTGGGATTGGCTACGGCCGGCGTCCTCGCCGCCGAAGCCCTCGCCCGCTGGGCGGCCGGTTACGCGGCGCTGCCGGGCCTGGCCGTCGCCGGCGCGGCCCGGGTGATCGATCTGGCCTGGATCGCCTGGGTCGTGCACCGCTGGGGGCCCGGCCCGCGAGCTCTGGGGATCGACCGCGCGACCTGGGGCGAGGGACTGCGCCGGGGGTGCCTATGGTCGCTGGCCTTCGGCGCGCTGGCGGCGATTGCCTACGGCACGTTGCGTCTGGCCGGGGTCGACGCGGTCGGGCTGCTCTTTGGAGGCCGCCCCCCCCGCCCGGCCGACCCCGTCCTGCTGCTCCTGGTCGGTGGGCTGATCGCGCCGGCGGCCGAGGAGGTCTACTTCCGCGGCCTGGTGTTCGGCTGCCTCAGACGCTGGGGCTTCGCGCCGGCCCTTCTCCTGAGCACTGCGATCTTCGCCGGCCTGCACCCCTCCGGGGCCGGCCTGCCCCTCACGCAACTGGTCGGCGGGCTCGTGTTCGCCGCGGCCTACGAAAAAGAGAGAAACCTCCTCGTCCCCATCCTCATCCACACCCTGGGCAACCTCGCGCTCTTCAGCCTGCCGTATATCCTGGGTTGAAACCCCGTCTCTTTCAGGCAGCCGATTGCCGGGGAGCAAATTTATCTGTGGGAGCGGCTTACCATCCACGATGATCGAGGCTGAAAGCCTCTCCCGCAACAGTCGACCTTTCCCGCTGCATGCGGCCGTCCAACACATTTTTATTGGACCGGTTCTTACCAAGCCGTAACCCTTCTTACCAAACCCTCCGGATGTAGATGTGTTCGTTTCATAGCCCATAGAATCCACTCTTCCGCGCGCTTAATCGAACCTCCCAATATGCAAAGCAAAACAGCGCGCCGGAGGTCGGCCCTGATAGGGAGGGCCGGGCCCGCTCGCCCGGGCCGGCCGTGGCACCCCTTTTGCTCACATGCTTCCCCGGACACGAATTATCGGGGGGGGGGGCAAAATCATGACTACCAGGATGAGACTGTCGGTCGGCCTGCTCGCGCTGATCGCGTTCTGCCTCGGCACGGCTGCGGCAGCCGATGCGGCCACGGTGAACCACCGGTCGATCGGGACCTTCAAAGACGTGCTGTTCGGGACCGGCACCGCGACGGTCGCCAAGGACCGGATCACGGTCATCTTCACGGGCGGCACGATCCCGGCCAACGTCGGGCGCGGGGACGAGATCGTCATCGACGACGAGGAGCTCTACGTCCTCAGCCGCGACAGCGATAAGCAGCTCACGCTGCAGCAGCCGGCGGAGGCCGACCACGTCGACGACGAGTTCGCCGTCCGGCGCGCCTACACGTCGATCCAAAGTTGGGTGAACGACCGCAACGGGAACCTCGTCCGGGAGGACCGCCTGGAAGTGGGCGTGCTCTACAACGACGGCCCGTTCACGGTGAGGAACGGCTGGGTGATGGCCTGGATCCACGGCTCCCGCACCGACCCCGAGCACTTCATGTGGCTCACCGCGGCCGAAGGGGCGCGGCACAAGGGCGTGGCCGGCACCGGCGTCGTGCTGGACGGCCGCGACCGCACGCGCACGGGGATCATCGTCGAGGACGACTACACGCGCATCGACGGGATCGAGCTCAAACGCTTCGGCCACTGGCTCGTCCCGGCGGCCGTGACCGTGCGCGGGGCCATGGGGGTCGTGCTCGATCGGCTGATCATCCACGACTTCGACACCGACAGACGCCGGCACGAGACCTACGGCATCAAGGGCGGGGTCTACAGCAGCTTCAGCGTGCGCAACTGCATCATCTACGACGGCGGCGCGGCGGGAATCGTCGCCCGGCGCCGCACGGCGGACGTCGAAGTCGAGAACTGCACCATCTACGGCATGCGCGGGCGCGGAGTCGACGAAAGCCTGGGCTACGTGTCCGCGGTCAACACCCTGTCCATGGGCAACGCGGGCGGGGATTTCGCGATCCGGCGCGGCAGCCAGTCCTTCAACATCTCCTCGGACGGCACGGCGGTCGGCGAGCGCTCCATGACATTCCTGCATCCGGCCGCCCAGTTCGTTTCGATCCAGAAAGGCCTCGAGGATTTTCACCTGCTCGAAACCTCGAAAGCGATCGACGCGGGCAAGAACCTCGCGCCGGCGACGACCGGCATGCGATCGTCAATGGTGCCGGCTGACGACCTCGTCGCCGACCTGGATACAGTGGACATCGACGGCACCGACCGCAGCCTGGAGACCGACTGGGACATCGGCGCGGACGAGGTCGAGTCGGCGCCCGCCAACGTGCTGTACGTGGACGCCGCCCAGAACGGCGACGGCCGCAGCTGGAAGTCGGCCTTCGCTACGATTCAGCAGGCTGTCGCGGCGGCCACGGATGGACAGGAGATCTGGGTCAAGGAGGGAAGGTACCTCCTGACCTCCGAAATCGTCATCTCCAAACCGGTGGCTCTCTACGGCGGGTTTACCGGCAACGAGCGCAAGCTGTCCAAGCGCAACTGGCGCGAGCGCCCGACAATACTTGACGGACAGGGAGCTACCCGCTGCCTCAAGCTGAATGGCAAGAACATTTTGATCAATGGAATCCAGGTAACTGGCGGACTGACATTCGGATCACTCCAGGCCAGCAGGGGCGGGGGGCTTTACGCAGAAAAGGGTGCACAGTTTACCGCCGAAAACTGCCGCTTTGATGGGAATGCGGTTCAGGGCAATTCCGGAGGCGCCATATTTCTCGGCAGCACGGCCTCGGCCTCCATTCGCAATTCGGTTTTCACCGCGAACCAAGCCATCAGCGGAGGCGCCATCTACGCGGAGGGCGCCTCTCTGTCCGTCGTCAACTCCGTCTTTTGGAACAACTTGGCCGTCGGGTCGGCGGCCACCAGCGGTGGAGGAGCGATTTTCAACAAAATGTCAACGGTGGCCATCATCAACTGCAATCTTCTCATCAACCACGCAGACGGCGCCTACGGAGGCGGCGTCCACGGTTACTACAACGCGACCACCGACATCGTGAACTCGATTCTATGGGGCAACACATCCAAAGCGAATTCCCAGGTTCACAATACGCTTTATCCCGGCTACCCGGCGGTTGCGAATGTGAGCTTCAGCGATGTCGATCAGGACGGGTATGCAGGAACCGCCGGAAACGTGCGCATCGACCCGTCATGGAGAAGCCCTGCTGCAGGGGATTTCCACCTTAACCCGAATTCGCCCTGCATCGACGCTGGCTCCGGCAATGTGCCGGGCCTGCCGGCCGCGGAC
>CAYTJV010000587.1:0-4895 GCA_964438165.1 uncultured Planctomycetaceae bacterium | reverse complement strand
GACAACTCTTGCGACTTCCATACCTCCATCACGGCGGCCAATTTCGTGGGCGTGCTGTCGTAGCTGGTCGTGCCGCCGATGAGGATTTCCTCGCCCAAACCGCCCTCCAGATCGTCCACGCCCGCCCCGCCGATGAGCAGATTCCGCCCTTCCAAGCCCAACTCGACTCCAATGGCGGCATCCAGCAGGTCGTTGCCCGCGCCGCCCAAGAGCACGTTGTTGCCCGACTCCCCGTACAACTTATCGCTGCCGGCGTCGCCGTAGAGCCAATCGTCGCCGGGCCCGCCGTAGAGCGTGTCGTTGCCCGAGTTGCCGAACAGCGTGTCGCCGCCGTCGCCTCCCAGGATGGTGTTGGCCGCCGAGTTGCCCTTGATCACGTCGGCCAGCGGGCTGCCGGTCACATTCTCCACGGTCGCCTTGAGGGCCAGCGTGTAGTTGCTGGAGGCGAAGACCTTTTGCGTCTGGCCGGCGCTCTTGACGAGGTCGACGGTCACGCCGGCGGCCGCCTGGGAGAAATCCAACGTGTCGGTTCCTTTGCTGTCGACAATCGTGGTCTTGGCGCTCAGATCGGACACCTGGTAGCTGTCGTTCCCGGCTTTCCCGCCGTCGAGAGTCAACTGCTCCACGTCGCGCAACTCGACCCTGAGGCTGCCGATCGCGGCGGAACCGGTACCGACCCAGAAGGCATCATCACCCTTCGTGCCGCGGATCACCAGCGAGTCGGTCTTCGTCCCGGCGCCGCCCTCGAAGGTCACGCCGCCGGGGATGAGGAAGGCCCCGTCGACGTTGTTGTCCACCGTCAAAACATCCTGCCTGTCGTTGGCGCCCACAATGCGGATCGAGTTGATCGACGCTAGCGCCTCGTCGAGTAGGACTCGGCTGCCCGCGGTGACCTGCACATGGTCGCCCGCCTTCTTAAGCACGAGGTTGTTGGCCCTCCGGGTCGACCCAACCGGGGCCCACACAACGGGATCAGGATCGGGCTCGACGGCGCCGGTGATGCGGAAGTTGAAGGGGTTCTCGTCTGTGTCGTTGTCGATGAAGCTCACGTCGCCGCTGTACGTGCCCGAGGTGCCCGTCTCCAACTGAAGCGTGAAGTCGTCGTAACTCCCGGCGCCGATCGAACTGGCCAACGCATCCGTACAGATGAACCCGGGAGGACTCGTGAAACCCGAGGTGGTGAGCGCCGCCGTGCCGTCGTTCCACACCCGGAAGGTCCGGGTCGGACCCGCCTGGCCCTGGAGCGAGCTGCCAAAATCCGTCCCGTCCGTGGTGTTCGGAGTCGTGTCGCCGTCCGAAATCTCCAGCCCGTTGCCCGTGACGCGAATCTCCGCGATCGGCGTAAAGATGACCGTGCCCATGGTCTCGACCACATCGCTCCACGCCCCGGCGTCATCCACGGCACGAGCAAAATAGCGGTTCGTGCCCGTCGGCAACATGTTGCTGGAACCCGTCCACGTCCAGCCACCATTGAAACTCGTATCGCTCCCCAACAACGTATCGCTTCCCGGCTTCAGCACCCCGTTGCCGTCGTCCAGGTAGAAATCGACCCTCTCCACGGTTCCGTCACTATCCGAAACCGCATCGGCTGTGAGAGTGAGGTCGCCGGGCTGGGTTACCGGGTCGGGACTGTTGCTCAGGGAGTCAATCGTGGGCGGGCTGTTGGCGGGCACGTTCACCGCGAAGTTGCCCAGAGACCCGGACGGCATGAAGTGGTCGGTCGTGTCGCTTACCTGGGTCGCCCGCAGCGAGACCGTGTAGGTCCCGTTGTCTGCTGTGTCCCAGAACTCGTCCGGCGGCGTAATCTGGTACGTGGCCGTGCGCGGCGTTCCGTCCGTGTTCTGGTCCACACTCACGAGCGTGGCGATCCGGGTGAAGTTGTTTGGGCCCGTCACCTGCACGTCTTGGTTGTCGAGCGTCGAAACCTTCACCGCCACGTTGTCGCTGTAAGTCACCGTGAACGCGTAGATGCTCGCCCCGGACGCCGTCACGTCCGGCGCCGTCAGACTGGCCTGCGGCGGCTGCGTGTCGCCGGTGCCTTGGAACTCATAGGCGCCGAGATCGACGTAACCGGCGCCGGGCGGGTTGCCCGTGTTCGGCGTGGCAGGGTCATTCCAGCGCGTGCTGCCTTGGATATCGGTGGCCGGAGCAACGTCCGCGTTCGCGCAATCGATGGCCGGCGACGAAGCCCGCAGGCGGAAATCATCGTCCAAGCCGTGGTCTTGCCCGATGAAACCGAGGACGTTGTCCGGCCCGTCCGGGTCGGCCCACAGGGGATCGCTGCTCTTGCTGTGCAGGTCCTGATCCAGCGCGCTCTGCCAGTCCGCCAGGCTGGTGAAATCCACTCCTTGCCATCGCGCGAGCTTGCCGCTGCCCGTGAAGTAAAGGTCGTTGTAGTCGCTGGCGAACCCCAATTGGCTGTCGTCGGCCACCGAGATCACGTAGCCCTGCTCAGCCCACAAGACGTTGTTCCACAGCAGCGCATCCCTGCTCGATTGATCGAGCCGCACGGCGTTGCCGGTTTGCGCGTAAATCGTGTTGTTGATGAACTGGCCGCCCCACCCGCTCATCAAGATCCCCTCGTTCGCGTTCGCATAGACTAGGTTGCTTGCGATGCGATTCGACGGATCAGAGCCCTCGGCAACGATTCCCACGGCGTTGGAATACACCACGTTCTCTTGAAGGATGGCAATAGTGCGGATGCCAATAGTGCCGGCTCGGATGCCCGAACGGGCGTTATGATACACGCGGTTTCCCGTGACAATCCCGCCGCCGGGCGACGAAATCCCGTCGCGGTTGTTGTCGAAAACCGTATTGGCGGTGACCCATCCAGCCGATATACCCCCTCCATTATTCCGGAACACACGGTTCCCCGAGACCAACCCGACGTTGGACGAGACGTTCGAGATGTCGGAGGAGATTCCCCAAGCTTGGTTGTCGTGGATTTGATTATTCGTGATCGGACCCGCTTGGCCGGCCCTAATGCCTTGTCCGTTGTTCCAAATCTCGTTTGCATCAACCCGTGCAGCGGGCATCCAATCAATGTACACGCCGTCGCCGGTCTGATCGTGGATCCGATTGCCGGTAAGCACGGCTCGCGCGTCCCAGTCCCCCCCAGGGAACAATATGGACAAGGAAACACCGGTGGTATTCCCGTAGATCTCGCTAGAGGAAATCGTCAGCTTATCCAAGGACAAGGAAACACCGGTGGTATTCCCGTAGATCTCGCTAGAGGAAATCGTCAGGTTATCGCTGTTGCCGCCGGAACGCGCGACGCCGGAGTCCGCGCCCGTGATCGCGAGGTGATCCAGCGTCACGGACGATGCGCCGGCCAACTCAAACACATAGCTGCCCGACGAAGTGTTACCCCGATTCAACACGGCCCGGTGGCCCGTTACCTGGGGACCCTGAATACGCACACCCGAGTCGTCCGGCGTCAACACGATGTTGCTCAGAAGGCGGTAGGTGCCGGTGTCCACCAGAATCGTGTCGCCGAGGGCCAAATCAAAGGCATCGAGCACGCCGTCGATCGAGGCCTTGGGCGTGGCCGGGGCAAGCCCGTCGTTCGCGTCACTGCCCGCCCCGGTCGTATACTCGTTGTCCGAGAAATCTGCGTCCCCCGCGATATTCACATAATAGGACGCCGAGAGCAGGCTCCGCGTTTCGAGGGCCTCGATCCGGGCGTGGCGCGTCAGCAGCCCGAGGCCGCCGTGGCGCTTTGAACCTCTCCTCACCGCTTTCCATCCGGCGAGCCAATTGGACAACGGATTCCCCCATCCGCAACGTCTGACTATGCGTGACATGACAGCCTCCCCGCGAAGTGGTCCGAGACGAACGGGCACTGCCCGAGATGAAAGCCGATACCGGTGACTGGACTGCGGACTTCCTCGGCCGGCGATCGTTGTCCTGGATGCTTTTGGCTCTACCATATTATCATGACTGAACTGACCTTGGTTGTGTGCTTTTCAACGATTTCTAGAAATTGTCGGCGAATCTCGACGGGGACAGGATAGAAAAAAAGGGGGTAGTCTGGCCCTTGTAGCCGTCCGTTTTACATGTCGGGTTTAGGTGGCAGTTCTCCCGCGGGCGGGTCGGGTGGCACATCACAGAGTCGTATCCGTTCACGGGTCTCAGACAACATTCTGAGAAGTCATGTCCCGGATGGTATGGATAGTAGTATCACTCAACAGATTTTTGTTGTCAATAGTCTGGCTCCCTGAAGGAACCAGGGAATTCTTGCGCGAATCTCCCCCGGGCGGAGGGCCACGCGGTCGAACGATCCTGAAGCATTGCAAGGCCCGAGAGCCTAGAATCTCTCTTGCTTCGCTGGCGGCAAAGCGGTATCGTTCCGCCCCATGAAGCTGCGGGAAACAAGCCACGATTCCGAATGTGAGCGGCTGGGCCAGCGTGTAGCCAAGCTGGAAGAAAAGCTGTTCGGGGCGATGGAACGGATCGCCCAGTTGGAACAGGAAAACGCCCGACTGCGCGAAGAGAACACTCGACTGCGCGAAGAGAATGCGCGACTGCGCGAAGAGAATGCGCGACTGCAGCAGCAGTTGGCCGCGGCGCGCAAGGACTCCTCGACTTCCTCCAAGCCGCCCTCCAGCGATATGGTCAAGCCGCCCAAGCCGCCGCGCAAGGACGGAAAGAAACGGAAACGCGGCGGGCAGCCGGGGCATGAACAGCATCTGCGGCCGATTTTCCCGCCCAACTCGACACGCTGTTTCGCATCGACAAGTCGCGGGGCTCGAAGGTGCTGATCGAGGTGCTGGGCACGGAGTTCAACGGCGTGCTGGGCTGCGATGACTTCGGCGCCTACCGCAAGTCCATGCGGGAGTTCGACGTGCTGGTGCAGTTCTGTCTGGCGCACCTGATCCGCGACGTGAAGTTCCTGC
>CAYTJV010000586.1:0-4979 GCA_964438165.1 uncultured Planctomycetaceae bacterium | reverse complement strand
TGGTTTGGTGGTCTTTCTTGGCCGATGCCACCAGCCACCGGGTCAGCCGGCCGGCGGCGGGCGCCGTGCATTCCACTTGGAGCCCGGCCGCTGCCACGGCCTTGAAAAGCCGCGTGTTCGCCGGCCAGGGCCCGGCCTCCAGGAGCAGCACGCTGGTGGCCTTGGGGCGTGCGACATAGTCCTCCAACTCCGCGCGATAGCGGCTGACGAAGTCGTCGGCCTCCTCGACTACCACGAGCCGCTTGCCCCCGCCGAACATTGCCAGCGTGGACAATTCTTCGAGCACGTCGGGAATCGCGGCTTCTCGGCCCTGGAACGTGCCCAGAGAGAAATCGCCCTCGCCCTTGCCGAGGACCTCGCGACGGATTCTCGCAATCACCTTCCGCTTCAAGAACGGCTCGTCGCCAAAGACCACGCAGACCGGCGGCGTGCTTTGGGCCTCCGGAGCGTCGAGATACTCGATGGCGTGAATGGGTTTCGCAGGCATGAAGATGGGTTCGGGGTTCAGGGTGTTGCATTCTTACTTCCGTATTCGCTATTCAGTATTCGCTATTCATCTTCTCTACGAATGAATAGCGAATACTGAATACGGAATAGCGAATGCGGAATGTTACGGACTCAAGGACGATCGGTCGACGTCAAACGCGACCCCCGACCCCCGAACCCCTCGACGCATCATAGCCCGGAAGGCTGGCCGGGTCGAGCGGGGGCTACGGCGTGGGCGTCGACGATCCGGCCGGGATGGACGGGGTCGCTGACCGCTACGGGCAGGCTGCCGCGAACGACGATCCAGAGGTCCGGCGCTGCTCCGCTCGGCGGGGCTGCGCTGGCGCCGTCCCCACCGCGACGGATACTGATCCGGAACCCGTACACGCCTTCCTCGGAAACCGCGACCACCATGGGGCTGCGGCGGTCCGGATCGGTTCCGTAGTTGAGCCACGTGCGTCCACCGTCGCGCGTGCCCCAGAATTCGACCTGCTCGTCGCTGGTCGGCGGAATTGCCCCGAGGTCATACTCCAGCCCGAACGTCAGGGCGTTGACGAGGCGGAAGCGGGGTGCATCGCCGGCTTCGGACGGGGCCGAGTGCGTGACCGCGCGCGGGCTGGCAACCAGTGCGGCCGGTGGGGACCGAATCAGCGTCGCGGCAGGGCCTTGTGCGGACCGGACGGGACGCCACGCGGAACTGGGCAATCGGCCTTTGAGCGATCCTTCGGGCGGGTTGAGTTGGGGCAGGCCGGCTTCGCGGGACGGACCCGATGGGTTGGAGCCGGGCGGTGAATCGGGCGCCGGCCGCGGAATCGTCCCCAGACTCGCGCCGACCTGGGCATGGCTGACGGCCGTGTTGCCGGCCAGATCGGCGACCTCGCCGCGAATCTCCACGCGCTCGATCTCGCCCGGCTGCCACCAGGTCGCCTCGCCGACGTATTCCGGCCCGGCGCCCGCGTCCGGCGGCCGGTCGATCGCCACGCTCTGCCAGGGCTTTTCCGGCTCGACGCGGTATTGAATCGTCAGGCTCTCGGGCTTGAGGCTCGCTTCCGTGATTCTCCACCGCACGATGAACTGGCCGCTCGTGCCGCGCTGGGCGACCAGTTCGAGTTTAGGAGGCGTGGTGTCGACGAGGACCCGAAGGCCGGGCTTCTCGTTGGCCGGCGCCTGCATCTGGGCGCCGCGGACCGCGGTGCGGATGATGAACCAGAACTCGCCCTCGCTGCCGGCGCGGAACAGAAAGTGCCCTTTCTCAGGTTCCGCCTGGCTCGTGAGCTCCCAGGTGGCTCCTCGGTTGGTGGAGACATACAGGAGCACCTGGATTGGATCGCGGGCCGAGCGCGCCGAGGCGTCCATGCGAAACGGAATGGCAAAGAGCGTCTGCCGGGTGTGGATCGGCTCGGGCATCGCCGAGGGCGATGCTGCGACGGGCCCGCCCGGGGCGGATACCACCGAAATGATCGCGCCACTCAAGAGAATGACCATGCCCATGGTCGGCAACGCCGCTTTTTCTTCACCCCAGCACCAAGGCAGAGAATCCCACATTGTCGGTATCGGCGGAGAGAGTAGAACGACTCAAGAACGGCCCATTCACTAAGCAAGATGCGCAATCTGGGAAGATTGCGGCGAGGTATCCAGCAGCTATGCTTCGCTGATGTTGTCCAGCGACTGACCGCCGGTGTTAGGCTGCACCACATACGGACGCGAACTCGACTTGCCCAAGTGAGGCCAGCTATAATGGCGAAGGAGGCAGAATGATGAGCCAGACACTGGTGCTTCAACTGAGCGACGAAGCGTATGCGGCACTGCGGCGCGAGGCGGAGTCGGCAGGGACATCGCTCGCAGAGGTGGCTGCGGCCTGGGTCGAGCGCCAGGTCGCCGAGAGCCCGCTGCGCGCCAAGCCCGAGACTCAGGCAGCGCGAGAGCGGTTCGAGCGGCACTTTGGCGAAGTTGATATGGGCGGCCGAACACACCTGGATAACGAGGGCATCGACGCCGAGTTGGCAAGGGAATACGCCGACACCCACGAGGAGGGCTGATGCTGCTGGATACGTCGGGGCTGTTGTGCTTACATGATCGTGCCGAGCCGCAGCACGCTCAAGCGCGTGCGGCCTACCGTACGGCCGGTGTCCGCCTGACGCATAACTATATTCTGGCGGAGTTTGTGGCGCTGGCAAACGCGCGGCGGCTCCCGCGGTTGGCGGTCCTCGCCTTCCTGGCGGATTTGGTGGATAATCCGGACATTGAGACGGTGTGGGTCAACGAATCATTGCACCGCGAGGCGATGACTTTCCTCATGGCGCGACGTGACAAGACGTACTCGCTGTGCGACGCCGTGAGTTTCGTTCTCATGCGTCGTCGGAATGTCGAGGAGGCCCTGACCACGGATCGCCACTTCGAGCAAGAAGGGTTTCACCGACTCCTCGCCTAGGGTTCGCGAAACCACCTGAGAACGATTTCCGACGGTTGACGCTTGTCGGTGACGCGAGACTCGTTCTGGCATTCCAGCGGCAGGGCTGTCTTCGCCTGTTGCTCGCCCGAGCCTAACCGTCCTCGCGGGTCTTCTTCACAATCTCCACATACTGCCGCGCGAGCGACTCGATGCGTGCGAAATCGCGGCCGGCCAGGGCCTTGGGTTCGACCAGCGATCCGCCGATGCCCAGGGCACAGGCCCCGGCGTGGAGGAAATCGGCCGCGGTCTGGAGGTTGACGCCACCGGTCGGCATGAGTCGGATTTGCGGGAGGGGGCCGGAGAGGGCCTTGAGGTAGCCCGGCCCGACGAAGTCCGAAGGGAACACTTTCACGATGTCCGCTCCCGCTTCCCACGCCGCAAGGACTTCGGTCGGCGTGAAAGCTCCGGGAAACACGAGCTTGCCGTATCGGCGCGCCAGGCGGATCACGTCGGGATTGACGTTCGGCGCGACGATGAACTCCGCCCCGGCGAGGATCGCGGTGCGCGCCGTCTCCGGGTCGAGCACCGTGCCGGCCCCGAGGACGATCTTGTCGCCGAGCCGATCGGCCACTTGTTCGAGGACCTTGTGCGCCCGGGGGACGGTGAAGGTAACCTCAATCGCTTCCACGCCCCCGGCGGCCAAGGCCGCGGCCGCCTCGGCGAGCGTTTCTCCGCTGGGGGCCCGGATGATCGCCACCACCCCGCAGCGAAGAATACGTTCCAAATTCGTGAGTTTCGACATAAAGCCTGCTTTGCTGACGTTTTGGAGTGCGGGAACTTGTTACCGCTTTCTTTTTTTGGGTTGCGCCTTGTTCTGAAAAAAGAAAGCGATGCCAAGTCATCGCACTCCAAATGCCTCCAAATGCCTCCAAATGCCTTTCTAAATAAGTCGGATGGCCTGCTGCTCCACTCGCCTCACCCTACACACTCCCCAATCGGGTGTCAAGAAGGGCGAAGTGGGGAACTATCGCACTTCGGGCGCCGTTGCTGGGACTACGTCGTGTCCTGGACTCCAACCTCAAGAGGGTCGATAATGCTGGGGGCACCTTTGGGTAGATGTTGCGGGCAAGCCCTTGGGAGCCATAGGTGGGCAATGTGGAGCCTGGAGAACTCGATTGCCGATCTGGCCGTTTCCTTGGCCGTGCTGGCCGTGTTCACGGTCATTGCGGTTTACGCGATCGTCAAGGTTCGCAGCAAGGCCGGGGAGAAGGATCCTACGGGTATTGAGCTTTTGTCAAAATTTCGCGACGTCCATGCCCAAGGTGGCCTCAGCGATGCAGAATTCCGAACAATAAAGACACGGCTTGCGGGTCGCCTCGTCGACGGGTTAAAGGATAAGGAGGAAAGGGGTTAGGACGAGGCGCGTGAAGCGGCGCAAAGGCGCCCGGCGATGCGGGTCGCACGGGTTAAGCCTCTGTCTGCCGCCGTAGGAGGGATTTCCAAACCGTCGCAAGGTAATGTGGCACTGAGTTGAGTCTTGCCGAGACCATGTGGTCGAGTCTTTGGCGAGACTCGGCCCATGTGCCGGCCCACGCGATTGTGGAACCCTCGCCGACTGCTAGGCGTAAGATATTCAAGACACGGAGCACAACAAGAGTTTCTTCCAACGCGCGATCGAGGCCGGTCGCTTCCCGCCGAGGCGCCGGTCGTTTGAGCGACATTTGGAATCACACCCTTCGCTTGCCTTAGCCAGGGACGGAGCCGGCAGGTGAGACCCATGAAGGAATTGGTATGCCAACTGGACGGGATTTCAACACGGGCCGCCGCGGCACCGGGACGACCAAGAAGAACGCCTTCTGCTCATTCTGCCGGAAGAGCTATCGCGACGTAGGGCCCTTGGTCGAAGGGCCCGGCGACGTCTACATCTGCGGCGAGTGCATCGACCTCTGCCAGTCGATCCTCGAGCAGGAGCGGCGCCGCCGCGGGACCGGCAAAGAGCCTTTCATGAAGGTCCCCTCGCCCCGGGAAATCATGCGCCGGCTCGACGAGTACGTGATCGGCCAGGAACACGCCAAGAAGGTCCTCTCCGTGGCCGTCCACA
>CAYTJV010000585.1:0-4985 GCA_964438165.1 uncultured Planctomycetaceae bacterium | reverse complement strand
ACTTCACTCGAATTTGTGGAATATGGCCGCTAGATTAAATCGACAATCCGCGAGCTGGCAGGGGTCAATACCGGCGGCCTGCCATTGTGGTCAGGCAGCATCGGCACGGTCAACCTGCCCCCCCGTTTTCATGGCGTCTCGGCGTCGCCGGTGCGAATCGCCGCCAGCAATTCCCTACCTCTGGAGAGTTGATTTCGCGTTATCTCGGCGTATTCCGACGCCCCCCCTATAGAGCTGGTCGGGGTGGTGGTTGGGTGGCATCCAGGATCCTCGATGGGCGTGGCTTTGGTGGGTCGACTGAGCAACCACGCCCTTCGCAGAGCCTCAGGGACGTGCCGCCGGCAACTGTGCCTCGTTATTGGAGACCTTCGGTCACAGCGAGTGCGGGGTCGGGAGACCCGCGCACAGCGCGGCGCGCCAGCCGATCCGTGCTTCACCAGTCGTTGCCCTGCAAATGGACGTCGCCCGGCGGCAGGTTGCGGTTGGCGAGGGGATAGAACATGGTTGCGTTCTTCGCCGGCAAGGGCTGCGAGCGACCCTCTTCGTCGAGGCGAGTCACGCTCCGGTCGTCTAGCAGGCGCCAGCCTTGGCGGGCGTACTTGGCGCCAATCTGGGGCGTGCAGAACAGGAGGCCGAACTCCAGGCCGCGGCGCCGGGCTTCCTCCAGGGCAGCCGACATGACCTGGCGAAACAGCCCTCGCCCGCGGTACTCAGGCAAGACGAAGGCGTTTTGCACGCCCGCAACCGAAACTCGCTCCTGGCCGACGAGGATCTGGCGCTCGACGATCCCCACATAGGCGACGACCAAATCTTCGTACTCCACGAGGACGGACCACGCGGGGGGGCTGCCGTGCCAGGCCCGCGTGCGACTGAATACCTCGCAGTCGGGCGGAAAGCAGGCACACAGCCCGGCGCGGATGGCGGCGTCCTGCGCCGGGGTGATCGCCGTCTCCAAGACGACCTGTGGCTTCACGGATTGCCTCGTTGTGGTGCGGCCGTCTCGGCTGCACCTGCAGGCGGGACGCCTGCACCACAATCGCCGGCGCCGGCCATGCAGGCCTGGAGGCCCGAGCCGTTGGTCGTGAGGAACAATCGGCCGTTGGAGGCCAGCGCGCCGACGCACATCAGCACGTCCAACTGCGGCCCGGACGAGACGAGCTGGGGCGATTGCGAAAGGTCGAACAGGTCGAAATTCGAGCCGATCAGGTACGGCTCGCAGCAGGTGAACCGCGTGCAGCGGTAGCCCTGAGTGAGCGTGGCGAGGATGCGGCCCGACTGCTTGTCCAAGAGATAGCCGTTTCGATATTGGGCGTGGGCGAACAGGGCCTTGTCCATCACGGTGACCACGTGGATTGCCCCCAGAACCGGCTCGGATTTCCAGACCAGCGAGCCGTCGCGGGCGTCGAGGCACCAGACGACGTTCTTGTCGCCGTCGACCGGGTTGTAGCCGCCCAGGTAGAGCCGGCCGTCGCGGGCGGAAATCGTGCATCCGGCGTGCAGCGCGTGTTTCGTCGAGACCCACTTGACCTGGCCGCTCACCGGGTCGATGGCCGCCGTGATCCCCGATATGGGCTTGTTGCCGAAGTAGCACGAGTAGTACACGGTGTCGCCCATCAGGCACGAGCCGGCGTCGTCGCCCCCGGAGCCGTACTGCGAGAAATCGCGCGTCCAGACTTCCTTGCCCGTGCGCAGATCCCACGCGCGCACGAACGGTTTCTGCTCGGCGGGAAATCCGAACGTGCTCTGATGCTCGAAGAGCCAATTGTCGGGCCGGTAGGTTCCGCTGCTGAATTGGTAGATGACCAGGTCTTTGTAGACGATCGGCGGCGACTGACGGTTCCAACTCGGCGAGCCGCTGAACGGGGCTTCCCAAAGGAGTCTGCCGGTGGCCGCGTCGAGGCATCGCAGGCGGCAGTCTTTCAGACCGGCTTGCGGCACGATCAGCCGGCCCTCGCAGTAGAGCGGCGACGTGTACGAGACGTGGACGCCGGGGAAATATCGCCGCCAGAGCAACCGGCCGGTCTCTTGTTCCACGGCGAAGATCTGGCCCTCGGCCGTATGGGTGTACATCCGGCCGCCGCCGCACACCGAAAAGTGTTTTACCGTGCCTTCGTACCGCCGGATCCAGCGGAGCTTGAGCGGCGGCCGGACGGCCTGCCGGGTCGCGTTCGTGTTGGCCCAGTTGCCGAAGCTGGTGAACCAGTCAGTCGAGTTCTCGACTGCGGCGGGCATCGGGCTGCGGAGGCGATCCAATTGGAGATCTTTGTCTGGCAGCGCGGCTTTGCCACCGGGACCGAGCACGTACAGATATCCGTCCTCGGCGCCGAAATAGACGCGGCCGCCGCTGACGGCGACCGGTGCGGAAATGGCTTTTTGGAAGGGCGTCTCGAACGACCACGGCTTGCCTCCCGACAGCCGCACCACGTGAAGCGCACCTTGGAGGTCTCCGTACACGGCCGCGTCGTTGACGAGGACCGGGGCGGCGATCGCGGCCGCACTGCAAAGCCGCTCCGGCGAGCGCCCGGCCCGATGGCGGCAGAGCCCGAATCCGTCCTCCGGCCGGGAGCGGTAGGCGTCTTCGCCGCGGAGGCTCACCGACGAGAAGCTCAACAGCCCCGGCTTGTCGTAGTTCGTCTCGGTTCCGGGCAGCAGGCCCCTTTCCAGCTTGCCGTCCTTCCAGCGGAGCGCTTCCACGGCCCCGTTGTTGTCGCGCTGCGTCCACTGGCGGTAGACCGTGCCGGAGGAGTCCAGGCTCAGGCCCAGCGTGGCCGGGCTCTCCCGTTGCCCGAGGTAAATATCGCGATCGATCGCGCGGTCGCCGGCGTCTTCCAGCCAGACGACCGCCCCGCCGGCCGGCAGGACGAGCGTCCGATCGTACATGGCGAGATCGCGCGTGCAGCAGAACTGATCGCGCCACGAGACCTGACCTTTGAGCCGGCGCCAGTCGGCGCCGCTCCAGCGGTCGCCCTGAAACTTCAGCCGCTCGGCTACGTAGTCCCAGGTCCACACGAGCCGGCCGTCGGGCTCCAGCGCGTAGACCTTCGAGCCGAGCGTCGCGAAATAGACTCGATCGCGTCCGACCACCGGGGCGCTGAAGATCGGCTCGCCGCACGGAATTTCCTTGACGAGCTTCCCCGTCGAGGCGTCCAGCACGTAGTAGCCTCCGGCCATCGTGCCGACGTGCAGATAGCGGCCGGCAATGGCCGGCGAGGAGACGTTGTTGCAGTTGGCGGGCCCGCCGGGCGTGGCAAAACGCCAGACGACGCGGAAATCCTTGGTGTTGATGGCCCAGACCACGCCGGAGCCGTCTACGACAAAGACCTTCGCACCGGCAATCACCGGGGCGGTGAACACGGCGTCGCTCAAGGGGACGCTCGCCAGCAGGCCGAGTGGCGCGGCGAGGGCCCGATCGGCCGCATTGCCGCTGCGGTGCGAATCGAACTTGAGTTGGGTCCAGTCTTCTGCGCCGGCGGCGCCGTACTTGGTGACAGACCCAATCGGTGGATCGGGCCGGATCTGGTAGTCCTCCTCGGCAACATCGACGGCGAGCCCGGCCTGCGGGATCGGCAGCTTGAGGGTCCACATAACGGCCTGGGCGATCATGCGGCGGCAGCAAAAGCTGAAATACTCGTGTGTCCCCGCCGGATGGTCTCGCTTCTGCCCCAGCAACAGGACCTTCTTGGGCGTTTCGGCCACCGTGGCCGAGGCAACCACCAGCAACCCCAACGAAGCAACGAGTGATCGGCGAAACATGGTCGTGCGACTCTGGGCTGAGAGTTGGAGGACGCGGGGTGGTTTCATTCTCTCGGCTCGTCGGCCCGCACGCAAGGTGCACTAAATGCGTGCGAATGCGGCAATTTGACCTGGCGATGTTCCATTAGCACAACCCGGCAAGGCGTCGTATTTTCTCACAGCGCTACGGTGGCTTGCGCCGGCGTGGGATGAGGCGTTTGAACAGGACGCTGACCTACTTTGGTCCAGTCACTTGGTGACTTCGGCCGGCCCTACGGCCTCATCGGGTTCATCGGCTTCCGCAGTGTCTTCAGAGTCCACATAGTAGGGGTCCCCGCTGGCCATCAGCGCGAGGGCCACGTCGTTGGGTCTAGCGGTCGAACGGCCGGTTTGTTTCGGGGCGGGGGGCGAGTCCTGCTCGTCGTTCGCAGGGGTTGGGGTCGGGTTTTGGGAGTCTCGCGGCTCGGTCTTATCGGCGTTGGACGGCGACCTGTCGGTCGATTCTCCTTGATCGCCCGCTTGGCTTGACTCGAGCTTGACCTTCATTCCACCGCCGAATCTAGTGTCGAATCCAGTCCGACTCTCACCCAATGTCGGCTCGCGGCCGACAGACGGCGGAGCAACAACCTGGCTGCCGGGCGGAAACAATCCCGCCAAAGAAGCTGCGGTTCCGAAGGTCGGCGCAAGAAACGGACCCGTCCTCGGAGACGCCGAAGCCTGCGCTGGGCTCAGAATCGTGCTCTGTCCCGTCCCGCCAGTCGGGCTGCTGGGCAGAACTGCGGAAAGAATGATACCGACACTCTCCACGGAAACATCGACGAATCGCGGGGTTTCATCCACGGGATGGATGGTGATCGACACGCGGGCTGGGCTGCTCGCGAGCGAAGGCGGCCGCCCTGAGGTGGCGTCGTCGGTGACCGTGAAGCTGAAGCTGTCGTTCCCCGCATAGTTGGCCGCCGGGGTGTACGTCACCTTGCCCGTGGCAGGGTCGAAACCGCTCAGCGTGCCGTGACTGGGACCGCCTGCAATGGCAAAGCTGAGGGTCTGCACCACCCCGGGGTCGCCATCGTCGCCAGTCAGACTAATGCTCGCGGCCACGCCTTGCGCCGTGGTGACGCTCTGCGCATCGGCCACCGGCGGGCGGTTGACCGCGTTGACTTGGATTGAGACCGTCCCCGGGGCGCTGGTCAGGTTCGGCGGCGCGCCGGCCTGGTCGTCGTCGGTGACCGTGAAGCGGAAGCTGTCGCTCCCCG
>CAYTJV010000584.1:0-4992 GCA_964438165.1 uncultured Planctomycetaceae bacterium | reverse complement strand
GCTGCGGCGTGGTCTTGAGCGTGATCGTGTTCCAACCGTTCTGGAGGTGCTTGCCGATGTCCTTGCGGGTGTCGGAGGTGAAGATGTCGACCATCTTCCCGTTGACGCTGAACTCGGTATAGAGCGGATTCTCCAAGTAGCCGTACCTCCGCTTGACCCAGACCATGATCGGCGTCGCATCCTTGCTCTCAGCGGCCGGTCGTGCGGCCCCGCCGGCCTTCTCCATCGTCGCAAGGACCCGGTCCGACGCGCCGGCCCTCTTGAGCCGCTCTTTGACCTGATCCGAGAGCGTGAAACTCAAACCATCCTTCTGGATCTTGGCGGCGATCGCCTCGTCGCCAATTTGCAGCTCGACCAGCTTGGCCAGGTCGCTCTCGCTCAATGGGGCGCCGACCGCTGGGACGGCGCTGGCGGCAAGGAGCATCGAGGCGACCAGCGCAAGCAGCGCGAAAAACCGTCTGGAAGCAACCATAAAGTTCCCCTTTTTCTTGGATTGTCGATAAACCCGCAAGGATTGTTCGCAGGTCGATGCGACGCGATCAATCGGTGTTTCTCCTATTCGAGTTATCACCGGGTTTGTCGCGCACGTGCGACCACAACGCCGTCAGCCGGCTGAGTGGACACTTTGGCCGACGTGCGCTTCGGGTGGGTCCCGCGGCTGGCGCCTTCCGCGTCAAGAATGCCGATTCTGCCGAAACGACGGCGGACCTCAGGCGTCGATACCGCCGACGTGGGGGAGACGCCTCCGAGAGGCTGTTTGGAAATGGACAAACCGAAGGGGTCGGGGGTCTTTTTCCATGTCGGCGGTAGACGCTTTCCGGCGCGGATAGATCTCATCGCCGACATGGAAAAAGACTCCCGGCCCCCTTTGCCGTGGCGAAGGCAAAGCTTGGGCGGCCTGAAAAACCCTCACCGCCTGCTTGAGCCTCGAATCTCCAAGGGCACTACGCCGATGGATCTATGTGGTATAATGAGGCCCTGTTGGCCGCGTGGCCGCCATCCCCGCTCCTTCCCCCTCCCAACCCACTGCCCGCACCGGAGCCCAATCCATCGTGGTCCTTTGGCGAGTCAGCTTACGCGGAATCCGCAGCCGTCCGGGCCGCGCCCTGCTCACCCTGCTGAGCATCGTGATTGGCGTGGCCGCGGTGGTGTCGATCAGCATCGCCACTTCGACCACGCGTCTGGCCTACCGCGAGATGTTCGCCGCCGTGACGGGCCGTGCCGCGCTGGAGGTCGTTGCCGATGGCGGCGGGAGTTTTTCGGAGACGGTGGTCGGGCTGGTGGAGGGGGTGCCGGGCGTGAAAGGCGCCGCCCCATTGCTGCAGCGGCCGACCGTCATGTATTTCAAAGGCCGGAAGGTGAAGCTGGCGGCCCTGGGCATCGATCCCGCGCGGGACGAGGCCGTGCGCGACCACGAGCTGGCCGAGGGCCAGTTCTTCACCGGCCCAAGCGGCGCCCTGCTGGAGGCCAACTTCGCCCAATCCATGGGCATCGCCGTCGGCGACGAAATCAAGCTCCTCACCCGGCGCGGACTCTGGCAGCTTGAGGTGATCGGCCTGTTGCGGGCACGCGGGGCAGGAGCGGTCTATCTCGGCGGGCTGGTGTTCCTTCCGCTCCCGTCGGCCCAAAAGGCGTTCGGCGCCCGCGGCGAGGTGGATAAGGTCCAAATCGTGCTGGACGACCCGGCTGGCGACGCGGCACTCGTGGCCCAGATCGGCAATCAACTGCCCACGGGGGTCCGCGTGGCGCGACCGGCCACGCAAACCCATCTGGTCGAGCAGACCTTGAAGGCGACCCACCATGGCTTGCTGCTGGCCACGTCGTTCTCGCTCCTGCTGGCCACGTTCATCATCCTGAATACCTTCCTGATGAACGTGACCGAGCGGCGGCGGCAACTGGCGATTCTGCGGGCGATCGGGGCGACCCGCCGCCAGGTTTCCCAGCTCCTGATCGGCGAGAGCCTGCTGATGGGCGCGGTGGGCACGCTCTTGGGCATCCTGGTCGGATTGGGCGGGGCTCGGCTGCTGACCAGGGCCCTCGACCAGCTCCTGATGACTTCTCTGCCTTCGATCAACATCACGCCGACACCCTTCGTGCTGGCCGTGGTCTTGGGGATGGGGATTTCGCTTTTGGGGGCGTGGATCCCGGCGCACCGGGCGGGCCGCCTGTCGCCCTTGGAAGGCATCGACGGCGTGGTCCGCGAGGACACGGCGCGCTCCTCGCGAAGCGTCGGCATGACGGGAGTGCTCGTCTCCGCGGCCAGCGGAGGGGGCATTGCCGCTTCGATTTTCGGCTGGATTCCCACGGATGCGGGAATCATGGCCGGCGTGGTGCTGCTGGTCGGTCTCGTGCTCATGATCCCCGCCATGCTCGACGGCGTGCTCCGCCTGATCGCCCGGGCAATCCCCTTGCGCACGCAGGTCGAGGTCCGCCTGGCCCATCGGCAAATCCCCCGCCATCGCACGCGCTCGGTGCTCACGGTGGGCGTATTGTTCGTCGCCGCCAGCACCGGGGTGGCCATCGCCAGCTCCGTCCTCGACAACATGAAGAACGTGGAAGACTGGTACCGCCGGGCCCTCGTGGGCGATTTCTTCATCCGCGCGATGATGCCCGACATGGCCACCGGCCTGTCCGCCGATCTTCCCGAAGCCCTGGGCGAGGAACTCCGCGGCGTACACGGAATCACCAACCTCGATACGCTCCGGTTCGTCACCGGCACGGCCGCCGAACAGCCGGTCGTGGTCATCGTCAGGGACTTCACGGAAGACGACCAGGTGTACTTCGACCTGAAGAGCGGGGATCCCCGCCGGGTGCGCGACGAGTTGCTCGGGGGCGAGGTCGTGATCGGGACGGTCCTAGCCCAACGGACAGGCTTGAAACTCGGCGACACGATCCCCATCGAAACTCGCAAAGGCCCCCAGCCGTTCCGCATCGCAGGACTGGCCAACGATTACCTCGTGGGCGGGCTGAGCGTCTATATGGCGCGCCGGGCGGCCAAGGAGTGGTTGGGCGTGGAGGGCGTCGATGGGTACGTCATCCGGGCCAATCCTCAGGCCCGCTTGGAAGTTCAGACGGAGCTCCAGAGGCTCTGCGACACACACGGCGTGCTCTTGCACTCGTCGGCCGACATCACGCGCCTGATCGACGGAATGATGGTCGAGATCAACGGCTGCCTCTGGGGAATCCTCGTTCTGGGATTCGTGGTGGCCGGATTCGGCGTGTTCAATACCCTGACCATGAACGTGCTCGAACAGACCCGCGAGCTGGGCCTTCTGCGCGTGGTGGCCATGACCCGCCGGCAAATCCGCAAGACCATCCTCTCCCAGGCGGTGATCCTCGGCGGCGTCGGCCTGGGGCCGGGCACGGTCGTGGGCCTGGGGCTGGCCTACCTCATTAACCTGGCCACCATGTCGGCCATCGGCCATCCCGTGGAGTTCCAGGTCCATCCGCTCCTGCTCGCCGGAAGCTTTGTGGGCGCTTTCGCCATGGTCCTGGCCGCCGCTTGGCTTCCTGCCGAACGGGCCGCACGACTGAATCTCACCGAAGCGCTGCAGTACGAGTGACGCGAGCGTCGGCAAGAAACGCGGAAGCCCGCCCCATTCAGGAGGCGGGCTTCCAAGCCAAAAGGTTCAAAGAAAATCGGACCAACACACAGAACCTATGAGGAGCAAAGGCAACTGCTCCTCAGCCTGAACCAGTCGGTGGATCAAGCATGGTGGCCCTCCCTCTTGAGGTGTAGTTCCCAAGAACGCCGCTACTCAAAGCAGCCAATATCATCTTATCATGCCTGTCAAGAGGCCCGGGCAACATCCACGAGTTTACGAGTTCTGGATAGCATACGTCCGAAGGAATTCACACCACGAAATAACCACAAAGTATGGTATGAGATCCTGTCTCTGTGGGTACACATGCGATTGCCGCCTGGCCCCTGTGCCCCAAAACTGCAGCAGATCGTTGACGACGATGTGGCCGTAGGTTAGACTTGCTGGCGGTTGGAGGAATCGCTAACCGTCGGTACGGTGCCGAGCGGCAGTCGTCCTTTTTCCTTCTTTACTGGAGGTAACGCCATGAGACGTCCCGTTCGTCGCGGCTTCACGTTGGTGGAGCTGCTGGTCGTGATTGCGATCATTGGTATCTTGATTGCACTGTTGTTGCCGGCCGTTCAGGCCGCGCGGGAGGCGGCCCGGCGCTCGCAGTGCACCAACAACGTGAAGCAAATCGGCCTGGCGCTCCACAATTATCTGGACGCTATGAAGAGCCTCCCGCCGCTGATTGTTGGCGCGTACGTTTCGCCTGCGGGCGCTGTTGTTCCGTACCATCACACTTGGTTGACGAAGATCGCGCCTTACATGGAGCAGACGGCGCTCTATAGCCTGATGGACACGAGGCTGCCGGCCTGGAACATCCCGGGGAACGCACCCCAGCCGTTCGCTCAGACGAAGGTCGCGGGCTTGATGTGTCCCTCCGACAGCGGCTTCAGGGAGCCCAGTCAGACCTACAACGTGATGTTTACGGCCTACTCGGCAGCCGAGACGTATCAGTGGTGGGGCGAGGGCAGCGATGGGCAGTTGGACGGTTCCAACGGCACGATCGCGTCTTGGTGGCCATGGATTGTGAATTATCCTGCCATTTGGCGCCGCGACTACAGCGGCGTTTTCCCAAACAACAAGACGTGCGACTTGGCCAACGTCCTGGACGGGACCTCGAATGTGGTGGCCGTGATGGAGACCAACTCCTACGGATACAAGAATCCGACGAATCGTTTCGCCTGCGGGACCGGCGTTCCACGGCAGAGCGCGGGGGAAGCCGTATTCCGCGCGGCCTATGTGGGGGTGGCGTGGTGCTGTAACATCGGCTCGATGGCCGGCGTGCCCGATTGTGACGGCCAGATGCGGCATGCTACCTGGGTGAGAGTAGCGCCTTACATGTATCGGGCCCCCTACACCTTCGAGTACGGAATCAACACCGAGTGGCCCGGTCCGAGCAGTATGC
>CAYTJV010000583.1:0-5038 GCA_964438165.1 uncultured Planctomycetaceae bacterium | reverse complement strand
GAGAGCGAGTCCAAACTCCCCTCGCCCGCTGGGGGGGGAGGGGCAGGGGGTGAGGGAGAGAACGAGGAGATGATCGTCGCAGGCTGTCCCTCCGCATTCGTCCATCCCGAAAGGACTGGCCCCGCTCGGCCCGGACCGATCTCCAGGCACACGTCGACCTGCCGATCGCCGAGCACCGCGAGGGCCGCAGTCCAGCCGGTTCCGCATTCGAGCGAGCGGCGCCAATGCGAGGCGTCCAGATCGGGTCCGCGGTGCGACCGACCATCCACGGCCGACACGAAGGGCAACGATGCCGCTCGGGATGCCGGGGCAGTGACTGCGCGATTCGCCTCCACTCCCGAGCAGGCCGCAACGAATTGCAGGGTTTCGTCGGCAGCGAGAATTCCGGCCGCACAGGCCGCCGCCAACTCGCCCACGCCCCGGCCCAGGACCGAGTCCGGAGCGACGCCCGCGCTCCGCCACCAGGCCGAAAGCGCCAATTGCAGCCTCAAGAGGGCGGGCCACGCAGAGGCGGGCTCCGCCCCGCGGCTGGCTTCGCTCCACGCCGGCGCGCCAGACGCGCCGTCGCGGCGCTCCACCGCGGCGCCGACTTGTTCCAGGTGCGCGCACAGCCCGGGAACCGCATCCGTGAGGCCGGCAACACACGGCTGCCAGTCTTCGGCTCCGCCGCCGAACAGAAAAGCGACCTTCAACTCGCGCCCATAGGGCCGCCGGCCGACCATGATCCGGCAGCCGCAAACTTCCGAAGTCTTCGAGACTTCGGAAGTTTTGGGGATAGTGGTTTCGGCGGCAGGTTGGCAACCTGCCCCACGTTGATCGCGGAGGAAAGCGGTCAGCAGCTCGATCGCCTGCGCGTGCGAGTCGGCCAGCACGGCCAGGCGGCAGTCGTGATGTTCGCGTCTCTGGGCCGCCGTGTAGCAGATATCGCGCCAAGCGGGCGGATCGGCGCGCAGGAATGCGATGTAGCTTTCGGCCAGGTCGCGCAATGCCTTCTCCGTGCGGGCCGAAAGCGGCAGCAGGAACCGGTGCGGACCGGGCGCCGCTTCCGCAGCGACCTCGGCTGCCGGGGCCTCCCCGAGAACCACGTGCGCGTTGCTCCCCCCGAAGCCAAAGGCGCTAACTCCCGCCAGTCGCGGCCCGGTCGTTTCCGGCCAGGGCTCCAGCTCGCGCACGACGCGAAGCGGCAGACGATCAAAAGGAATGTCCGGATTGGGCGTCTGGAAGTGCAGGTTGGGCGGCAACTGACGATGCTCCAGCGCCAACGCGGTCTTCATGACGCTGGCCACGCCCGAGGCCGCCTCCAGGTGGCCGAGGTTGGTCTTCACCGAGCCGATGGCGCAGCGGGAGCCGGGTTCGCGCCCCTCGCGCAAGACGCTGCCCAGCGCCATGGCTTCAATGGCGTCGCCCAGCCGGGTCCCGGTCCCCTGCGTCTCAACGAATTGGATCTGGCCCGGAGATATCCTCGCCCGGGCGTAAGCCTCGCGGAGCACCTGCTCCTGCGCGGGACGGCTGGGAGCGGTTTGCCCGTTGCTGGTGCCGTTCTGGTTGACGGCGCTGCCGAGAATGACGGCGCGGATCCGGTCGTTGTTCTTCAGGGCCGAGGAGAGCGGCTTGAGAACCAGGATGCCGGCGCCTTCGCTCCGCACGTAGCCGGAAGCAGCAGCGTCGAACGCCCGCAGCTTGCCGTCGGGCGCCGAGATGCCGGCCTTGGTGAGGTTGATCATCCCGACCGGCGACAACAGCAGGTTCGCCCCGCCCACCAGCGCCATTTCGCACTCGCCGCTGCGGAGGCTCTGGCAGGCCAAGTGCATGGCGACCAGCGACGAGGAGCAGGCGGTGTCGATCGCCATGCTCGGCCCGTGCCAGCCGAAGGCGAACGATATGCGATTGGCCGCCAGGCACAGCGACGTGCCGGCCGCGGCGTAGCCGTCGGTCTGGCCGCGGTCCACGGACAGCAGCATGGCGTAATCGCTCGCCGAGATGCCGATGAAGACCCCCGTCTTGGAGCCGCGAAGCGTGCGCGGCGGCAGGCCCGCGTCCTCCAAGGCTTCCCAGGCGAGCTCCAGCAGAATCCGCTGCTGAGGGTCGATGCGGGCGGCCTCTTGATCGGAGACGCCGAAGAAATGATTGTCGAACTCGTCGACCCGGTCCAGGAACCCGCCCCAGCGCGTGTTCATCTTGCCGGGAACGGTTGGATCCGGGTCGTAGAAAGCGTCGACGTCCCAGCGGTCCGACGGGATCTCGCGGATCGCCTCGACCCGATCGCGCATCAGCCGCCAGTACGACGCGGCATCCCCGGCCCCACCCGGAAAACGGCACGCCATCCCCACAATCGCGATCGGCTCGCTCCGCTGCCGCTCGATCGCCTCCAGGCGGGCCTGCGTTTCCTTGAGCGCGAACACGGCGCGCTGCAATGGGCTCATGCGTTCGAGGCGTTGGGAAACCGGGTCCGCCACGTCTAGCTCTCCTCCCTGTGTGGGGCGGATTGCCAATCCGCCCTACAACAATCCGCGGACGGATTCCCAATCCGTCCCTACCACAAGCACCAAACGGATTTCCGTCTATCCCCACCAAGTTGCGACGTAAACGCTCACCACCCTCCCCACCGGCCCCGTGCCGGTGGAAAAAGGTTTGGTGACTAGGGCGGCCATGCGGCGCCGGCTTCGTCACGGCCGGCGTTCCTTTTCCCCACCGGCCCCGTGCCGGTGGAAAAGGGTTTGACAACTACAGGGGCAGTGCTAGTCGCCAAACCCCTTTCCACCGACACGGGGTCGGTGGGGATCGTTCGGGATTAAGCTCCTCTCATCTAGTCGCCAAACCCCTTTCCACCGACACGGGGTCGGTGGGGACCTAATTCCGCCCCGCACTCCTCACTGCCCGAGCTTCTCCAGTTGCGCCTCCACCAGCGCGTCCATTTCTTCTTCCGACATCGCCTCTACCTCGGCCAGCGTCTGGTCGCGGATTTCATCGCGGACCTCGTCGCGGGTCTCTTCCGGCTGGGCGGCGGGCGTTTCTCCGTCGCAGTCCAGGTGGAGGATGCCCCGGACCGCGTGGCTGGCCAGGCTTTCAAGGGTCGGATAGTCGAACAACAGGGTCGGGTTCAGGTGCTCGCCGATCGATCGGCCGATCCGGTTGCAAAATTCCACGCCGGTCAACGAATCGAACCCCAGCTCGTTCAACGGCCGGCGCGGATCGGGAAGCTCCCCGTCGCCCATCGCCAGCACTTCCGCCGCCTCCTGACGCACCTGAGCCAAGGCCAGGCCGATCCGTTCGGCGGGCGTGGCGGCCTTGAGTTTCTCCAGGAGGGCCGGCGGGCCGCTTTCGCCGGATGCCGCAGAGCGCGCCCCGCGAGCCATTTCGGCCAACCAGGCCGGCTCGCTGCCCGCGGGAATTCGCTCGAAGAACTTCGGCCAGTCGACCGGGATCACGCCAGCCTGGACGCGCCCTTCCAGCAGCAATTGTTCCAGCGTGCGAAGGCCCTGGGCCGGCTCGATCCAACCCAGCCCTGTGGCGGACCAGCGGCGTCCCTCGGTCTGGTGCAGCCGCGCGGCCATGCCCACTTCGGCCCACGATCCCCAATTGACGGCAAGCCCCGGACGCTTCTGCCGCCGGCGATCATGGGCCAGCGCGTCGAGGAAGGCGTTGGCGGCCGCATAGTTGCCTTGGCCGGGGGAACCGAGCAACGCGGCGGCCGAAGAGAACAAGACAAACAGGTCGAGCGGCTGGTCCTGCGTGAGCTCGTGCAGGTTCCAAGCGCCAAGGACCTTCGCGGCCATGACGCGGTCGAATCGCTCGCGGCTCTGCTCGCGGAGGATTCCGTCGTCCAGCACCCCGGCCAGATGGAAGATGCCGCGAAGCGGGGGCAATTCTTCACGGATGCCCGCCAACAGGGCGACCACGTCCTCTCGATTGCCCACGTCGCACCTGCGCATCGCAATGCGTGCCCCCGACTTCTGGAGCCCTTCCAGATGGCCCTGTGCCTCGTCGGAAGGAGCGGACCGGCCGGTGAGAATGAGATTCTTGCACCCGCGGTCCACCAACCACCGCGCCAGCTTCAACCCCAGTCCGCCCAGCCCGCCCGTGACGAGATAACTGGCGTCCTCGCGCAGTGCCAGCCCCCCCTCGCCCGTGTCCGTGGTTTGCACTGCCTGGATGACGACTTTGCCGATGTGCTCGGCACGCGCCATGTGGCGCAGGGCGTCGACCACGTGAGGCATGGAGAAGGCCCGAAGCGGGAGTGGATCGAGTTCCTTTTCGGCGAACTCGGCCATGACTTCGCGCATTAACTGCTCGACCGTCTCGGGCTCTTCGGCCATCATGCGATCGAGCGCGATGGCGTGGAACGCCACGCCCGGTCTGACCTCGTCGACTCGCTTCTGGTCCCACAGGTCCGTCTTGCCGAGCTCGATGAACCGCCCGCCGGCCCGCAGCACCGAGAGGCTGGCGGCGATCGTTTCGCCGGTCAGGGAGTTGACCACCAGATCGATTCCCTCGCCGCCGGTCGCTTCCTGGATCTGGGCGGCGAAATCGAGCGACCGAGAATCCATCACGTGCTCGATGCCCAGGGATTTCAGGTAGTCGCGTTTCCTGGGGCTGCCGGCCGTGGCGAAGATCTCCGCCCCGATCTGCTTGGCGATCTGGATGGCCGCAAGGCCAACGCCTCCCGAAGCGGCATGGATCAGCACACGCTCGCCGGGCTGCATCTTACCGAGCCGGCGCAGGGCCAGGTGGGCGGTCAGGAAGCAGATGGGAATGGTCGCCGCCTCGTCGTGGCTGAGGTGGTCCGGCTTGGGAGCGACGAACTCGGCCAGCGTCGTCACGTAGCTGGCGAAACTCGCCGGCGCCAAGGCGAGCACCTGGTCGCCCGGCCGGAGATGCTCGACCCCCGGGCCCACGGCGGTGACTTCGCCCGCGCACTCTCCGCCCAGCGGCCCCGGGTCGCCGGGGTAGAGGTTCAGCAGGTTCAGCACGTCGCGGAAATTCAAGCCCGTGGCACGGACACGGATCTCCACCTGGCCCGGCCCCGGCTGTTGCCGAG
>CAYTJV010000582.1:0-5040 GCA_964438165.1 uncultured Planctomycetaceae bacterium | reverse complement strand
GCCGGCCTGCTGGACCGACATGCCGAAATCGATCAGGTTCATCACCACCTGGACCTGGCCTTGCGGCTGGAAGTCGCCGCCCATCACGCCGAAGGAGAAGACCGGCCTGCCTTCGCGGGTCATAAAGGCGGGGATGATGGTGTGGAACGGGCGCTTGTGCGGCTGGAGCTTGTTGAGATCCTTCGGATCGAGCGAGAACAACTGGCCGCGGTTTTGCAGGCAGAATCCCAGGCCGTCGGGCACGTAGCGCGAGCCCCAGCCGTGATAAATGCTCTGGATCAGCGAGACCATGTTGCCCTCGGCGTCGGCCGCGGTGAGGTACACGGTGTCGCCGCCGCGGCCCAGCCGGCCCGGCGCGACTTGTTGGGCGGCCCGCTTGGGGTTGATCAGCTTGGCCCGCTGACGGGCATAGTCCTTCGAGATCAGTTCCGCAAGCGGCACCTTGGCAAAATCCATGTCCGCGTAGTACACGGCCCGGTCCTCGTAGGCCAGCTTCTTGGCCTCGAGGAACAGGTGCAAGTGCTCGGCGGAATTCGGCCGTAGCGCGGCGACGTCGAACGTCTCCAACATGTTGAGAATCTGGAGCGTCGCGATGCCCTGGCCGTTGGGCGGAATCTCCCAGACATCGTAGCCGCGATAGCTGCTGCCGACCGGATCGATCCAGTCGGCCTTATGATCTCGAAAGTCGCGGAGCGAGAACCGCCCGCCGTTGGCCTGCGAGAACTTCACAATCCGCTCGGCAAACTCGCCTTGATAGAACGCCGCGGGCCCGTCGCGGGAAAGGACTTCATAGAACCGGCCCAAGTCCGGGTTCTTGAAGACGTCGCCAAAACCGATCGGCTTGCCGCCGGGCAGATAGGTCCCGGCCAGGAAGCGGTCGCGCTCGGGACGGATCGACCAGCCCGCCGCAATGATGGGCGACACGGGAAACCCCTCGCGGGCATAGGCGATCGTCGACGCCAAGATCTTCGCCAAGCTCAACTTGCCGTACCGTTTCCCGAGCGCCTCCCACCCGCTAACGCACCCCGGCACGCTCCACGACAGCGGGCTGTAGGCGGGAATCTCTTGGAGGCCGAGGGCCTGGGCGTCTTGCAGGCTCCAGCCGTACGGCGAGCGGCCGCTGGCGTTCAGCCCGGCGAGCTTCCGCTCCTTTTCGCTCCACACGATGGCAAACAGGTCCCCGCCCGGCCCGCAGCTCATCGGCTCAACCAGGCTGAGCATGGCATTGGCCGCGATGGCCGCGTCGATCGCATTGCCGCCCGCCTTGAGAATATCCACGCCGGCCATGCTGGCCAGCGGCTGGCTCGTGCAGACCATCCCATGCTGACAAACCACGGTCGAGCGGTTTTGGTTCCGCTCGCGAAGCAAGTGCCGGTCCAAGAGCGCCGGCTCGCCCCGCGGCCCCTTCGCGTCGCCATCGGCCAGGACGAGCTCCCCGCCGCACGATGCCGCAGCGCCGGCACTTCCGGCCAGTTTTAAGAAAGAGCGACGTTTCATGCCACAAGCTCCCGCTCAGCTCCCGGAACCCACAATACCGTGTATCGCATCAGCGGGACCTGCGCTCAGGTGGGGCGGATGAAGTCACCCAGAATCTCCGAAAGGGTCCGCCCGCCGCCCTACTGCTCCCGACGCAGCAGTATTCTACCGCACACGCCGCCTGCCGAGAAAGTCCCCACGGAGGGAAAAAGGGGACATCGCTGATTTCTGAGGAGAACCGCGGACCGCGGACAAATAGCTGATAATCAGTGATGTCCCCTTTTTGTATCCCTACTTCGCCTTTGGAACAAGCAGGAAACCGTGCAACTCGCTGATCGGTTTTCCCAGTTGTAGCGAACCGACAATGTGGCCGGTCTTGTTGATCCCGTAGGCGATTTGCAGGGTCTTCCTCCCGCTGCCGACGTCGGTGATGTTATTGAGATTAGCCATCACTCCGTTCTGCCAGAGGAAGCCGGCTTGGCCCCCGGTGGACGTCAACGACTCGCCCACAACCTGGCCTGCGTCGTTGATGTCGTAGGCGCTGCTCGTTCCCCCGCCCAGATCGCCGAGCGGAATCATGGTCATGATGCCGTTGACCCGCCTCGAGAGAAAGGCGTGGTAGAGAACGCCCGGGACGCCATCGCTGCCTATCGCCGGCTCTGCTGAATGGCCGACGACCTCATCGAAGTTGTTGATGGCGAAGACCTCAATCGAGACGTGATTCGGCGCGAGCAATCCCAGCGGCGTCACCTCGATAGTACTCCCGTTAAACCGAGCAATCGCCTGGGATCCGGCCATCACGCCTGAATCGTTGATGTCCTGCGGAATGAAGTCACCCAGGTCAATCGGGCCGCTGATGTTGCCTAGCACGTCCACATGCCATTTGGCGCCGTGATCCGTTCCGTCGGAATGGGGCGCCGATCCTACGATGTCTCCCACGTCATTCAGACCGGTGGGAAGGCCGCTTCCACCGCCAAATCCTGGAAGCGTCAACAGGCCCTTGCCGGGAACGAACACATAGCCGCCGACGAGGATGATGCCGTCGTCGTTGACTGCGCGGGCACGACTATCCACATAGCCGGGGGGAGCGATGTCCGTAAGGTCCAGGACTTGCCCGTCCGCGGTCACATCCCAAACCACGGCGTGCTCATCACGGTTCGGCGCAAAAGAGAAGCCAACGACCTGCATCAGCCCTGCCGCGTCCGGTTTATTGACTCCAGAGGCCCGGCTTTGGACGAAGCTGCCGCCCGTCAGGCCTCCCAAATCGGTGAGCGTGTACAAGGCCGCGCTGCCGCCCCCGTCGCCGGGTTTGGGGGGCTTGCCGGCTTGCGCGAGCATCGGCGTCAACGCACATGACAGAGCCGCTACAGCGAAAAGGTACAGGTGAATCTTGCGTCTTGATCTCATGGTCGTGATCTCCTCTTAGGTTGCTCTTTGCGGAATTGGCTTCGTGGCTTTCCTCGTGTAACAACGAGGCGCCAGATGTGCGCAGCAGGGAGCCCCGGGCCGACGCCCTGCTCCGCGCTTCCGATTTCTACTTGCTAAACCACCCCACGCCGAAATACCACACCGTCGCGGTAGAAGGGACACCATACCTTAGGTCGTCGACCCAAAACTTGCTGCCATCGTAGCCGGCTTCGCTCCCGCTTGCTGGCCGAACGTAGATGGGTGTCGGATCAAACCAGGCGGCTCCGTCCGGCCCCGTCCAGGCGATCGCGCCGCTCGGCGGTGGCCAGCCCAGCCATAAGAGGCGGTACTTCTCGACGCCCTGGCTCGTAACGTGTGCCGCCTCACCGCCCTCATACCAGTATTCGTCTGCATGGGAGGGCGAGTCAAACCCGAAGCTAACCACCGGGATGGCCTGTGCATGAGACTGCATCACCAGGAGTTTCGACTCGGGGGCCATCAGGTCGGGTGACGGCGGAGGGTTCCACTGGTTTAACCCCACGAGGGCGAAATACCGCCACACCGGCTCCGGCTGCTGGGCCAAGGCCGGCCAGCCCAGCGCTGCGACCGCGACCACGAAAGTCAGCGTCGCGACGGCCACACCACAGAATCTCTTACTGTCCATCGTTTCGTCCCTTCTTCAGGAGGTGGTCCGCGCGGTACAATCAAAAGGCCGTCAGGACCGGGCGCGCGGACCGTGGGCCCGGGCCTTCAGGCTCCGGCCGGTGAGAAGTGCTTGTCGGTACAGGCTCACCGGCCGGTTTGTTTTCTCGTAGGGTGGGTCAAGGCCGCAAGGCCGATGACCCACCTTCCTTCTTTGGAGTGCGGCGATTCATCGCCGCTTTTTCCGGTGTTCTCGCACCAGAAACCTACAACCGCTCTTACCCAAAAACAGCCTCACGACGGCTTGCGGCCGCTCACGAAAGCGGTGATAAATCACCGCACTCCAAATGGCCGCTCCTCTTGTCTTGTACCTACGGCTTTGCCTTCTCCGGCTGCGGCTTGCCGCCTTCCGGCGGATTCGGGGAAGTTGTTATCCCCAGCAATTGCTCCGCCTCCTGACGCAGCTTGCTCAAGCTGGCGCCCGTTGTCTTCTGTTTGGCGATTTCGGTAATTGCCTCGTCGTACCACTTGCGGGCCTCGGCCTTGTTGCCGAGCTGCCAGTGGGTCATGGCCAGGAACAATCGGTCCTCGGCGGCGATCGGGCGGCGCTGGAGCTTCTCTTGGCGGGCATCCAGCGACGCTTTCCACTCGCCCGCCCGATAGGCGGCAACGCTCAACGTGTTCCAGAACGCCCAAGGCGTCGGGTTGAGCTTGACGGCCTGCCGGGCCAGCTCAATCGCTTCGGTGGGGTTGCGGAGCTTGACGTCGTCCGCCGTTGCCAGGTGCCAGGCAAGGTTGTTCAGCGCCGTGTATGCCTTGGGATCGAGTTCGATGGCCTTGCGGCTGCAAGCGACTGCCTCCTCCAGCTTCCCCTGGCTGGCCAGCGCCGGGCCAAGGTTGGTATAGGCCGCGGCGGCAACTTTCGGGTCGAGTTCAATGGCCTTGCGGTAGCAGGCGATGGCCTCGTCCAGCTTCCCCTGGTTCGCCAGGGCGGCGCCGAGGTTGGTGTGGAGCCCGCCATGTTTCGGGTCGAGTTCGATCGCCCTGCGGTAACAGGCGATGGCCTCGTCTAGCTTCCCCTGATGCTTCAGGGCGTTGCCCAGGTTGGCGTGGGACCCAGCGTATTTCGGATCGAGTTCGATAGCCTTGCGGTAGCAGGCAATGGCCTCGTCCAGCTTGTTCTGTTCGGCCAGGGCAATACCGAGGTGGATCAACGCCCAAACGTGTTTCGGGTCGACTTCGATGGCCGTCCGGAAGAACACCATGGCCTCCTCCAGCTTGCCTTTTTCCTTCAGGCAGATGCCGACGTTGTAATGGGCCATGGCTAATTTCGGGTCGAGCTCGATGGCCTTGCGATAGCAGGCCATGGCCTCGTCATGCTTGCCTTGATCTCGCAGCGCAACGCCGAGGTCGTTGTGGGCGTCGGCGAATTTCGGATCGAGTTCGATGGCCTTGCGGTAGCAGGCGATGGCCTCGTCGAGCTTTCCCTGATCCTTTAGGGCGAGGCCGAGGTTG
>CAYTJV010000581.1:0-5047 GCA_964438165.1 uncultured Planctomycetaceae bacterium | reverse complement strand
CCGGACCGTGGCTGGAAACGAGGACCGTCTTGCCGGCCCGGCGGCGCTCGGCCAGAAGCGACTTCAGTTCCACGCGGGCGCGGGGTTCGAGTCCGCTGGCGGGCTCGTCGAGGATCAGCACCGGCGGGTCGTGGAGGAGGGTCTTCGCCAGGCACAGCCGCTGCTTCATCCCGCGCGACAGTCCGCGGAGCGATGTCTTGCGCTGGGCCGCCAGTCCGAGCCGCTCCAAGACGTTGTCGATCACGCGCCGGCGGCGGGAGCGAGGGATCCGGTAGGCCGCGGCGAAGAAATCGAGGAACTGCCCGACGTTCATCCGCTCGTACACGCCGAAACTGTCGGGCATGTAGCCGACCGAGCGCCGCACCTCCAGCGGCGCCCGGCGGACGCTGTAGCCATTAACAAGCGCGTCGCCATGGGTAGCGTTGAGCAGCGTGGCGAGAAAGCGGATCGTGGTGCTCTTGCCCGCCCCGTTGGGGCCGATGAATCCAAACGTCTCTCCTTGGTGGATCTTCAAGCTCAGCCGATCCACGGCCACCAGATCGCCGTAGCACTTCGTGAAATCGCTGATCTCGATCATGGCCGGACGCGAGGGGTGAGCACGATGCCACGCCGCGAGGTAGTCCCTCGTCTGGAGTAATCTACCCGCAGGGTGGACCGTGGGCAAGACCGCGTTCTAGGGTTCAGGGTTCAGGGTTCGGAAGAAGAGGAGTGGAGGAGTGGAGGAGTAGAGGAGATCGATGCGCGTTATTCTCCTCTACTCCTCCTCTCCTCTACTCCTCCTCTCCCCCTCTTCTTCCGAACCCCGAATCCTCTCTTCACGCCATCGCGGCCACGGTCTCGCTCGACTGCTGGCACGTGGTGTAAGGGCGCACGTCCTGCCCGTCGACCCAGGCGATCTCCAGGTTGGAGACGAGATTCAGGTCGATTTCTTCCTGGCCGGGACGATCGAAGGGCTGGCCCGTCGGCGTGCGAAGACACTTCACCTTGGGCCGCGCGGGGCAGGCGGGATTGAAATCGATCACCGCGGCTTCCATGCCATTGGAGAGCTGGACCACTTGTCCGATCGGGAAGGGGGGCACCGTCCGATAGAACGCCGATTCCACCGCGGGGTCAAAGAAGCCCTGGCACTTGTGGCGCATCTCATGGAGCACCTGCACCGGCAGCTTGGCGTCGGAGTAGCAGCGCCGGGTGGTGGCCGCGTCGTACACGTCGGCCACAATGGTGATCCGGGAATACACGGGAATCTGCCTTCCCGCCAAAGGCGCCAACTCCTGCCGCGTCTGGGGATCGATCCGGGCGGGATACCCCGAGCCGTCCCAACGCTGATGGTGATTGAGCACGATCTGGGCCGCACTGGCCGGGATGCTCCGCCGCACCAACTGGTAGCCGTAGACCGTGTGCCGCCGCATCTCGGCCATCTCGCCGGCGTCGAGTCGCCCCGGCTTGTGGAGGATCGCTTTGGCCACGAGCATCTTGCCGATGTCGTGCAGCAGGCAGCCCAGCCCCAGCAGGTGCAGGTCCTTGGCTTCGCGGGCCGACTTGAACCGCCGCTCGGCAATCAAGTACCGCTCCAGCTTCATCCCCAATAACAGCGACAGGTAGCAGACGTTGGTGGAGTGCGACATCAGGTAGTTGTCGAAGGCGTCGAGCTTCTGCAACAACACGCGGCTGCCGGAGCTCCCCTTCAGGAACCCGAACAGCTCGCCGATCGACTTCTGGAAGCCGACCACGTCGATCTCTACGCTCGTGTCGCGGATGATGGCCGCGAAGTTCTGCCGCACGCGGAGATACACCTGGCGCTGATGCTCGCTGAGCCCTTCGTCGATGATTTCTTCGAGGAACTCCAACTGCCGGTGCCGGACCCAAACCTCATAGATCCCCAGTTGCTGCAACCGCGGCACCAGATCCATGGGGATCTCGCGGTCCCGCTGGAGCAAGTAGCGATACGGGTTGGTGGGCAAGGGAATGGGCCGGGCAAGGACCATTCCCGGCTGAATCGCGTGAACCGGAACTCGAAGCATAACGCTGTGGATCGAGCTAGGTGTCGGCTATCCCGCCACGCGGAAGCAACACAATTGCAGCGAGGGTCTCACGCCCGGGCGGAGCGTCCGCCCGCAACAGGCGCTAACTCGCATTTAACCAAAGCTAGCTTATGCTTTTCATCCAGCGTGGAAGTGGCGGAGAAAACCGCCAAACAGCGACGCTTTTGGGTGGTACAAACAGTCTAAAAAACATCCAATTAGGGGGCACGAATCCTTTTTCCATGGCGGCGATGAGACCCCTCCATGGCGGAAAACGCCTGCCGCCGACATGCGAAAGGAATCCCGCCCCCTATCGCGGATTATTCGGGGACCGGGTGCAATGCGGCGCAGTGTGCGCGTAGCCGAATTCGCCAGAATTCGGGAGACGGCAAGCACTTAACCCCGAATTCTGGCGAATTCGGCTACGACCCCATGAATAATCCGGGTTAGCCTTTGGCGGCCGCGCGGTTGATGGCCGCCATCCGGCTCCGCAGGGCCGGCTGGTGGTGCAGAAGATCGGCGATCCGTTGGTAGTCCAGCTCGGGCCCAAGGGCCTCGAAGATCGCCACCGCGTGGTCGAAGTCCTCTTCCATGTCCACGCGCAGGCGCACGTCCTCCCGGTCGATCTGCTCCGGCACGGGGATCAAGCGTACGCGGAACTTCTCCGGGTGCGAGTACAGATACCGCGTAGGTTGCTCGCGGTCGAGCGTTTCCCTCGCCCGCCGCACGGCGCGGCGCAGGGCCTCGGGGCGAAACCACTCGACATACACGCCCGCCGGTGAGAGGATGGCCGGCCGGCCGTCGCGCGAGCAGTAGCCGACGTAGTCCCATTCGGCACGGGCCTCGGCGGCGATCACGAGCCGGTCGATCAACTGCGGGTCGACGAACGGGTACGCTGTGCCGATCCGCACCGCTGCTTCCGCCGGGTACTCGCCGAGCGCGGCGGCCAGACAGCCCAAGGGGTCCGGTTTGCGGGGTGCGTACACGGGCACGTCCGCGGGAACGAGCTTCGAGACGAACTGGTTTTCCGGGTCGTCGGAGACGACGACAATCACGCCGCTGAGTTGCTGGCAATCGGTGACGCGTCGAACGACCCACTCCAGCACCGATTTGCCGCCCAACTTGCGCGAGGCCCCCGATCTGGCCGCAGGCGACCGAAAGCAGGCATCGACGATTCCCAAGGTCTTCAGCATCCGATCGCCCTCCCTGTTGGAGTCAGTGATCCCTTCTGACACCCGCCTCCCATCGCACCCAATAATCTAGCACCCCGGATTCCTTACCGTCAAGATGGAGTAACAGCCCTTCGGAGTGCGCCTTTGGAGTGCGGCGACTTGTCGCCGCTTTCTTTTTTCTTGGACCGTGCCGACTTGTGCCGCCAAAAAGAAAGCGGCGACGAGTCGCCGCACTCCAAAGTCCGATGCTAGCATTGCTAGCAATGGAACTCGGGTTGGTCCTGGGGAGTGCCGCAGTTACAATCCGCCCAACGTCATCTCCCGGGAAGTGCGCGGATGTTCGACCCAACATGGCATTTCGATGCGGCTGAGCCGGGACGAGTCCGGAGCCGGCCCTTGCGACTCCTGGTAACTGGGGTGGACGGGGCAATCGGCTGCAACCTCGCCGATTGGTTTTCGCGCCGGGCTAACGTGATCGGGCTATATCGGGATCACCCGGTGACGCTGCCTGAGTGCCAGATCGACCGCTGGGAGTCTGCTCGCCCCAGTGCCCTGGCGCGTTGGATTCGGGAGACAAGGCCGCACTGGATCATCCACTGTGGGCCGTTTGCCCGTGGAAGCTGGGATTTCTTTGACGAGTGGAAAAGCTTTGACAAGAAGCCCGATCATTCATGGGGTCGTAGCCGAATTCGCCAGAATTCGGGAGATGGCGAGCACTTACCCCGAATTCTGGCGAATTCGGCTACGCGCATACACGACGGTCTGGAGCGGGCCGTGTGCCGGGCCTTGGTCGACGCATCGCAGCGAGCGGAGGCCCGACTGACGGTCCTTTCCACCGACGCCGTTTTCGCCGGCCCGCGGATGTTCCACGACGAGCACTCGTCGGCCCTGAGCAAGCATCCGCTGGCGCGGGCAGCGGTGGCCATGGAACGGGCCCTGGAAGGCTCGGGGGCGCTCGTGGTCCGCACCCACGCTTACGGATGGAGCCCCCGTGAAGATGAGTTGTCGTTTGCCGAAAGAGTCTGGCTCAGCCTTACCGAGGGGCTCCCGTGCACAATCGACCCCCACGCCTATGCCGCGCCGATCCTGGCGGCCGATCTGGCGAGGTTGTTGTGGCTAGCGTACGAGCGTGGACTGAGCGGGCTGTACCACATCGCGGGCGCGGAGCGGACCAGCGCGTGCCGTTTCGCCGGCGAGTTGGCTTCGCTGGCCGGCCTGCCGCTCCCCGGTGGACACGCTCAAGCGGCCATGCCCGTCCCGTCGGAGTCCAAGAACCTCCGGGAAACGTCGCTCAACACCCGTTGCGCCCAGCGCGACTTAGCTTCCCCGATGCCGATGCTGCGCCAAGGACTGGCCGGACTGCTCGCCCAAATCCGCGACGGCGCCCGGGAGCGACTCCAAGGCCGCTTGCGGACCTCGGCCCACGCGGAAGCGGCGTGAGGGAGAGAGGGAGAGGGGGAGACAAAGCAGCAGCTTCGATCTCTCCCTTTCTCCCCCTCTCCGTCTAATGCTCGTCGCCCGGATCCGTCCCCCCTTTGCCCTCCGACCGGGATCTTCGACCTCTCCTGAAGACAGTTCCCTCGGTCCCCGGCGGCTTGCTTCCCGTGGACGCCCCTCGGACCATTGGCCCGTCCCCCTTGACCTCAGGCTTCGTCCCACCGCCCATATTCTTCTCCCCCTCTCCCCCTCTCCCCCTCTCCCCCTCTCCCCCTCTCCCCTCCTCCCTCTTCCCCTCTCCCTTCTCCGCCCTTCCCTCCCCCTCGCCCCCCCCCCCGCCGCTGCCCCAGGGGGCGGGGTGGCGCTGGCCCTCCGCCCCGATTTCCACGTTGCGGTGGTCGCTTGGGGCGATGGGGG
>CAYTJV010000580.1:0-5047 GCA_964438165.1 uncultured Planctomycetaceae bacterium | reverse complement strand
GGTACAACCCGGGGGAGGCCGCATATCACCGGCAGTGTGGCGCTGATGCAGGAATTGGCGGTGCAGACGATCGGCCGCAAGCTGACCGTGGCAGAATTTACATCGATGCTGAAATCGACCGGCGCCACCATCTACGACGGCGACGATGAGAACGACAACGTCGCCAATACCAACGCCTACTATAAGCGCGTCGACGTCCAGGCCTTCGGCAATGCGATCCTGGCCATGAGCCCGACTCTGACCGGAACCTCGGGCGACGATGTGTTGACGGCGTCAGGGCAGAACGCCACGTCGATCCTTGGGCTCGGCGGCAACGACACGCTTACCGGAGGCGCCGGCAACGACGTCATCGACGGCGGCAGCGGCAATGATACGCTCAACGGCCTGGGCGGAGCCGATTCGCTGATTGGCGGCTCGGGCAACGATTTGTTCTATGTCGACAATGCAGGCGACGTCGCGATTGAAGGCTCTGGCGGCGGCGTCGATACGGTGATTTCCACCGCGGCGGCCTACACGCTCGGCAGCGAGGTCGAGATCGGCCTGATAGGCACGTCGTCCGGCGCGCAGCTTACGGGCAACGCGCTCGCCAACACGCTGACCGGCAACAACGGTAACGATACGTTGCATGGCGGCGGCGGCGACGACTCGTTGTTCGGCGGTTTGGGCAACGACGTGCTGTATGGCGACGCGGGCAACGACTCGCTGACCGGCGGAAGCGGCAACGACACCTATGTGCTGGACAGCGGCACGGATACCGTCATTGAAAGCGCGGGTGGCGGCACCGACACCGTGCAGATGCTCGGCAACTATACGATCCAGGCGAATATCGAGGTCGGCCAGCTGATCGGCGCGGGGAATTACACGATCGCCGGCAGCGGCGGCAACGACACGCTGATCGGTAATTCTGGCAGTAACACGCTGGACGGCGGCGCTGGCGCCGACGTCATGGTTGGCGGCGCCGGCGACGACCTCTACGCCGTCGACGATGCCGGGGATGTTGTTACGGAGGTACAGGGGCCGTTCGCGGCGCCGGCTGGGTGGACGATCAAGGGGACGGCGGATCTGGACGGGGATGGGGAGATGGATGTCGTCGTCACCGACGGGACGGCGAACCAGAGCTGGCTGTTGAAGAGCGGGGTCGTGACCGCGCAGCACGACCTGATCGCGAACTCGGGGCCGTGGACGCTGCTGGGGCTGACGGACGCGGACGGGAACGGGAGCAAGGAAGCTCTGTATCTGTACCAGAGTCCCGGGTTCAGCTCGCAGGCGGCGATGTATCTGAACAACGGGGCGATGCCGGGGCAGGGCAACTTCGTTGCCGGCAAGCAGGCGGATGCGCTGGTAGCGCTGTCGGGGTCGAACCAGGGCACGGATACGGTGCAGGCGTCGGCCGGCTACGTGCTGGGGAGCGGGGTCGAGAACCTGACGCTGATCGGCGGGGCCGGTTCGATCGCCGGGACCGGCAACGCGGCGGACAACGTGCTGGCCGGCAACGAGGGGGCCAACGTCCTGGCCGGGCTGGGCGGGACCGACACGCTGAGCGGCGGGGCGGGGGTGGATAGGTTCGCGTTCGACGACGGGGAGAGCCCGGCGGCCGCGGGCAAGCACGACCTGGTGACGGACTTCGCGATAGGCACGGACCTGCTGGACCTGGCGGCGATCGACGCGAACACGATGGTGGCCGGAGACAACGCGTTCCGGTTCCTGGGCACCGGTGGGTTCGACGGTCAGGCCGGGGCGCTGCGGTATTCCTACGACGCGTCGGGCAACGTGACGGTGGTGTCGGGGGACGTGAACGGGGACGGGGTTGCGGACTTCGCGATCGACCTGGCCGGCAACAAGACGCTGACGACCGGAGACTTCGCGGCGGGCAGTCTGCTGGCGGCACTGACGCTGACGGGGACGGCGGGCGCGGACACGCTGACGGGCGGGGAGATCGGCGACACGCTGTCGGGCCTGGGCGGCAACGATACGCTGACCGGATTGGCCGGCAACGACACGCTGGACGGCGGCGCTGGCGCCGACGTCATGGTTGGCGGCGCCGGCGACGACCTCTACGCCGTCGACGATGCCGGGGATGTTGTTACGGAGGTACAGGGGCCGTTCGCGGCGCCGGCTGGGTGGACGATCAAGGGGACGGCGGATCTGGACGGGGATGGGGAGATGGATGTCGTCGTCACCGACGGGACGGCGAACCAGAGCTGGCTGTTGAAGAGCGGGGTCGTGACCGCGCAGCACGACCTGATCGCGAACTCGGGGCCGTGGACGCTGCTGGGGCTGACGGACGCGGACGGGAACGGGAGCAAGGAAGCTCTGTATCTGTACCAGAGTCCCGGGTTCAGCTCGCAGGCGGCGATGTATCTGAACAACGGGGCGATGCCGGGGCAGGGCAACTTCGTTGCCGGCAAGCAGGCGGATGCGCTGGTAGCGCTGTCGGGGTCGAACCAGGGCACGGATACGGTGCAGGCGTCGGCCGGCTACGTGCTGGGGAGCGGGGTCGAGAACCTGACGCTGATCGGCGGGGCCGGTTCGATCGCCGGGACCGGCAACGCGGCGGACAACGTGCTGGCCGGCAACGAGGGGGCCAACGTCCTGGCCGGGCTGGGCGGGACCGACACGCTGACCGGCGGCGGTGGCGCGGACCGGGTTGTCTATGCCTACGGCGACGGGCACGACCACTTCATCGATTTCAGCTTGGCCGAGGGCGATACGGTCGATCTAAGCGGCACCGGCGCGGTAGGAATTGGTAACTTCACCCAGCTCCAGTCGGTCATGAGCCAAGACGTCAATGGCGTATGGCTGACCTTTAGCGCCGACAACGCCGTGCATCTGCACAATGTCGCCATTGCCGATCTGACGGCGCAGACGTTCAGTTTCAGTTGAAGTCCCCGGTCGATATCGCGGCGCTGTGCGTTATTTTTTTGACCGGATACGCTGGCCGGCTTGAGCGGGGCGGATAGGTTCGTGTTTGCGCCGCATTTCGGCAAGGGCATGCTCGCAATTTCCTACCAGGCGCGGACATCCTCGCAACGGCATCTGAGCATCTCCTTATCGTCTGATTTTCGCCGGTAACGGCGGTGCAAGGCTCCCTGTCAGGGGCCGGAATCGCGTGGACATCGTGGGCATTCGATGGCTAATTGTCACCGGGCAATCCAGGCGCGAGGGACGAACGATGGGCCTTGGTCCGAATGTTTTGGCGCTATATCAGCAGCTGAAGATTCTAGGTGCGCTCGACAATGCGAAGAATGTCGTGGAGCTCGGGTCGCAGGACGTATGGTGCAACGACCCGCAACTCCTCGTGGGGCTATTCCGGGCATTCGGCAAACCGGCTCCAGCGGCCGAGGAGTTGGCGCGGTATTACAACAACAATGGTACGGGTCAGGTTAGTTCGCGCCATCTGCACGAGCGATTGGGATTTGAATATACCTGCGTCGACATAGATGCGCGCCACGACTCAATAACGCTTGACCTGAACTTCGATGCCGTTCCGGCGGAGCATCGCGGGAAATATGGTCTTGTGACCAATCACGGTACTACGGAACATATCCTCAATCAGTTGAACTGCTTTAAGGTGATACACGACCTAGCCAAGCCCGGCGGCCTGATGATGCATGGGCTGCCGTTCACGGTTCATTTGGAGCACGGGTTCTTCAACTATCAACCCAATTTCTTCACCGCGCTTGCCCGCTACAACTCTTATCGGACCCTCGGCATATGGGTGGCCGTGGATTGGACCTTGAAGAGCTTCATTCCATGGGAGCCGCGGTTGCTTGAATTTCTGAAAACGGACGCGAACACCACGCATCTTCTGTTCGTGCTTCAGGAGAAAATGCACGACAGCGAATTTTGCGCGCCGATCCAGGGCGTTTACGAGCCGATGATTCCCGATGAGTCGCTGATGCGCTACCAGCTGGTGGTGGATGGGGAGCAATATAGCGGCAAGCGTCTTACCCATCTCCTCCGGCCTCGGTCCGGGCAATCGGCTGCGTCGCCGGTTGTCGTCGTCAAAACCGTCCCGAGCCCGGCGGGACTCCGGTCATATTCGGGATGGGCTCTGCTCGATGAACTCGGCTGGCGGATCAAGCGGCGGCTGGGTATCGCGGGCCGGTAAGCGCGCACCGCATCTGCCCGGCAGGGCATCCGCCGCTGCCGGGATTGCCACGCGCGCCCAACATTTGCGGCGGGTTTTTCAGCAGAAAGCAGGCGTGGGCGTGCCGCCGGCAATGTCGCATTGCCGGAAGCCCGCTGGTTGTCTATTCGTAGTCGATACGGGGATTCGTGAAAGCGGGGAACCACAATGGAAAGCACTGGAACCACGAAGCCGGCGCCGGGCAAGGTCCGCCTCGGCCCGATCGGCCAATTTGCGGTCAAGGCTCTGATCGTCGCCGTCCTGGGACTGATGACGTCGGAAATGATTATGGGGATGGCGATTGCGAAGCTGGACGGGATCATGCGAAAGAACATTGAAATGATCCGCAGCGACGTGCAGGCAGTGAAGAGTGTCGGGCTAAGCCAGATGATGAACAGATTGGCGTTGGAAATCGAACAGGCGGCGGCACCAAGCGTCGACATATCGCCCGAAAGAAGACGGAAGATACTTTCCGATATGCGCATTGTCGCCGAAAAGCTACGGCCGTTTATTGCCGAGATGTCGGTTATCGTCACCGGCGTATTGAATGCAGATTCGGCGGGAAAGAAGTAGACAATTCCATATAGGAGTTTGCCGGATCGGGACCGTCTGGCGACGCCTGGAGGAGAGCATGGACGAATTGGGTATTGCATTCGTCGGCGTCGCGGGGACAGTGCTTTCGACGCTCTCTCTTGCACCGCAGGTGGTCCGTACATGGCGAACCAGGTCCGCGGCCGATATCTCGGCGTGGTGGCTTTCAATCGCATTGATATCCATGCTGGTTTGGATGGCCTATGGGTTTTTGGCGAACGCACCCGCCATCATCTGGGCCAATGCGCTGACCTTCCTTCCGGCCTCCCGCATTCTATTGTTCAATTTGCAGGCATTTGGCAAACGGCCGTAAATTAACCGGCCGGC
>CAYTJV010000579.1:0-5055 GCA_964438165.1 uncultured Planctomycetaceae bacterium | reverse complement strand
CCCTTTTCTGGGTCCGTCAAAAGCGCGGGTTATTTCGGTGCCTCCCCAGTGGATTTCAAGAGGTAACCGCATCACATCCCAACTTTTTTCAAAGCCTGGCGGAGCCGCACATCGCGGCAGGCTCGACCAACGCGCGCGGATCACTTTCGCTCCAATACCGCGACAAAAAACCCATCGGTGCCGAAAGTCCTCGGCGTCATCAGCAGCGTCTTGCCGGACCCGTCGGCCGATTGCGGCGGTGCAGCAGAGAGAGAACCCGCGCTCCACAAGTCCGGCCAAGGAACGATGCTGTACTGCGGGAAGCGGGAGAAGAAAGCCCCGACCTGAACCCGGTTCCCCCGGGGCAGCCCCGGCGGACTCCGAAGGGTGGTGAAGGCGTCTTCCGTCGCTGTACCACTTGGCGCCGCCGCTGGCGGTGGGCCGCGTCCGCCTGGACCGTTTCTCCCCTTACTTTGCCGATCCGAAGGGCTGGGGCATGGTCAATCCGCGCCCCAATCGGGCCTTCGGCTACGTGTATCCTTTCCCGCAGGACGTGTTGGCACGCACGGCCTACTACTTCGAGTACGACTACGCCGACGGGCGCAATCCGATGGACTACGTCGCCCCGGTGCTCGATGCGTTCGACACCTGGCACCAGCTCCAGGGGACCGTCACGCTCCGCTGTTGGGACCGGCCCGACGGCGTGCTTATCCTCAACGACACCCGGCCCTGCGCCACCACGTTCCAGCGGCGGCTGATCGGCCTGGAGCGGCAGATCTATCTCTACTGCGACACCGGCCGCACGCTCCAGAACATCTTCGAGACGGCGGCGAAGTATCAGGAATCCCGTTTGGTGCCAACCGCTTGCGCGGCTGAGCGGACCGGGCTCACGCAAGGCGTTCCCGACGCATTCGGACCGGCCGGCATTCGTCGGATGCTTGAGCAATGGATCGCCGACCGGATCATGGTCCGGCTCGATGACCGTTATCTGAGCCTCGCCCTGCGGGCACCGTCGGAAGTGTGATGGGTCGCCGGCATGTCCGTGTGATCTGTTCAGCCCGATGCGCCTCTTCTCTTTTCAAGCGGCCGGAAATCCTGCCATGGCTCCCTGAGTGAAGCAGAAGTTCTGCACGCTCGCATTCTAAGGGCCTATCCCAAAACCGCGGTGGGCAGTCGCAAACTTCCGAAGTCTTGGAGACTTCGGAAGTTTTGGGATAGGCCCTAAATTCAGTATTCCGTATTCAGTATTCGCTATTCATTTGAATACGGAATACTGAATACGGAATAGCGAAGGCAGAATCGGGGCCCAAGGCAGGCTGGACACGGGCGTGGCGGTCGTTTAACCTAAACGGCAGAACTAGCCCCCGGAGAAGGAGGACCGTTGATGATTCCGATCGATCGAAAGATGTTTCCGGCATGTCTGGTCGCGGCCATGGTGCTCGCTTGGGGAGGCGCGGCGCGAAGCGCCCCCGCGTACCGCTCGCCCATCGCCCTCGCCGTATCGCCCGACGGCAAGACGCTCTACGTATCTGATAGAACGGCCAATTGTGTCACCGCGATCGATGCGGCTAGCGCGAAGGCGACCGGCGAGATTCCCTTGCCCGGCGAGCCGATGGGGCTGGTTCTCGCAAGCGACGGGAAAACGCTCTACGTTGCTGAACGCAAAGCCAATGCCGTGGCCGTGATCGACGCCGCGCAAGCAAAGGTCGGCAAGCGGATCGCCGTGGGCGCCTGGCCGGTTGCGGTGGCGCTAGCGGCGGACGGCAAACGGCTCTACACCTGCAACCGGGGCGATCACAGCGTTTCGGTGGTCGATCTGGCGTCGGGCAAGGAGATCAAACGGATTCATCTGGTTCGCGAGCCCGATTTCGCCGCCGTCACGCCCGACGGGTCCCGCGTGGTGGTGGCCAACATGCTCCCCTCCGGCGCCGGTATCGATCCCACGCTGGCGGCCGAGGTGAGCATCCTCGACGCGGCGGCCATGAAGGAACAATCGCGGATCAAGCTCCCGCCCGGCTCGACCGTAGTCACCGGCGTGGCCGCGAGCCCCGACGGCCGCTGGGCCTACGTGATTTACACCCTGGGCCGCTTCAACCTGCCGATCACGCAGTTGGAGCGGGGCTGGGTACACACCTACGCGCTTTCGATCCTGGATCTCAGAACCAACGCGATTTTCGCCACGGTGCTCCTGGACGATCTCACCGGCGGCTCGGCCGATCCCTCGGCCGTGGTCCGCTCGGCGGACGGCAAGCGGCTGTGGATCAGCCACGCCGGGACGCACGAGGTAACATTCATCGACATCGCCAAGGTCCACGATCTCTTGGAAGGCAAGGTGCCGGAAGATCTGGCGAAGCTCAAAGACGGGATGCGGGACAACATCTGGGTACAGATCAGCCACGACCGCAAAGTGATTGCGCGCTTGGCGAACGACCTGACCGCCCTGTACATTGCGGGCGCGATTCGCCGGGCCCCGAGCGGCGGCATCGGCCCGCGCGGCCTGGCCATCTCGCCCGACGGCCAAAAACTCTTCGTCGCCAACTATTTCTCCGGCACCGTGGCGATGCTCGATGCCAACGAGGGGAAACTGCTGGGCACGATCGCCCTCGGACCGCAGCCCGCGCCCGATGTCGTCCGGCGGGGCGAGATCTACTTCCACGACGCCATGCGCTGTTTCCAGCACTGGCATAGCTGCGCGAGCTGCCACCCCGACGGGCGCGTCGACGCGCTCCCCTGGGATTTCCTGCGCGACGGGATCGGCAACGGCAAGGACGTGATTAGCCTGGTCCACGTGCAGGAGACGTCGCCGCACAACCGGCGTGCCACGCGGCCCAACCCGCACGAGTGCATGAAAACCGGCGTGACCGGCAGCCACTTGATCGTGCCCGAGTCGGCCGACGTGGACGATCTGGTCGCGTACGCCTCGTCGCTCAAGCCGGAGCCGAACCCGAGCCCGCCGCCTGCCGACGCGGTCGCCCGCGGCAAGGCCCTCTTCGAGGGCAAGGCGAACTGCGCCGGCTGCCATCCGGAGCCGTATTTCACCGACCAGAAGATGCACAACGTGGGCATCCTCACGCCGCTGGAGCCGGACGGAATGTACGACACGCCCTCGCTGGTCGAGGTCTACCGCACCGCCCCCTACTACCACGATGGCCGCTCGGCAACCCTCAAAGACGCCCTGACCAAGGACGACCCCAAAGGCAAACACGGCCACGCCAAGGACCTCACGCCGCAGGAGATTGACGATTTGGTGGCGTATTTGTTGAGTTTGTAGCTCGATAGCACCAGGTAGGGCCTTTCCCCACCGGCCCCGTGCCGGTGGTTGACGGGTTTGATAACTATACGGCGGACTCAGCCAACTCGTCTTCCCCACCGGCCCCGTGCCGGTGGGAACAGGTTTGGAAACTACGTACCGACGCGTGTTGATCGAACCTCATGGGTCGAGTTGTCAAAGCGATTCACCACCGGCACAGGGCCGGTGGGCTCTTGCTCCGCACCGGGATTGCCTGTTAGTTGCCAAACCCGAACCCCACCGGCACGGGGCCGGTGGGGCTCTCACGGAAAACTCGAACTGCTGCGATTTGCTTTTTTTCACGCGAAGTGGCACTGTGGGGTTGGGAGGGGAAGAATGATCGAGTTCACGCATGCACGCATGGGGGTGCTGGCCGCCGCCCTTGTTGCCAGCGCCGGCGCTTCCGGCGTCCGGGCCGTGGGGCCGGCCCCGGCCAAACTTCCCGAAGGGAGCACTGGCATTGCCGCCAAACACCCGGGCGACGTGGGGATCGCCACGGACTCCGACGTGGTGTTCGCCGAGGACTTCGAGGATCCTTCTCTCAGCGCGGTGACCGCGCGTTGGGAGAGCGTGGCGGCGGCAGAGATCCTGTCGCTTTCCCCCGACGTGCCGGCTGGGAGTAGCGGCAAGCAGTCGCTGCTCATGAGACACGTCGGAGGCCAAGGCACCGGCGGCCATCTCTACCGCCGCTTGCCGCCGGGCTACGACAGACTCCATGTGCGGTTCTACGTCAAGTTCGATCCCGACTGCGGGCCGATTCACCACTTCTTTCACGTCGGCGGTTACAACCCGCCCACGCCTTGGCCCCAGGGCGGCGCCGGCCAGCGCCCGCGGGGTGACGAGCGACTGAGCACCGGCGTCGAGCCGTTCGGAGCGGATTGGCGATGGGACTGCTACAGCTACTGGTCGGAGATGCGCGGCAGCCCGCCGCGGGGACAGACCTGGGGGAATAGTTTCATCCGCGACCCCAATCTTAGAGTGGAAAAGGGAACGTGGACTTGCGTGGAGCTGATGATGAAGATGAACGAGGTCGGCGACGCCAACGGCGAGATGGCGCTTTGGATTGAGGGCAAGCTGGTCAGCCATCTCGGCCACGGCTTTCCCAAGGGCAGGTGGATCTTCGACAAATTCACTCCCGGTGAAGGCGGCGAGAGCGTTCGCTGGAATGACCAAGAGGCGAGGCCCGAACGGTTTCAGGCTCCTCCGGACGGTCAGCCCTTCGACGGTTTTCGCTGGCGGCGGGACGAGAAGCTCAAGCTCAACTTCCTGTGGGTATTACTCTACATCACCAAGTCCCCGCGCGACCACGTGAGCAAGGTCTGGTTCGACCAGATCGTGGTTGCCAAGCAATATATCGGGCCGCTGGGGCAACGGAAGTAATGAGGGAGGGAACCTGATCGCGATTTCTCAACCCATCCACCACGGGTAGAATAGACTGCGAACAAGCGAGGATTTGCCGTTGGACGAACCCACAAGTGCCTCAGAACCGATACCGCGTGTGCCGCCCGCGCTGGCGAAGGTGATCGAGGTCGGTGCGCGGATGAACCAAGTCGTTCCCGAGGGGGTTGCGCTGGGGGGGGCGGTTTGCGCGCTTTACGCGCAGCACCGGTTGTCGCTGGATATTGATTTCGTGTTGGAGAATCTCCGCGGCCTGTTCGACGAGGTGCGCGATCGGCTGTTGGATCAACCCGGATGGCAAGAGGCAAGGGTCCGGCCGCCACACCTGATTCTGGGGTCGCTCGACGAGGTTGAGGTCGGCTTTCGCCAACTCCGCCGAAAAACGCCCA
>CAYTJV010000578.1:0-5056 GCA_964438165.1 uncultured Planctomycetaceae bacterium | reverse complement strand
GTTCCCGGAAGGGCTCGTGGGTCAGGCCGTCCAAACGCCGCCCCTGGAGGTGTGGAGCCGGGAGGCGGCGGCGGTGGATGCGGCGGGCCAGGTGCTCAGGGAAATCATGGCGATTCCGATGCAATCCATCCCCGGGACCCTCTTGGCGGAAGCCCGCGGCATCGCCATTGTGCCCGACTTGCTCAAGGGCGCTTTTGTGGTCGGCGTTCGCCATGGCCGGGGGTTGGTCGTGGTGCGCGACGAGGCCGGGGATTGGCGAGGGCCGGCGTTCATCACGCTCACCGGCGGGAGCTTCGGCTGGCAGGCGGGCATTCAGGCGACCGACGTGATCCTCGTGTTCGTCACCAGGCAAAGCGTACAGGGGCTCTTGCGCGGCAAGTTCACGATCGGCGCGGACGTTGCGGCGACCGCCGGGCCCATCGGACGCGAGGCGAGCCTGGCCACCGACGCCACGCTCAAAGCGGAAATCTACTCCTATTCGCTCAGCCGGGGGCTATTCGCCGGGCTGGCCCTGGATGGTTCGGTCCTGCAAATCAACACCGAGGCCACCAACCGGTACTATGCGGGGGCGGGCGCGACGGCCGCGGCGGGCCCGCCGGGGCAACCCCAGCCGCTTCCGCCATCGGCCTTGCGGCTCCTTGGCGAGATCGCCCGCTGGTCTCCGGCGCGGCTCGCGGATGCCCCTGCGATCGTTGGCGCGCCGGCAGGCGCGGTAGAGAACCAGAGGCAGGCCCTTCAACGTCAACTGGCAGGGTCCGCGCAGCGGCTCGAAACGATCGTGGATGAGAACTGGAAAAAGTACCTCGCCCTGCCCGCCGAATTGCAGACCGCCGATCGCCGGCCTAGCGCGGAAGCGCTCCGGCAGGCGCTAGCGCGGTTCAACACGGTGGCTGGTAGTCCTTCGTATCGTGTGCTCGCCCAGCGTCCGGAATTCCAGGAGACCTACGGGCTGTTGCAGCGGCTGACGGCTTTGGAGACGTCGTCGGCGAGACTGGCTTTGCCGCCGCCGCCGAAGTAGGGGTTAGGGGGGGTTCGCCGTTAGGATTCAGGGTTCAACGTTCGGGGTTCAGAATATTGGCGTCGACGTCCTCGATGAGTCCTAACCCCTGACCCCTAACCCCTCCTCACAGATCCACCGGCGGAACGGTGTTTTCCTGGGGGACCTCGCGCCGCTTGACCATCGTGATCTGGTTGCCGGTTTCGTTGAAGGTGATTTCGTCCATGAAGGTCCGCATCAGGGCCAGGCCGCGCGGGCCTTCCGGCTCCACGGCGAGCCGCTTCTTGGGATCGTACACCTTGGCCACGTCGAAGCCTTTGCCCTCGTCGCGGATCACGAAGCGGGCCTCGTCGGCGCCGATCTGGATGTCCACGTGGACCTTGCGGTCCTTGAACTCCGGCCTCATGCGGTGCTCTTCGACCAGGCTCAGGTCGTTCTCCTCGATCAGCCCCTGCGGCACGCTCTGGACCTCGGACGTGCTGATCTCCAGGTTCCCGTGGAATATCGCGTTCAGAAGCGCCTCTTTGAGGGCCACGCCGATTTGCAGCCGGCCCGTAAAGTCGCACAATACGACGCTGGCGACCATCTGCTGCACCAGGTCGACCAGCGGGTCGACCAGGTTGGGCTCGTTTTCCAGGACGAACTGAAAGTCCGCTTTGCTCAAGCAGTGGATCAACTGCTCGTAGCTGCGGTGGACGAAGGTCATCGACAAGACGTTCTGGATCGTGCCCGGCAACTGGGCCGCAAGCTGCGACTTGGGCACGTAGGTGGCCGCCCCTTTGGCCAGCGCCTCGACGGCCAGCGCCTCGCTCCCGTAGGCGGTCATGAGCACGATCGGCACCTCGGGATGATGGTCGCGCACGTAGTTGACCAGTTCCAGGCCGTCCATCACGGGCATGTTCAGATCGGTGAGGATCAGGTCGGGCAGGTCGCCGTGCATTTGGGCCAGGGCTTCCACGCCGTTGGCAGCGTACTGCACACTGCACGGAAGGACCTTCTGGACCAGCCCTCCCACCAGACGACGGTCGACTGCCGAGTCGTCGACCACGAGGATTGTTGCCATGGAAAAGACCTCCCGAGCGCGGGACATGAGGCGAGTCTTGTAGGATACCCCGGCGGGCGCAAACCTGCAAGATTCCCCCCCGCCCTGAGGGTGGGGTCGCGCGAGACGTTTCACCCCAACCCGTGGGGCGGATTTCAATCCGCACGCGATACGGCCGACTCAAGGGGTCGGGAGTGGGGACGTGAAAAATCGGCCCTTGAGAGCTGCTGCGTGTATACCGGTTTTGTTCCGCGCTATTCGGCGTCTGGCGGCCTTCCTCAGCCCCGAAGGGGCTGAAGTTCTTCCGCAGGCCCTTAGTCAAGCGGGACCACGCCGTTGGACTCGGCGGGCACGTCGACCACGCGGCCGTCGGCGAGAATCTGGTACTTAAGTCCCTTGGGGGCTTGGATCTGTGCCTTGCCTTCGCGGATCGTTACTGGGAAGGGCGCGGCGACGCGGTGCTTCCCTTCGACCGCTACAGCGAGGGAGTCCAACTGGCCGTCCAACGCCATTCGCAAGCTCACCAGCGCGCAGGGATTGATCCGGGCGGGGTTGCGGGTTTGCGTCTTGAGGGCGAACGAGTCGGGTAGAAGGCCGATCCAAGGCCCATCGGGGTACTGCTGCTGCTCGGCGGAAATCAAGATGCCGCGGGCCAGGTGGTTCCAGTCCAACGAGCGGTCGTGCGGGGCCAGAAGGGTCAGCGCGTAGGCGTAGACGCCCCCAACCCATTGCACGGGCAGCCCGATCCAGTTGTGCTGCCAGTTCGTGGCGCCGAAGACCGGGGGAGCGGCGTAGAGCATAATCGGGTACCGGGTCCACAGGTATGTGAAGGGAATCCCAGAGAGGGCCCAGCGACGGGCCTCGGCCAGGTATTCTTTCTTGCCCGTAAGCTCATAGCCCCGCACATAGGCCCAGACGGAGTTCGCCGAGGCCAGTTGATCGGGCGTGTGCAGCGGCACCTCCCAGGTCTGGGCGCCGCGGGGGACGTCGAAGCGCTTCATGTAGTCCAGCGTGCGGCAGCCGGCGGCCAAGGCCTCCTTGTCGCCCGTGAGCCAAGCGTGCTCCAGCAGGAGCATGGCGGGGTGGGCACAGGTCCCGCTTGCAGTGTTCTCGAAATGGCCGCGCCGGTAAGGCCCGTCGTAGCGGTAGGAGCCGTCGGGCTGCTGGGCGCGGATCTGTCCTTGGACTTGCGCGTGATGGACCTGCTTCCACTCGGCCGCTCGGCCGGTCACGAAGTAGATGCTCGCATTTGCGACGTGCGCCCCGCCAGGCACCAGCCGCGGCAGTTCGGGGGCCTTGCCGGTCAGACGCCAGATCGTGGAAGCCATGTCGGCGTGCGGGGCCCGGCCCCAGTTGGGCTCGGCGCAGTGCCCCCAGCCGGCCTCGGTCTTCAGCGGCCCATTGAGGGCCTTCAGGCAGATTTCTCGCTGCTGCTCCGGCGTGCGGGGCGCGGGCGGCAGCCGGGGCAGGCCGTGCTTGTTGACCGCCCAAGCGATCGTTTCCTCCACCGGCAGCCGGTCGATGAGGATCGTGGCTTCGATTTTCTTTCCCCGCAGGGCCATGCGATGCTCCGCCGTGCCGTCGAAGAAGTTCGGCGTGGCATAGATCGGCTGGAGGTCCATGTCCTTCCACGTCATGGCCACCGCGGCGCGATCGGTGACAAAGGCCATGAGCGGCATGGTCACCTTGAGCGGGTCGGGGGCGAAGCGGAGGTGCTCCTCGGTCTCGATGTCCAGTTTCGACGAGCTGGCCTCGCCGGCGCCGAGGTACTCCACGCCGGACAAAAGCCCCTGCTTCAGGGCCCCGAAAGCCCGGACCACCGGCCCTTCGCATGGCTTCTCGGAGACGATTGTAGCCGTAATCTCCTTGCCTTGCGCGGCGATATCCAGCGCGACTCCGTCCCCCTCGAAACGGACCGACGGTTTCTGGCGGACCAGCTTCAGTGGCGGGACGACGCCGTCGCAGTGCGCCAGCGGCGCTATGGCGGCCACCACGGTTGCGTCTCGCCGCACCCGGGCCGCCGAGCCGTCGCGGGCCACTTCGAGCACGAAGCCGCCGGCCGATAGCTCGATCCAATCACTCCCGGCCTCGGGATGGAATAGGAATACGGTTCGCGTGACCGGCCGAAGTTGCTTCAGCTCCGGCTCCTTCCGATCGTCGCCTTGAATGCCGATTTCCGCGCGGACCGCCTCCAGCGGCGTCGTGCCGGCGGCGGGCCGCTCGATGGCAATCGTCGCCCCGCCTGCAATCGTGTAGGACCGCCCGAAGGCTGTGAACTGCTTCGACGCCTCCTCGTGGTTCTTCACGAGGAAACGCACCTTCTGCGGCGCGACCTCGACGCTCTCGATGCTCAGGGGGTGCCAGCGGCGCCGGGCAAGACGGATCCACTCGATCTCGAACGACCCCGCGTCGGTCCCGGGATCGATCCGCAGATCCGTGAGCGTGCCGGGCGCCGAGAACTCCACCGCGTACTCGTGCCAACGGCCGTCGTGCTCCAGCGGGAAACCGCGGGACTTGTCGGGACCGCGGCCGGGCGACCGGTCGGTTGTCCAGAAGATTTCGCCGGAGCCGCTGGTGCGACTCCGCGCTTTCATGCGGAGGACAAGATCGCCTCCGGGGAGTTGGACGGGTCGGTGAAAGAACGGGTCTTCGCCGGTGTTGCGAATTCTCAGGAGGCCGTCGGCGGCCGAAATCTCGCAGGCGTGCTCGGGCGTCCAGCCGTCGATGCCGCCAGCAAACTTCCATTCCGTAAGGGCTGCCTCGGGGAGCTGCTGGCGGGGAAACGGGTTGATCGGCGGGGCGGCGGGGGCGACCGCTCCGAGCACGACGAGGGCAACTACACAAAGACTCGACATGCGACACTCCTCAACAAGGCGGGAACGGTGGGTAGGCTGGATGAAAGCGAAGGCCCCCATTGTCAGCCGTGGTCCGCGGGGTGTCAATGCGTCGGGTTCACGCGTGGCCTCGTTCCCACGCTCTGCGCTCAGTATTACCCACATTTCGACATACTTGCATCA
>CAYTJV010000577.1:0-5084 GCA_964438165.1 uncultured Planctomycetaceae bacterium | reverse complement strand
ACGGTCGTAGGGCAAGCAGCTTGCTTGCCTGTCCCAGGTGTAAAGGGAAGTGTAAGGAGTGAAGTGCAAAGTGACCAGCAGCGGGCGCTGCTGCGTCTCCGCGGCCCCCCGTGCGGCGGGTTGTGCCGCTGGTGCCCCTCGCTATTCCGGCTGGGGTGTGATAGGATTCGGGATTACCCGGCCCTGGCGGTCGGGTTTTCGTTTTTCCACCCCCCAGAATGAATATGTACCGCCATGCCGCTGGATGCCTACTCCTCCTGTCCCGGTGGAACCGGTAAGAAAATCAAGTTCTGCTGCTCGGATCTGCTCGGTGATTTGCAGAAGATCGACCGGATGCTCGAAGGCGAGCAGTTCCAGGCTGCCCTCAGCCAAATCGAACGGCTTGCGGAAAAGCACCCGGGGCGAGCTTGCCTAATGGCCCTGCATTGCCTCTTGTTGCGAATAACGCATCGCGTGGAGGAGGCCGAATCCCTGGCGGCCAAGTTCGTCCAACTTCATCCTCAGAACCCGGTCGCATTAGCCGAAACGGCGATCATGACAGCGGCCAAGCAGGGGGGGCACGCCGCCATGCCGTGGCTCCAACGGGCCATGGAGGCCGCGGGGCAGGAGATTCCTTCGCGGTTGTACGAAATGCTCACGGCCGTGGGACAGATCCTTGCGATGGAGGGGAATCTCCTGGCTGCCCGGGCCGTGCTGCAATGGGCGGTCGTGCTGGTCCGCGACGATCCCATGCCACAGGAGCTGCTAGGCCGGATCAATTCCTCGCGCGACCTGCCGGTGTGGGTCAAGGACGAGCGCCGCTTGGTCGACTGCCCGGCCGACGCTCCGTGGCGGGCGGAATTCGACGAGGCACTTCAAACGGCCCGCCGCGGGCGGTGGTCGGTCGCCGAGCAGCGATTCCTGGCGATTTTGGCCCAGGCAGGCGACCAGCCGGCCGTGTGGCGGAACGTGGCCGTGCTCCGCGGTTGGCTGGCAGATCACGCGGGCTGCGTGAAGGCACTGCGCAAGTTCTCCGGTCTTGATGTCCCTTTGGAAGACGCCGCGGAGGCCGCGGCCGTCGGTCTTTTCTTGAGCGAGGATCCGCTCGGAGACCGGGCCGACGTGCTCAACCTCACTTATCCGATTGCCGACGTGGATCGTTTTCAGTCCGCGGTCGCTTCGGCTCGGCAGTTCCGTCCGGTGCGCGTCGATCCGGCATCGCTTACCGAAGAGGGGGACGCGCCGCCGCTGGCGGTCTATCTGGTGCTGGATCGCGACTTGCCCGTCGGCGACGGGGCCATCGAGCTGGCCAAGGTGCCTCGGCTGCTCTGTCAGGCCCTGTACCACGGTCGGCAAACCGATCGTGAGCCCAGGCTGGAATTGCACCCGGTGGCCGCGAGCGAACAGCAGGCCGTCGAAGGCGTGCTGAGCCAGTCGCTCCCGGGCGCGTTGGGCCCGTTGGCCGAACGGCAGGTGACCGAGCGGATGTCCCAGACCCAGGAGCTGCTTGCCCGCAATTGGTCGCTGCCGCGCGACGTCGCGCCGGAGCAGATCGCCGAGTTGGTCCGGCAGCATCACGACGAGGCGATGCTGAATCGCTGGCCGGCGATCCCCTTGGGGATTCTCGACGGCAAATCGCCGCAAGAGGCGGCCGCGGAACCACGCTATCGCGTGCCGCTCTTGGCGGCCATCCTGCTGGTGGAGTTCTGGATGGAGCAGAACGCCGCGCGATTCGACTTCAACCGGCTGCGTGCGCGCCTGGGGCTGCCGACGTTGGACCCCATCGACCCGGAGCAGACCGACGTCGCGACCCTGCCCGTCGCACGACTGACGCGCGTGGTGGTGGAGAAACTCCCCGATGAAGGGCTGTTGCGAGGCTTTCGTCGGGCCATGGCCGCGAGTGATTTGCCGGCGCTGCGCAAGTTCGGACGCGCCCTGATCGATCGCCCGAGCTTCACGGATCGGGAGAACCGATTGCAAATCCTCTCGCTCTTGGCCCGAATCGAGGACGATCCCGAGCGTGCGCTGACGTACGTGAACGCAGGGCGCAAGTTGGCCGAGGAGGCGGGCCAGTCGTCGGCCCCCTGGGATCTCATGGAGTTATCATTCCGCTTTGCCCACGGCGACGAGGCGGAGGTGAATCGGCTCTTCCACCACCTGAATGCGGAGCACATTCGCGAGCCCGGAGTGGCTTCGGCCCTGCACAACTGGCTGGTGCAGATCGGAGCGATCGGGCCGGAGGGCATGCCCGCCGGGCCGGCGGCCCCGCCGCACCAAGCCGAGCCTTCTTTTGCCGTGCCAACGGAGCCGGCCGCCGAGCCCGGCCAACTCTGGACGCCCGGCGGCCAGCAAGCCACGGGAGAAAAGCCGAAGCTCTGGATGCCGGGGATGGATTGACGCCCCACGTGGCCGCGTCTCTCCGAGACGCGGAGGTAGTCGTAGGGCGGACCGAACGGAGTGAGGCCCGCCGCGTTGATCGTAGGATCCGGCGGGCGTCTCTACGTTCCGTCCGCCCTACTTTTCTGCACGCAACTACTTCGAGAGGGCGGCCTCGGCTTCTGCAACCAACTCGTTGATTCCCGCCTCGCTCACGCGGAATTCCCGGACGCTTCGCATGACCGCTTCGGAGGCTTCTGTGCGCCGCGACACCACGGCCATGGGAACGGGGAGCGCCAGGAGTGTCTCCTCGGCGAACCGCGGATGGTGGCCTCCCTCCTGAGACGCCGCCAATACCTCCTGCACCTGCCTCGCGAGCAAGAATGGAACGAGGAAGGCGATAGACGTCTCATCCCGCGAACGTAAGACGTAGAACTCCGTGGAACAGGCGATCGTCGAGCCCTCTGAGTGCGGGATCGCGTCATCAACGTAGGCGACTTGACGAAGGTACGGGCGCAGGCGAGAGATCATGACGTCGCCCGGTTCGAGGACCTTTTTCGTGCTGCCTATTGCCATGAAGGGTGTTTTTCGGGAAATGACGATTCCCTCCCGTGCATCGGATGTGTCGAGGACGAGATGCGGCCCGACATGGTCGGACGGCTGTATCGTCTTGCGCACGGTCCGCACGATCTCCGCGAGCGGCACGGCGTCAGCAGCATCCGCATCAAGCTCTCTGCGGGGATCGTATCGCTCGGGAGCAAGCACGCAGGTCGGAGCGAGTAAGCTCCGCTTCCGGGTTGCGATGAGTGCCATGCTATACCTCCAGGAGTTGTTCGTTTCGGCAGAATTCGTCGAATGCCGCTGCGACGTCGCCGAGGTCGTGATCGACGCGATCCCAAATGCTCCCGGTACGCCCGTGTTTCACGACGAATTGCCCCTTGGAGTTCTTTCCGTCGTGTTCACTGATCGCAAAGAAGACCTTATAGTCGCGGTCCGGCGCAACTTGGTCGTGGTGCTTCTTGAGAAGAAGAACGCTGGCCTTCTGGTGCGTATGGGGAAGGAAGGTGTTTCTCCCCAGGCCGACGACGGCGAGGATGCGCGCCTTGCGGATCAGCCACTCGCGGAGGTGGCCGAATGCGTCCGAAGCGAACTTGTTGTGCGGGAGGACAATCGCCATGCGTCCTCCTGGCCTCAGAAGCTGGACGCAGCGTTCGACAAACAGCACATCCCGTTCGATGCGGGCTTTGTTCGAGGAGGCGGAGTAGGCTTCGAGTATCTGCCGCTCGCGGACTTCGCCGGCGAACGGTGGGTTTGTCAGGATGACGTCGAACCCCCTGTGCTTGCGCATGCGGGTCCGGCAAATATCCTCTATCGTGAGAACGGACTCCTCATCGGCGAACAGTCCGGCCATCGACGGCTGAAGGAGACTGTTGAGGCGGACGATGTTTGCGATTCCGTCACCGGCGAGAATCATGAGCGCCTTGGCGACGCGAACCGCGCGCTCGTCGATGTCGAATCCCCACAGCTTCGTCTGGCAGAACTCGGTCACTTGATCGCGAGAGAGACCGTTCCGCACATAATTGAGCGTGTGGACGAGAAACCCTCCCGATCCGCACGCCGGATCGACGACCACCTCGGATGCCTTGGGCTTCACCATCCGAACGCACAACTCCACCACATGCCTAGGGGTGAAGTACTGGCCCTTCGAGCCTTTGGCGGCCTTGGCCACCATGAACTCGAAGAAGCCGTCCATGATTTCCAGCGATTCGTCGGAAAGGGTGTGCTGCGCGAGGGCCGCAACGCACACCTCCAAGTGCTCGGCAGACAGACGAGGCGTTGGCTCGTCGAGAATCCCCGGCCAAGCTTTCGCCGCCTGTCGGAGGAGGGAGGCTATCGCGCATGCCGTCTGTGTCTCGCTCTCGTGGACGCGAAATTGGCCCGAATCGCTCCGTTCATCCCAGAGCTTCGCGATGAGGAGTTTGAAAACCTCCTCGAACTCGTCCTCGCCTGAATTGGCAAGCACAAGCTCTTCAAGACGAAGGAAGAGCGACTCTAGGTCGCCCACCACGTTGGAGTGTCGTTTTGCCATGGGGGACTCTTCACCCGCTGCCCATCGCCGGCTCACGAGACCTGGCGCAGGATCAGTAGCGAGCGTTTCGCAAGCGACCACCGCTTGCTGGGCTGGCCGTTGGAATGGGCCGCCAGATACGAATTCATCGTTTCGATTTCTGCTTCGCGATCGCCAAAGTTGGCCAGCACGAGGTACATCTGGCGGTTGGCGAACGCGGAGGCCACGACTTCCTTGGGCAGCGGCCGTGCGAACAGGCTCGACTGGCCGATCTCCAGCCAGGCCCATGTGCCTTCTTCGACCAAGGGCCGGTATTGGGCGAGCCAGCGGGCATGGGTCGAGCGAGTCTCCGGGCGCTGCGGCACTGCGTCCCAGCCGCCATACGTGTACGGGCCGTTCGGATGGGCTTGGTAGTATTTCCATGCCTCCCGGCAGCGGCGGACCCAGAAGTCGCGGTCTTCCGGCGGGTAGGCGACGCCGGGGATCATGCCCCGCTCGCCCGTGAAAGGCCGGCCGGCCTGGAGCACGGGAAACTGCATGTACGGAATGGCGTGCAGGAAGGGCTCGTCCTCGTTGGCCACCTTGGCGAAGGTCATGTCGATGCAGGGAACGACGTAGGGCGGGTAGTTCTTGGTGGCCTCGCGCAGGGCGATTTCGAAGG
>CAYTJV010000576.1:0-5095 GCA_964438165.1 uncultured Planctomycetaceae bacterium | reverse complement strand
TTCGAGCGAAAAGCCAAGAACCACCCGCAGAGTCCCATGTTCCCCCGTCGCAAAAGTAAGACTTCTGTCGGCGGTTCTAACAAGGAGGACATTGAACGTCAACAGTGCGTCATCGAGAAACGCAAAAAGGCTCGACGGCCTTAAAGACAGCCGGAGCAATCAAAAACCCGATGCGAGGGTGATAGTGTTATTGGGTTTCGAGTCCCAAGAAGTGCGATTCCTCGCGGAAATCGCGTCCTCGCAACCCGAGAGGCGCCGGTGGGAGTCGAACCCACGATGGCGGATTTGCAATCCGCTGCCTTAGCCACTTGGCTACGGCGCCTAAGTCTGGTGCTTCCTTGACGCTCACGGGGCTAAGTGTAACTCATCTTCGCCGGTTCGCAAGCCCACCAAACCGCATCAAAGAAACACCTTGCCGAGAATGGCGAAATTGCCCATTCCACCTACGCCGAATTACCACAACATCGGCCACAGTGTTATCGACACTCTGGGCAAGGAACGCCTGTTAAATCGACCTGGGCGGTGTCGATTTCAACCACCTACGCCGCTGCTTGGCAATGCCCCGTGACCCTATAGCCCTGGGCAATGAGATTGATGGCGACTCGCGGATTTCCGTGGCCGCCGGCGGAAATCCGCTGATCCAGTCGCGTTTTCTGCCGTTCGTTCGGACAGCCCCCGCTTGCCGTAACTCTTTACAGCGATTAAGATTATCTTCTTTCGTTTCGTTTTGAGCGATTGCGGTACGCCGGTTGCTAACAGGAGCGTGTCCCATTTGTGACGGATCGGAGCGAAGAGAAAACATAGAAATGAAATACGGCCTGGTTTGGTCGCCGGATAGGTCCAACGGTCAAACGTCGAAGTGTCAACCAAGGAAACGACGAGGTCGGGAACATGGCAGCACATACTGCTGAGAAAAAAGGCACCTTCCTTGAGGAGGTGATTGAAGCCACGCCAGGTGGGGAGCGGTTGGTTCACTGTCTCCAATGTGGAAGCTGCGGCGGCTGGCTTGCAGCCAATACGATGGAGGCGCGCGACACGGGCGTTGGGGTCAGCAATTCTCGAAACCGCTTCGGAGGAAATACATGACTACCCACCATGCCAAGGTGAAGCCGGAAATGGAATTCCTGGCGCAACTCGATGTGGGGCCGGGTCGGAAGACGGTCCTCAACTGCATGCAATGCGGCGCGTGCAGTGGTAGCTGCCCTTTGGGCGATGTGATGGAATATCCGCCGCGGCAGATGATTCTCAACGCACGGTCGGGCTGCCTGGACGACGTACTCAAGAGCCCTTCGTTGTGGATGTGCATCGGCTGTTACACTTGCTCGCATCGTTGCCCGCGGGCGATCGAGTTGACCGACGGGCTGTGGCCGGCGATGCGCGACAAGGCCATGCAGAGTGGCGTTCAGCCGCCGAAGGAGCTTCAGGATGCCTTCCAGAATGTCTTCAAGTACGGCAATTCTCTGGGCGAGTCACCGCGGAAACGCATGGCATGGGCGGAGAAGCTGGATGTGTCGGTACATGATCTCTCGAAAGAGCCGACGGGCGTGGAAGTGCTCTGGCTGGTGTGCGACTATCCCGCCTACTATCCCCGCAACCGCGTTGTCACGCGCGCCTTCGCTCGGATTCTGACCGCGCTGGGCATCCGCTGGGGGGTGCTCGGCAACAAGGAGCGGACGATCGGCGATTGCGATCGGCTCTTCGGTGAAGAGGGGCTCTTCGAGTCGCTGGTGGAGTATAACCGGGGCCTGTTGGATGAGTGTCAATTCGAGAAGATCGTCCTGCTGGACCCGCACAGCTACCGTTCGCTGGAGAAGTTCTACCCCCGGTTCGGGGCGAAGTATCCCGTCGAGCATTACACCACCTTTCTGGCGGATCGGCTGGAGGAGATCAAGAGGCTATGCACCAAGCCGGTGGAGGCGACGGTGACCTACCACGACAACTGTTGCGTGGGCCGCCGTTACGATTGCTTCGATCCGCCGCGGGCGTTGTTGGGGGCGATTCCCGGCGTCAAGTTGGTGGAGATGGCCCATAACCGCCAGGACGCGCTGTGCTGTGGCGGCGGGGGCGGCGGCATGTGGCTCGACGGCCACATCGCGGCCCACGGCGGCCAGCGGCTCAGCGACAGGCGCATCCGAGAGGTGGCGGACGTGCAAGCCGACGTGTTGGCGGTCTCGTGTCCCTTCGAGCTGTCGCGGTTCGAGGATTCCGCCAAGGTCATCGGCATGGAAAACCAAATCAAGGTTCGCGATATCGTGGAGTTGCTAGCCGAATCCATGGATCTGGGTGAAAGGGGGACGCCGTGAAAATTGCAGTGGTCGTTCGGCAAGTGCCGGACCTCATCGAACCCGTGGAGATTGCCGGCTCGGAAAAGACCGTGGATCTGGACGGCGCCACCTTCCGGGCCAACGAGGCCGACGATCTCGCGCTGGAACAGGCGATCTTGATCAAAGAGAAGCTCGCCGGCAGCGCCGTCACGGTGGTGGCCTTGGATTTCGGCGACGTCGACAACACGCTGTACGCGGCGGCCGCCAAGGGCGCCGATCGGATCGTGAAAATCCCTTACAACCAAGAGCAGCCTCCGGCCCCGAAGCAGGCGGCGGCGATGTACGCCGAGGCGATTCGTGCCCTGGAGGCCGATCTGGTGTTGGTGGGCAGTTACGCCCACGACGAGTTGGAGAGCACGCTGGCGCCGCTGTTGGCCTTGCGGCTGGATTTGCCGTTCGTCGGCGTCGTGCGCGGGGTGCGCCCAGCCGCGGATAGCGCCAGTGCCACGGTGTTCAAGGAGTTCCCCGGAGCGGTCGTGGCCAAGATGAACGTGAAGCTGCCCGCCCTCTTTGGCATCCTCAGCGCCGACGAGCCGCCGCGTTACGTGCCGGTTAGCCGCATTCGAGCGGCGATGAAGTCGACCAAGATCGAAGAGCAGGAGGTGGAAGCCCCCGCGTCAACGTCGGCGGCGACGATCGAGCGGCTGTATCACCCCGCGGCGGGCCAACGGGCCGAAATCCTGGAAGGATCGGCGGAAGACGTGGCCGCCAAGATCGCCAGCATCCTGAAGGAGAAAGGAGTGGTCAAATGAGCAGTCAAGACATCCTGGTAGTTGCCGAAACGAACCGCGATCAGGTGACGGACATGTCGCTGGAAATGCTCGGCGCCGCTCGCCACGTTGCCGCCGGGACCGGCGGCAAGGTGATCGCCGTGCTGCTCGGCGCCGACGGCGCCGCCTACGCCGAAGCCCTGTCGGCCGCGGACCGTATCCTGCTGATCAACGACCCTCTGCTGGCCGGTTACTCGCCCCAGCCCTACGTGTCGGTGCTGGAGAGCATTGTCAAAACAGAAACGCCGCGGGCAGTGCTGATCGGCAGCACATCGATAGGGCTGGACGTCGGACCATTGTTGGGGGGTGCGATCGATGCCCCGGTAATCAATGGCTGCCGGAGTATTTCGGTCGAAGGCGGGACATTGAAGGCGACGGCCGGTTTCTACGGAGGGAAGTTGTTGGCGGACGTGGCCATCGCCGTCGCCCCCGCGGTTCTGCTGGTGGCGCCGGGGGCCTTCCGGCCGGCGGAACAGAAGGGCGCGGCCCAGGTCGAGGCGAAGGGAAGCCCAGTGCCGCTGGCGGTCGGCCCCGTGGTGTTCGAGGAGATGATCCTGCCCGACGCCACGGACGTCGACATCACGCAGCAAGACGTACTCGTGGGTGTAGGCCGCGGTATCCAACAGAAAGAGAACCTCGACCTGGCCAACGAGTTGGCCGAGGCCTTGGGGGGCGCGCTGTGCGCGTCGCGGCCGATCGTGGACCAGGGCTGGCTCCCGACGACGCGCCAGGTGGGCAAGTCGGGCATGACCGTCAAGCCCAAGCTCTACCTTGCCCTGGGAATCAGCGGCGCACCCGAGCACCAGGAAGGGATGAAAGGCTCCAACTTGATCATCGCCGTTAATACCGATCCCAAGGCGCCGATGTTCGACATCGCCCATTACGGCGCGGAAATCGACGCGCTGGAATTGATGCCGGCCCTGCTCGAAGCCATCCAAGCGAAAAAGGGGTGAGACGCCATGGACTTCGCTCGGCCTATCATGTGGAACGTGCCCCACTGGGCGGAGATCACGCTGTACTGCCTGATCCCGCTGGTGCTGATTGCCGTCGTGGCCGGCATGGCCTGGCGAATCCGGAAATGGTCTCTCGGCGTATCCGAGCCTGGCACCGAAACCGTGGTGGCCCGGCTGAGACACATCCTCGATCTGGCCCGATTGACGGAATGGATCCGCACCGCGCTGTTCCAGGGGCGGCTCTCCTCGGACTGGTTTGCCCTGACCATGCACTTGGCGATCTTCTGGGGCATGGTATTTTTGGCCATCGGCACCGCCCTGGCCACGGTCGACCAGGACTTCACCAACCTGCTGTTTGACTTCCAGATCCTCCGCGGCGGCTTCTATTGCCTTTTCGAGTTGGTTTTGGACGTTTTTGGGGTCGCTTTGATCGTCGGGGTGATCATGGCAGCGTACCGGCGGTACGTCGTCCGCCCAAAGCGACTCGAGCCGAAGCGGATCGGAATCAGCAAGTGGGACGGATTCCCGTTTCTCACTTTCCTGTTTTGCATCGCGGTGACCGGGTTTGTCGTCGAGGGGCTCCGCCTTGCGGAAGGGTTCCACGTGGAAAAGCGCATCCACAACGCCGGCGCCGCGGGTCTCGACGCCAAGCTCCAGGTGCTCGACGATCTTGGTGTCGCACATCGCGGCCACCTGGGCGCGGAGCGACAGGAGGCCCAGTCGCGCCGGATCGCCAAAGGCGGCCCGGTCTTCCCCGCCGCGCTCTGGGCGCCGGTCGGATACGGACTGGCGCTGCTCTTGGCCCCGCTGTCGCTGGAGTCGATCCGCGGGCTGCATCAGGTCCTCTGGTGGGGCCACGCGGTACTGGCCTTCGGTCTGATCGTTTGCATTCCGTTCACCAAGGCGTTCCACCTGATCAGTTCGCCGCTGAACATGCTCTTCCGCAGCCCGGGTCCCGCGGGCCGGCTGCTGGTCACGGCGGAGTCGGGCGTCAAGACGGTACGAGACTACAGTTGGCGGCAACTCTTGCAGATCGATTCCTGCACAT
>CAYTJV010000575.1:0-5097 GCA_964438165.1 uncultured Planctomycetaceae bacterium | reverse complement strand
GGTGGGGGACTGAGAAAGACCATCACCCGATCGACCTGTCCCGTTTTCAAGGGGGAGTCCGGTTGGGGAAGAGCGCCTTTTGCGAGCACGTTCGAGGCGTCGGCCGCGTGTGCCCCGAAACGACCGCCGTAATCGCGTAACCCATTATGGCTATGGAAGTTAAGGATCGCCGTGTTCTCCGTGCGAGCCCGCTGTTCGTGGGCCCTTGGGAGCGCATAGCGGCCAAGGAATCATTTTCACAACTGGACTTGATAAATTTCCAGCTACAATTCGCCGGAAACATTCCTGGCACCCTGACGATTGAGCCGCCACGGCGTTTGGCAAATCCGCACGAGGGACTGCATGGTCGACACGTTCTGGAAACGCATCGGTTTATGGCATGTCATGACCGCGCTTCTCATCATGGGGAACGCCTGGGCTTGTGCGGCCGATTGGGCCTTCTGGCGCGGGCCGACGCAGGACGGAGTGTCTTACGAAAAAGGCTTGCCAAGCTCGTCCAAGGAAATCCTTTGGCGGGCGCCGTTTGGCGGGCGCTCCACCCCCGTGATCGTCGGCGGGCGGGTGTTCGGCATCAATCTCGCCGGCGAAGGCGTGATGGAGCAAGATCGGGTCTTCGCTCTGGACCTTCAGACCGGCAAACCGCTTTGGGAGCACCGGTTCAACGTCTTCCACACCGACGTGCCTAACTCCCGCGTGGGCTGGGCAAGCCCCGTCGCCGACCCCGAGACCGGGTACGTGTACGCCCACGGTGTGGAAGGCATGTTCCTCTGCCTGGACCGCGACGGCCATCTGGTGTGGTCCCGATCGCTGACGGAACTCTTCGGGCGGATTTCCGGTTACGGCGGACGCACGCAGACCCCGATCCTGGACGAGGACCGCGTGGTGATCAGCTTTGTCAGCTCCGGCTTCGGCAGCCATGCCGTGGGCGCCCATCGCTACCTGGCCATGGACAAGCGGACCGGCGAAATCGTTTGGTGGGGCGCGCCCGGCGGGAAGCCTGAGGACACGACGTATTCCACGCCGGTCGTAGCGGTCATCGACGGCCAGCGCTTGTTGATCGCCGGCAATGCCGATGGCTCGATCTACGCGATGAATGCCCGGACAGGGCAGAAAGTGTGGGGGTTCACTCTGAGCCAGCGGGGCGTCAACTCGTCGGTGGTCGTCGACGGCTACCGCGTTTATGCCGCGCACGGCGACGAGAACTTCGATTCCACGGCCATGGGTCGAGTGGTGTGCATCGACGGGCGAGGGTCGGGCGACATTACCAAGACCCACGAGATCTGGCGCCGCGACGGGCTGGAGGTCGGCTATTCGTCGCCGCTGTTGCACGGCGGCCGTCTTTACGTGGTCACGAATGCCGGCGTGCTCTGCTGCCTCGACGCCAAGAGCGGGTCGGAGATCTGGCGCCAGTCGGTTGGTCGGATTGGCAAAGGATCGCCTGTCTGGGCCGATGGAAAGATCTACGTGACCACCGCCGACGGCCGCTTGACGATTCTCGAAGACGCCGGCGCCAAGGCTAAACAGCTCGACAAGGCTACGTTCCGGTCCACGGGGCCGGGGGCCATCGAGATGTTCGGCTCGCCGGCGGTTGCCGACGGCTGCGTCGTTTTCTTCACCACCCGGGAATTGATCTGCCTGGGGCATGATCCGAAGCCGCAAACGGTTCAGATCCCTCCGCGCCCTCAAGAGACTCCGGTCGATTCGGCCGCGGCGCCCGCCTTGATCCAGGTCCGGCCGGCGGAAGTCCTGCTCCAACCGGGCGAGACCGTCCAATTCCAGGCCATCGGCTTCGACAATCTCGGGAGGCGTCTCAAAGCGATTCAGGCCGAGTGGTCGTTCGGCGGCAAGTCGGGCACGGTTGCCGCCGACGGGAAGTTCCAGGCCGCCGCCGGTGGTGCGGGCAGCATTGGCGAAGTGGTCGCACGCCACGGTAACCTGAGCGGTTCGGCCCGCGTGCGGATCGTGCCCGAGCTGCCGATCGCCGAGGATTTCGAGTCGCCTCCGGGCGGGAATATGCCCGGCTGGTGGATCGGCGTATCGAAGATGAAGTACGCGATCGAGAACGTCGGCGGCTCAATGGCGCTCAAAAAAATCGCCGACGAGCGCGGGCCGATCTTCAATCGCTCCCACGTCTTCATCACACCCCCCTTGAAGCCCGGCTACACCGTGCAGGCCGACGTGATGGGAACACAAGAGCGGCAGCGCCGCGGCGACGTGGGCGTGATCAACGATCGGTACACGCTCGAGCTGTTTGGCAATCTGCAGCGGCTGCGGGTCGTTTCGTGGGTTCCCGGGCCGCGGTTTGAAAAGCGGGTCGATTTCCCCTGGCAGCCCGGCCGCTGGTACACGATGAAGCTCCGCGTCGATTTGGAGGGCGGCGAGGCCCATCTGCGGGCCAAAGCCTGGCCGCGCGACCAGGCCGAGCCGGTGCCGTGGACGCTCGAAGCGGTCGATCCCCAGCCGAATCTGGAAGGCTCCGCGGGGCTCTACGCCAACTCGATGGCCCCGGTCTATTTCGATAACGTGCGAGTGTACCGTGAAGCGGATTCGCCGGTGATCCGCGCCGCCGACGTGCGACCCGACGGCAAAAAACCGAAGCCGAAGTAGCTCAATACGGAAGGTAAACGAGCATGAAAGCGACAACGCGTCTGGTGGCCATGGCTGCGGTGGCGCTCGTTACGCAACACGCCCGCGGCGCCGATTGGCCGATGTGGGGCGGCACGCCGCAGAGGAACATGGTCAATACTGTCGAGAAGAACATCCCTGCCACGTGGGACATCGAGACGGGCAAGAACGTCCAATGGATCGCCCAGCTCGGCTCCCAGGCGTACGGCAACCCCGTGGTGGCCGGCGGCAAGGTCTTCGTCGGCACGAACAACCAGGCCGGACGCCAACCCAAGGCCCGCGGGGACAAGGGCGTGGTGATGTGCTTCTCCGAGAAAGACGGCACGTTCCTCTGGCAAATGACCCACGACAAGCTCGCGGCCGGCCGGGTGAACGACTGGCCCCAGCAAGGTATCTGCTCGTCGCCGTGCGTGGAGGGCAAGCGGGTCTATTACGTCAGCAACCGGTGCGAGTTGGTTTGCGCCGACACGGAAGGCTTTCGCGACGGCAAGAACGACGGCCCGTTCACCGCCGAAACGCTGACCGACAAGATCGACGGCGACGCCATCTGGAAGCTCGACATGATTAAGGAGCTGGGCGTTTTCCCGCACAACATGTCGTCCAGCTCGCCGGCCATTGATGGCGAGTTGGTGTTCGTGGTGACCAGCAACGGAGTCGACGAAGGCCACCTAGTGATCCCCGCCCCCAATGCGCCCAGCTTCATTGCCGTCAACAAACACACCGGCAAAGTGGTGTGGCAGCGCAAGGACCCGGGAGAGAAAATTCTCCACGGCCAATGGTCCTGCCCGGCGATCGGGGTCATGGGCGGGAGGAAACAGGTCGTGTTCCCCGGCGGCGACGGCTGTCTGTATTCGTTCGATCCTGAAACCGGAGAGCCCATCTGGTCGTTCCAGGCGAATCCAAAGGGATCGGTGTACAAGCTGGGCGGCCTGGGCACGCGCAACGAGATCATCGCCACGCCGGTGATCTTCGACAACAAGGTCTTCATCTCGCTGGGCCAGGACCCCGAGCACGGCGAAGGGCCCAGCCACATGTACGCCGTCGACGGCGCCAAGCAGGGCGACATCAGCGACACCGGCACGGCGTGGCACAACACCGACGTGCAGCGGGCAATGAGCACCGTGGCGATCCACGACGGAGCGCTCTACCACTGCGACCTTTCGGGAGTTTTTCGGGCCGTCGACGCCGGTACCGGCAAGACCCTTTGGTCGCACGATTTGAAGGCTGCCGTGTGGGGCTCGCCCTACGTGGTCGACGGCAAGGTGCTGATCGGCAATGAGGACGGCGTGGTGACCGTTTTCAAAGCAGGGCGGCAGAAAGAGGTCCTTTCCGAGATCGACATGGGCGGTTCCGTCTACACCACGCCGGTGGCGGCCAACGGCGTATTGTACGTGACCAACCGCGAGCGGCTCTACGCGATCCGGCAAGGAGCCCAGTCCGACCCAAAGAAGGTGCAGTGATGGCCATTGCAGAACGTACGAGCGAAACCGCCTGCGAAGCGGATCTGGAGTCGCGCCTGGAGCAGGCTCGCGATGAGCTGGACGCCTGGACCCGCGAGGTGGTCCAGTGGCATTTCGACCCGGAAACCGGCTGCCCGTTCTGGCTGGAGTTCGCCAAGCGGCTCGACTGGGATCCGCGCAACGAGATCCGCGGATTCGCGGACCTGGATCGATTCGGCAATTTCCAGGACGAGTGGCTGCGGGGCGGACCGATCCGCCGCTGGGTGCCCCGCGGACTGGGCGACCGGCCGATCTACGTGTTCGAGACCGGCGGCAGCACGGGCATTCCGAAGAGCCGGATCAACGCCGAGGACTTCCGTATCGACTATTCGCTCTTCAGCCGCACGCTGAGCGACGAGGGCTTCCCGCCGGGATCGAATTGGCTGATGCTCGGTCCCTCGGGCCCGCGGCGGCTGCGTCTGGCGGTCGAGCACCTCGCGCAAGTCCGCGGCGGGATCTGCTTCTGCGTGGACCTCGATCCGCGCTGGGTGGTGCTGCTCATCAAGCGCGGGCAGTTCGACGTCTTGGAAGACTACAAGGCCCACGTGATCGACCAGGCGCTGACGCTGCTTCGGGCCTACCTCGAGCGGAGTCCCGTCATGATGCTCCAGGTCATGAAGGAAGGGCTCTTCCACGAGGGGGCACAGGTGTTCCCCGCGTCCGAGGCGTTCACGGCGTTCGCGCGCGAGTTCTACGCCCGCAACCTCGCCGAGGTCCGATTCCATGCCGGCGTGGCCGATGACGACATCGCTCGCTTCCTTCAGCTGCTGAGCGTCGAGCCGACCGACATCATCCATCAGGGCGGCTTCGAGTCCGCCCTGTGGGAGGCGGGGGTCTGCAACATAACCGTGGCGGAAGTGGCGACGCGGATCGTCGACCGCAGCGACGAGGACGTCGACGAGCATCCCGTCGCCGTGGAGGGCGAGCAGTGGCCGCCCGCCTACGATCGCATCGACGAGCTGATGGACAGCGC
>CAYTJV010000574.1:2135-5098 GCA_964438165.1 uncultured Planctomycetaceae bacterium | reverse complement strand
GCCCGGCGGAGAAGCTGTTGCAGCTCTTGATGGAGTTGATGAGCAGGCCATCGGCCCGATACTCCTCGATGCAGCGGGAGAGCATCTCCACCCGGGAGGGAAGGTTCAGGTTGGTGTAGCAGCCGAGGCAGTATTCGGCGAGGCTCTCGAGCGGTCGGGCCGGATCGTGCCGAAAGCGATTGTCGTAGACCCCGCCGACCTTGGTATAGCTGCACGCGACCACGACGGCCCCCTCGTCGGCGAACATCTTCCAGAACTCGCGGAAACTGGTCCAGTTCGGCGGCCCTTCGACGACGACCCGAAAACGCTCGTCCTCGATCTCCCCCTCAGGCGCTACCGGGCCCTTGCCGAGGCGGACTCGCTCTTCGATCTCGCCGCGCAGCTCGCGGTAGTACTGCACCGCCTCCTGAGTGCCGCGAAATGTGGTGAAGATGGGGCCGCAATAGTACACCCCTCCGAAGTAGGCGTCGATCGGCGAGGGGATGTTCTTGGCCGACTCGATCACCCACACGAAGTCGTCTTCGGCTTGGGCTGACAGGGCCAGCAGGTGCCGCAACCGCTCTTCGTCGTAGGCCTTGCCCGTGATCTGCTCCAGGGCGGGAATCACCCTCTGGCGGAGCTGATCGACCACGTAGCGCCGCATCGAATCGGTGATGCGTCCGTCGGCCTGATAGGGAACATGGAGCATGACGACCGGAGCGTGGTAGAGCTCCCGCAGCAGCTCGAACCATTTCATGAAGGTGAAGCAGCCGGTGTAGGAGAGCAAGAGCAGGTCGGGCGGCGGCAGCGGCTGCCCGGTCGGACCGATGTTGCCCGACTTCATCATGCCGATGTCGCACTTGACGTAGGTGCAGACGTCCTCTGAGTGGCCGAGCTTCTCGGCCAGGGCAATGTACTCCGCCGACTTTCCGCGCATGCCCGACTGCAAAGCGTTGATCTCCGGCAGCACCGGAAGGACGTCGAACGAGAGCAGCAGCTCGGTGAGATTCCCGGGCACGAAGGTGTAGACGCACTTGGTCCCGGTCTCCCGGGCCTGCGCCAGGCGAGTGAAGTACTCGGCGAGCATCTGCTTTTGACGCACCTGGCTCGCGTCCTTTTGGACCGGCGCGGCGGCCGGGTACCCTTTGGGTGGCGGTTTGCTCGGTACACTCATGGCGCGCTCCAGAGCCTGATGGAATCGGCAAAGGTCCCGGCGTGCTCGCGAATGACCTGGAACTGGCCGGTGTTCTCGCCGTACTTGAAAGCGGTCCAAGGGATGCCGGCCGCCTCGACGGCGGCCACCCCCATGGGCTGGTCCAATAGCGCGGGATCGCAGAAACTGGCCCCGCAAAAGAGCACTCCTTCGGCGCCGCTGTCGCGCACGCGCTGGACCAGGTCCTTGCCTTTTTCCTCCGGGCCAATATAGCGGGTGGGGCTGGCGATGGAGTTTTCCAGAAAGGCGACGACGCAGTTCTCCAGGGGATCGCCCTCCAGCGCGATGTCGCCGCGGATCCAGCGGTGGATCTGCACCAGGTCGTCATCGACGATGTAACAGCCCGCCCGCTCCAGGGTCTTGATGAGCCCTAGCGGCGGCTGCTCGCAGAAGCAGCCGGTCATCACGACCCGGGCCTGGTCCATCGGCTTGCGATCGGCGCTGGCGGCGACCAGGCCCCGGTAGGCTTCGAGCATCCGCGTGTGCTCCTCGACCGGAACAACCAGGCCGGCGCGCATGAGGAGGTAGAACTCCGAGGCCGGGACCTTCCATGGCTCGCTGTGGCGGAGCTCGCAGAGCTGCCGGACCAGCCTTCGATTGTCGTTGTAAGCCGCGATCGACTGGCGCAACCATTCGTCCCGAAGCGCTCTGGCGCCGCGGACCACGAGGTGGGCGGAAAGCTCTTCGAGTTCCCGCCGGAAGAACTCTCCGCCAAGATCGCGGCCGAAGTCCTGCGGCAGGTCCAGGTAGCGGACCAGCTTGTCCGGAAAGAGGATCTTCCACATCTCCGACAGGTTCCGGATCACGTCGCAGATCGCCGGGAAGATGACCCCGTCCAGGCAGTCCAGGCTCCCGTTCAGACCGAGCTCGATCGTGCTCCGCGGGATGCGGCAAATATAGGACTGGTAGTAGGCATCCCCGCGGATGACCTCCAGGTCGTCGCCCCCGCCCATCAAGCCGACCGGCAACACGCCCTGGGCGTGGAGGATTTCCCTCGGGACGTAGATCGGCAGGTAGCCGACGGCCAGCCCGCCGGTCTCCTGCTTCCACTGGCGCACCCGGTGCAGGCGGCAGTCCCGGTAAAGGACCTCCGCCCGCCCCAGCAGTTCCTGGAGAGATTCCGAACTCATGCCACGCGTCTATTGTAAAGGGGATCGGCGGTGGGACTCGCTACACTCGGCGCCTCATCCATCATCTTTCATCTTTCATCTCTCATCCTTCAGCCAACCACTGGGCCACGCCATCGAGTGTCCGCGACCCGGGCAAGTGTGCGAGCAATCGCTTTGCCTCGTCGATGGGAAGCGCGCGGATTCTCGCTGCCAGGTCAGTAGGGAGAGTGCCGTGCTGCGCGGTCAGAAAGACTAGGATCGCCTCCTCGAACCCTTGTTCCAACCCCCACTTCAACCCTTGCTTCAATCCTTGCTCTAATCCCGACTTTAACCCCAGCTTCAACCCTTGTTCCAACCCTTGTTGTCTTCCGATTTCAATCAGGTCCTTCCCCGACTGAGTTTCTTCCAGCGGCGGCAACTGTCCGAGCAACATGGCCTCGATCTCCTTCTTTCCTTCTTTCCTTTGTGCGTCAATCGCCGTTCAGCCTTCGGCCAACCACTGAGCCACGTCGACGAGCGTCTGCGACACGGGCAAGTATGCTACCAAGCGATTCGCCCTGTCGATGGAAAGTGAGTGGATCTTCGCTTCCAGGTCAGCAGGGACATTACCGTGCCGCGCGGTCAGGAAGACCAGGATTGCCCGCTCCAGCCCTTGCTCCAAC
>CAYTJV010000574.1:0-2125 GCA_964438165.1 uncultured Planctomycetaceae bacterium | reverse complement strand
CTGCCTTTCCGCTACCCTTGTTCCTTCCCTCGTTGTCCTCCGATTTTAATCAGGTCCTTCCCCAACTGAGTTTCTTCCAACGGAGGCAATTGTCCTAATAACATGGCCTCGATCTCCTCCTTCCCTTTATGCGTCAAGCGATGTCCCAGCCAACTGACGAGCACCTCCAACAAGGTGGTTTTACAGTCCGCCGGCAAGTCGCTGTACTTGATTGCCCGGTAATAGTCGGGCGCTTCACGCTCCACAACCTCTTCACTCGTAACCAGGAGCGGCTTGAACACCGCTACCAGGGGGTGGCCGGGCCGTTCCCGTTCCAGGGTCGCCAGCAACTCGGGCAGCAGGAACGACCGCACCACCCGGTTCCAAGGGACCGTCTGGGGATCCAGATTATTATACCCGAAGAAGATCAAGCCCTGCACGGTCCGCATCCCGTGCAATTCCTGGACGGCGGCCATTTCCACGACCGTCCGCGTATAGACCCTTTCATCTTTCTGAAATTGGAACTCGACGACCGTCAGCGGTTGGTCGGGCACGTCGGGGATGACCACGGCGTCCGCGCTGCGTTCCAACGCCTTGACGGTAATGGAGCGGAGCGTACTTTTTCCCGGCGAGGGCAATCCTGCGAGCTGGAAAATCCAGTCGGGGACCGCCTCGAAGATCCTGAAGAGCTGCTTGTCGGTCTTCATGGAATCGCGCGTGGCCGGACAATCATCCTTCATCCTTCTTCGCGTGGGCACGGGCGAGCGCTTCCTCGACCAACTCGTCGCCCCAAATCTGCCCTTCGGCCAGCCGCCGCCGTAAGAGCAGGAAGTCGGCCTCCCGGCAGGCCTTCGTTCCCTCGTGGAACGCGCGGAAGCCGGTCCGGCCTTCGGTCATCATGTTCAGGGCGAGCCAGGCCCGGTTCGTCTCCTTATTGCGGTTCCAGTGCTCGAGCTTGTGTTTGCGGACGCTTTCGAAGGTCTTGGTGAGACATCCGGGCATCGTCGTTGCCAGCGCAAAGACCATCGCGTCGACCTCCCGATCGAGCAGGCTCAGGTCGACCTCGCCCTTTGCGAGAAGCTCCTTGCCGGCGGCGCGCTGGGGGCCTTCGTGGAACTCCCCGTAAACGATCTGGCCCCGATCGTCGATCCAGCGGTCGGTAATCACCAATGGGTTAGCCGTGAACTTCCCATCGACCTTCAGAGCAGGCACGATCTTGGTCAGCAGGCCGAGCCGCAGGGCTTTGTAGGCGCTCCAGTGCGGGCAAAGGGTGCAGCTTTCCATGGCCGCCTCGATGCCGACGAACAAGGGCAGGAAGTCGGTGCTGCCGCCGTCGGGGGCCGAGCCGTGCCGCGGTCCGGCCTGCCCGAAGAGGGCCAGATCCTGGGCGATCGAGAAGTCGCAGGCCATCCCGATCTCCTGCCCCCCGGCGATCCGCATCCCGTTGACGCGGCAAATCACCGGCTTGTCGCAGTGCAGGATGGCGCTCACCATGTCGTTGAACAATCGCATGTATTGGCGGTACTCTTCCGGGCGCCCGGCGTAATACTCGGCGTATTCGGCCGTATTCCCGCCGGTGCAAAAGGCGCGGTTGCCGGTGCCCGTGAAGACCACGGCCACACAGGCCCGGTCGTTCGAGGCCCGCCCCATGCCGAGGATGACTCCCTTGACCATCTCCGTCGTATAGGAGTTGAGCTGGCGGGGGTTGTCCAGGGCAATCCGCACCGCGTGCAAACCCTCGACGGCGTTTCCCACCTGCTCCCTCAACGCGATCTCTTCATAAAGGACGCCGGGGTGGGGTGCGCTTTCGGTCAGGTCGTGGTTCTTCAGCTCCATCGCTTCAGGACTCCGGAATGAGAATGACGCGCTTCGACAGCCGCCGGGCATGTGCCTCCGCGAAGGTTTGGTTGATCGACGCCAACCCACGGCGCTCGACGAACGGGCCGAGGGCCACCTTGCCCGACAATACCAGGTCCAGGACCGCCGGATAGTACACAGGCAAGCACCCCCAATTCCCCTGGGCGGTAGCATCCAGGGCCATCAGGTTCGAGAGGCGCAGCTCCACCTTGGCCGGAGTGTAACCGACCACCGACAGGTAACCGCCGTGCCCGAGCAACCCGAAGGCCGTGGACTGCCCATGAGGGGT
>CAYTJV010000573.1:0-5108 GCA_964438165.1 uncultured Planctomycetaceae bacterium | reverse complement strand
CCTTGCCGCACACCATAAACAGAGAGGACGAAGCGGGCGACCAGTGGCCCAACTCCAAAGGCTGGAGTCTCTGAAAGCATGGTCATGAGATATCCTGTCTGGGTGATGTGGCTTGTGTTGGGCGGCGTCTTGGGGCTGGCAATCGTCCTGGTTGGCGGCGGGGTTCGCACGCTGGCGGCGCCGCCGCTTTCGTTGGACGGTTTTCGCGACGAGAAGCTCCCCGAGGCCCCGCACGACTGGGCCGGTCCGGACGGGATCAACGAGAACTGCTTCGTCTGCCACGGCAACTACCGGAGCGAGCCGCTCGTGCACAGCCACGCCAAGGAGAAGGTCGGCTGCACCAAGTGCCACGGCCAGTCGCTCCCGCACCAACGGGACGAAGACCACCGCACCCCGCCCGACAAGATGTACGGTCGGGAGGGCGTCGACGCGATGTGCCATGCGTGCCACGAGGAGCACGACGTACCCGCCGTCAAAGTGCTCAAGCGCTGGCAGCAGCGGTGCCCTCAGAAGACCAATCCCAAGGAGGTTGTCTGCACCGACTGCCACCACGAGCATCGGCTCACGGCCAGGAACGTGGTCTGGGACAGGACGACGCGCAAGCTGGTGTCGGCGGGGAGAAAACGAGATTGACTGGTGCACGAGGGGCGTACTTTGGAGTGCGGCAACTCGTCGCCGCTTTGGATTTGAACGATGCGGACGGCGAGCGGCCGTTGACGCTGCCGTTCCAAAAAGAAAAAGAAAGCGGCGACAAGTCGCCGCACTCCAAAGGTTCGAGTCTCAGAAACTCGCCAGGGCGCGCTGTTCGTCGCCGTGGATGTCGAATACCGTGTCGAGCTTGGTGGTCCTGAAGACTTCCCGCTGGCCGGAAGACATTCCGAACAGTTTCAGTGTTCCTTGGGCCGACACCACGTTCCGCTGCAACGACACCAGCATTCCCAGGAACGTGCTGGTAATTAGCCGCAGACGGGAAAGGTCCACCGCGACCCGAGACGCGCTGGCGATGGCCGAGATCACTTCGTCCACCCGCGAGAGGCTTTCGGAGCCGGAGATCAGACCCGGCAGGAAGATCAGCACGGCAACTTCATCCAGAGGCTTCCGGACGAACCACAGGAGGCGTCCGCAGCTCGGGCACGGCGCATCCTCCTCGGCCTTGGACAAATCGACCACCGAGCGAGCCCCGCAGAAGGGACAAACGTTCGGCACGCTGTGCGGAGAATCCAATGCTTCAGCCACGAGTCACCCCCCTTGGATGGGTCCAGTCAAATCAGAGCCCGATCTTACCAGACGGGGGGACGCTCTGCAAGCCGTTGCCGTCCCACAGCAGATACAACGCCAACCAGGCCACGGCCGGCGCCAGTCCCACCCAGAAAATGCCGCCGGCGTACGAGTGCGTGTGGTCCACGTGCTGTCCCACGAGTTGTTGCATCTCGGCGGTGACAACCCAGGTGAGGCAACTCAAGGCCCCGGTCACCTTGCCTTGATGCCGGCGGGAGATCTCCTGCGTTAGCGAGTAATAGTTTGGGAACAGGCCGAGCGAGCCGAAGCCGATCGCAAGCAGCGTGACCAGCAGGAGCGGCCCCCGGTCGAGCGCGGACGCGACCGTGCTCAGGGCCGTGAGCAAAGCGCAAGCCAGAAAGGTCGTCAATCGAGCGGCATGGACGCTCATGCGGCGTGCCGAGAGCAGCTTGACCGCTACCCCGACCGTAATGCAGCCGATATCCGTCGCGATGTAATACGCCGCGGTGAAGTAACGAACCGTGGCGGCCTGGTAGCCGTGGTACTCTTCGAGCATCTTGGGAAGCCAGACGCGGAAGAAGTGCCACGTCAGGTTGATCGCCACGACGACGACCATGAGCGCCAGGACGCGGCGCACCAGCGGCCCGCGCCGCGATGGCGTCGGCGAGGGGCCGGCGTCGGCAATGGGACTGCCGGGCGGGGCCTCCAGGCGGATCCCGGCCATGAGCCAGGTCCACGGCAGGATCCAAAGCAGACCCACGGCGCCAATCACGACAAACGGCCAGCGCCAAGTGCCCGGCTGATCCGTAACCAGCGCCTGAACCACTAACGGAGTCAGAATCGCGCCGAGCGACGCGCCGCTTTGCAGCACGCCGTTGCCGAAGGGGCGGTCGGCCGGCTCGAGCAGCCGTTGCGTCGTGATCAAGGCGCAAGGCCATTGACCGGATTCGAAGAAGCCCAACGCCGTGCGCAGGACGAGGAAGCCCAAGAAGGCGCAGTCGGTCGGCGCGTCCGGATCGACAAAGCCCGGCCACCACGAGGCCGCCAGCGGCGCTAGCGCCTGGCCGATGCGGTCGGCGTACCCGCTGGCCACTCCCGCGGCCGACCAGCCCAACAAGACGAGGGGATACATCCAGCGAACGCCGAACTTGTCTGCCAGCCAGCCGGCCACCAGGCCGCCGAAAGCGAAGGCGTAACCGAAACCCTTTTCCAACTGACCGTACTGCGTATTGGAAAGCCCCAGTTCGGCGCTGATCGGGACGATTGTCAGCGAAAGGGTCTGGCGATCCATGTAGTTGAGCATCAACGCCAACAGCAAGAGGCCGCAGACCCACCACTTGCCGACGTTGCCGGAGGACGGAGACATCCGGCGAATGAAAGCGTCCGAGGTTTTCACGGCTTCAGCCACCGATCCAGCCACGCGAAGGCATTCTCCTGCATCTGGGCGTTGAACTCGTGCGGGCCGTCGTAGGTGGCGCCTTGGAACCGTTCGGGCACGCCCGCCTTCTTGTAGACCGCCGCGATCTTGTCGAAGGCAGAGTGTACGCCGTCGAGCGGGAAGAGCCCGTCCTTGGTCCCGTGGATGACCATCAGCCCGCCGGGCACAGTCATCGAGACGACGTCCGGCAAGTCCATGACCTTGTACAGTCCGGGGACCACTTTCATGAAGCCGATGCTGGTCAGTTTGTTCTGGAGCATCGATCCATAGGTCGACATCCAGCCCACGACCACGGCCGCCTTGATCCGCGGGTCCAATCCGGCAAGATGCGCCGAGCGGAACCCGCCCACCGACAGGCCGCAGCAGCCGATGCGCTCGGGGTCGACCTCGGGCCGGGTCGCCAGGTAATCCACCGTGCGGATGTCGTCCAGGAACATCACGCCCGACCAGGTAATGCCCGCTTCAAACAAACCGGTGGCAATCAGCGACGTATTCGCTGAAGAGCGCCGGTTCAATGCAGCAACGTCCTCCAGGCTCATCTTGTCGCGGTCCCGCCATGCCGGGGGATCGCTGGCAAAGAGCATCCGCCGCTCGCCCCAGTAGAACATGTCGATGGCGATGACCACGTACCCGCGTTTGGCCAGCTCGCTTCCGTAACTCCGTCCCGAGTAGGCCGTCCGCTTGAACTCGGTCAGTGCGGGATGCTCGTGCTCGGTGGCAATCACCTTCTCTTTGCCCCAGACGAAGAACGCCCCGTGATCGTGCAGGGCCACGATCGCCGGCCGCCGCTTCGGCTCGCCCTTGGGCAAGAGGAGATACGCCGGCACCCGGATGTCCGGGGTGGTGTTGAAGTAGAGTTTCTCGCGGATGTACTCGCCGCAGTCGACGCGCTCGACCACCTCGGCCCGCGGATCGCACTTCGGCGGGGCGTACTCCAGCAAGCTCAGGACCTTGGGCCGGGCCTCGCGTTTCCATGCCTCGACGTCCTTGAACCGTTCGTGCAGGAACGAAAGCTCCAACGTCGAGCGGCCGGCCGTGGCCTTCAGAAATGGATAGAGGCTGCCAGCCTGGGCATCCGGGATGGCGGCCTTCTTGCCTGCCGAGTCGGTAGGCTCGCCTCCAAGAGTATTCAGATCCGTAACGCTCATGGCACTGACGGCCAGCACGGCAAGTGACACCCAAAAGCTTCGATGCGTGTTCATTCTGACTTCCGTATTCCGTATTCAGTATTCCGTATTCATTCTCAGTGGGGTGAAGGGGTCGGGCAAGCAAGCTGCTTGCCCTACGATTCCAGGGAAAACTGCGGGATCTTCATCAGCATCCCGTCTTTCAGCGCTGACTGGTGCGACACGATGCCGGCCACCGTCATGTTGAGCGCCCAGGCGATGTTCACCAGCGGCGTGCGGTCTTGGAGGATCGCCGTGACGAACTCGTTCATCAGGTGGCCGTGCGAGCCGCCGTGTCCGCCCGGCGCGACGCTCGGCGGCAGAGGGGGGCACTCCAGATCGGGCAGGTTTTTTTCCTGGCCGACGTACTTCATGCCGGTCATCGAGCCCCGCTGCCCGCGCACGCGGCCCATTTCGCCCTCGTAGCCGGGCGTGTCCCAACTGACGGCCATCCGCGCCATCCCGCCTTCGCCGGTCCGCATCAGCGCGATTTCCGTTCCGAAGGGATTCTTATAGCGATTGTTTTGCGGCTGCAACTGCTTGACGAGACTGGGGATGCCCATGCAGGAGACTTCCGTGAAACTGCCGCCGGTCACGCACACGTAGTAGGCATTGGAGTGCGTAGGGTACCATTGCGGCGGCGCGCCCACGCGCCAATCGCGGAACGAGGGGATCGGCGTGGAAGCATAGTGGTAGTATTCCCCCTCGGAGTAAACGAGCTTGCCGAACCCGCCGGCCCGGAAAATCTGCCGCATCGCGTGGCATTCCCCGTGGAAGGCCGACGTCTCGAACATCATGTACTTGCGCCCGCTCGCCTTGACCGTTTCGTAGAGCCGATGAGCGTCTTCGAGCGATCCGAACGAAGCCGGCACGGCGGAGGCCGCGTGCTTGCCGTGCTTGAGGACCTCGATGCAGTGCCGCGCGTGGCTCGGCGCGTCGGTGGCCACGAAAATGGCCTCCAGGCTGTCGTCTTTGACCATCGCTTCCAGCGATGGGTAGGTTTTCTCACAGCGGCAGGCTTGGGCCAGCCCGGCACACCGCTCGGGAATCAGGTCGCTGACCGCCGCCACCGTCACGTTGGGATGGTCCTGGAAGCCGAACGCCGCGCCGAACTGGCAGACGCCGAAGCCGACGATCCCGACGCGGATCTTCCGATCCGACACGGACCGCCACACTTTCTTGGGCCGCTCGGCCGTCTTCACCCCCGACGCCCCCAGGACCTTCGCATCCTGGGCCTGGGCCGCGTCCGCACCGGACGCCGCCCC
>CAYTJV010000572.1:0-5109 GCA_964438165.1 uncultured Planctomycetaceae bacterium | reverse complement strand
GGCTTCGACCTTCTCCGAGTCGACTGATTCGGGCAAGGGAATCGAGCGGGGAAACGCCCCGTAGCGCGATTCGGTCGGGTAGAAGTCTTTGCCCTTCTTCTCGCTCGACTCCTTCTTCTCCCCTGCCAGGACGAGTTGGTTGCCGGTGATGTTCACCTCCAACTCTTTGGGGTCGATCCCCGGGATCTCGGCGCGGACCGTGAGCTCGTCCTCGCTTTCGGCGACATCGACGGCCGGCGTCCACCCGCGACCGCCCGTAATTGCCCGATCCAGCGCCCCAAAGGGGTCGTGCGTGACCGTGTCGAACAGCCGGTCGATCTCGTCACGAAGCGTGGCCAACGGCGATGCCTCGCTGCGGACCGGTTCTTTCGATTTGTTTTTCCAAGGGATCAAGCTCATGCGAAACACCTCCATTTTCTGTTGTTTTGGAGTGCGGGCACTTGTTACCGCTTTCTTTTTCGGGTGTTTGCTCCGTGTTCTGAGAAAGAAAGCGATGCCAAGTCATCGCACTCCAAATGCCCCTTTTCGAGCTTTCGTCCTCGTGATTGTCCGATTTCCCTGCTAAATGCCTGTTATTCACGTCTTAACCGCGATCTTCCGCGGCTTGACGGCCTCGACCTTCGGCAGGTGGAGGGTGAGCACGCCGTCGGCGAGCTCGGCGGAGATCTTGCCGACGTCGATGGTCTCGTTGACGCGGAACTCGCGATAGAAGTCGCCCACGCCGTATTCCCGCACAAGGAAATCAACGTCCTGATTCCGCGGCGGCACCTTGGCGTGGATCGCAAGGGTGCCGTCTTCGAAATTCACGTCGATCCCGTCGGGCGCGGCCCCGGGCACGTCGGCCCGAACGGTCAATTCGTCGGCTTGCTCGACGATATCGACGTTGGGCCGATAGTAGTGGCCGGATCGCGTGTGCTCGGCGGGGGTAATCTCGCTGGCCGGGGTCTTCGTAACTTGGATGTCGTCTGCCATGGTCCTGCTCCTTGAACGTTCACTTGCCTACCACCTGGATCTTGCGCGATCGGGACTCCTTGGCCTTGGGGAGCTTGATGCAGAGCACCCCATTTTGGAGTTCCGCCTCCACGGCGTCGGTTTCCACCGGGGCGGGCAAACGCAGCAGCCGCGTGAACGACCCGACGGGCCGCTCCCGGCGATGGTACGTCGCCCCTTCTTCCACCTCCGGCCGCTGGACCCGAATCGACAACTGATCGCCGACAACGGAGATGTCCAACTGATCGCTCTTCAGCCCGGGGGTTTCGAGCTCGGCGTAGATCGCTTCCCCGGTCTCCCAGACGTTGACGGCCGGCTGACCGCGAACGATTCCGGTCCAGGGCGGCTCGAGATTGTCGCCCACGACGCGGGACCAAAGCCGATCCATTTCCCGCCGAAGCTGATGCACGGGGTGCAACGGATTCATGTACCGGAAAACCATCGCATGACCCTCCTCTTGTGGATGGTGACGCTTGACGCATTCAACCAAAAACCGATCGGGCCCTCTGCCGAACTCCCTGACAACCAACCCGACTCAATTGGTATGGATTGCAAAGGCCATGCCAAATGCTGGGCAAGCGATCTTAACGTGTTTGGCAAAAGGACTTAGCTCAAGTACAGCTTTTCCTGCCGCTGAGCGCGCTGCCAGATTGGCAGTAGCCAACCCCGCCTTTGGGTAGAATCGACCGGCTCAGCCTATCCGAATTCCCACCCACTTCCGTAACATTCGGCCCAGCAAGCCGTTGCGTTTTAGCGCGGATTATTCGGGGACGAGTGTAATGTGGCGCAGTGTGCGTGTAGCCGAATTCGCCAGAATTCGGGGTAAGTGCTTGCCGCCTCCCGAATTCTGGCGAATTCGGCTACGGCCCCATGAATAATCCAGGTTAGCGCGGTGGACCCGTTTCACGATTGTGAAGCACTAGTCGGTCGGTTATACTGGGCGGTTTAGATCCTCGGGCCAAGCCTAGTTTGTACCAGCCGACTCCTTCCTCCCAGCCATGCGATTTTCCCTAGTCGATCGAATTGAGCGCTTGGAACCTGGTGCTAGCATTGGGACCGTCAAGTGCCTGACCATGGCGGAGGAGTACCTGGGCGACCACTTCCCCGGCTTCCCGGTGATGCCCGGTGTGCTCATGTTGGAGGCGATGACCCAGGCTGCGGCTTGGTTGATCCGCGCCAGCGAGGACTTCGCCCACAGTATGGTGCTGCTCAAGGAGGCCCGGGGCGTAAAATACGGCCAGTTCGTCGAGCCTGGCCAGACGTTGCGGGTGACCGCGGAAATCGTCAGTCAAACGGAGCGGGAGACGGTCGTCAAGGCGAAAGGGATGGTCGGCGAGCGGGTGACGGTCCAAGGCCGGCTTGTCTTGGAGCGACACAACTTGGCGGAAAAGCAGCCCGAGCATGCTATGACCGACGCCCTGCTAAAGCGGCACTTGCGGGCCATGTTCGCCCTGCTGAACCAGTGCCCGGAGCCGACAGCCCAGCCCCAACATTCCGACGGGTAATCGTCTAATTCCGAAGCGTGGGGCGACCTCGGCGACTCTTTTCATGCAGTGGGAGATGGAAACGGATGCGGTTTAAGGAGAAAATCGCCCTGGTCACCGGGGGGAGCCGCGGCATTGGCCGCGCCGTGGTCGCGCGGCTGGCCTCGGAAGGGGCGGAAGTAGTCTTGGTGGACCTGGTGATCCAGGAGGCGACCGAGGCCTTGGTGGCGGAGTTGGCCGGGCAGGGACGCACGATCCGGGCCGTGCAGGCCGACGTTCGCGACGGCGACCGCGCCCGGCAAATCGTCGACGAACTGGTCGACCAGCGCGGCAAGATCGACGTGCTGGTCAATTCGGCGGGAATCGTCCGCGACGGCTTGCTGGGCGCCATGACCCCCGACCAGTGGCGCGACGTGCTGGAGATCAACCTGTTTGGAACTTACAATTATTGCCGCGCGGTGGCCCAGCACATGAGCTACCGGCGCAAGGGGAGCATTGTCAACTTGTCGAGCACGGCGGCGGAGTTTCCCTCGCGAGGGCAGGTGAACTACGCGGCCAGCAAAGGTGGCGTGGAGGGATTGACGCGGGCCATGGCCAAGGAGTTCGCCCCCCGCGGCGTGCGAGTCAATGCCTTGGCTCCGGGGCTGATCGATACCGACCTGAGCAAGGCGGTTCGCGGCCTGATCGGAGATCGCGTCAAGGACATCATCCCTATGAAACGTGTCGGGACCCCGGACGAGGTAGCCGGCGTGGTGGCGTTTTTTGCCAGCGACGAGGCCTCGTACGTGACCGGGCAGGTGCTCCGCGTCGACGGGGGATTCGGCCTCGGCGGCTACTAGGAGCCAATCCCAAGACTTCCGAAGTCTCGAAGACTTCGGAAGTCCACCGCGGCCTGGGCGGTTACTAACATCCGTGATTGAAACCGAGTTTTGGAGGTTAAGCGCAATGCCCACAAAGGAGGAAGTTTTCCAGAAGGTCCAGAACGCCCTGGTCGAGGCCCTGGGGGTCGACGAAGAAGAGGTCACGCCGGAGGCAACCTTGGTGGGAGACCTCGGCGCCGAGTCGATCGATTTCCTCGACATCGTCTTCCGCTTGGAGAAGGCCTTCGAGATCAAGATCCCGCGGGGAGAGCTGTTCCCGGAGGATGTCTTGACCAACTCGATGTATGTCGAGGACGGCCGCGTGACCGAGGCGGGCGTGACGGAACTCAAGAAACGAATGCCGTTCGCCAACCTCGATGAGTTCGCCAAGAACCCCAATGTGCAGGATTTCGCCAATCTGCTCACCGTGGCCGATATGTGTCGCTTCGTCGAGAGCAAGGTGACCGTGACGGCGTGATGAACGATGCGCTGGTACTGGATTGATCGATTCATTGAGTTCGAGAGCGGGCGGTACGCCAAGGCGATCAAGAACATCTCCTTGGCTGAGGAGCACCTGCACGATCATTTCCCCGGCTACCCGGTGATGCCCGCGAGCCTGATTGTCGAGGGCATGGCCCAGACCGGCGGACTGCTGGTGTGCGAGCACGGTCAGTTCCGCCTCAAGGTCGTGCTGGCCAAGATCACCCGCGTGACGTTCCACTGCGATGCCCTGGCGGGGGATACCTTGACCTACACCGCCAAGGCCGAGTTGATTCGCGACGACGGCGCCATGGTCACCACGACCAGTCACAAGGGCGAGACGCTCCAGGCGGAAGCCGAGATCGTCTTCGCCCACCTCAACGGCGAACACCAGGACAAGACGCTCATCGAGCCGCGCGATTTCTTGCGCATGATGCGACTCTTGAAGGTCTACGAGATCGGCCGCGCCGCCGACGGGTCGCGCCTGGTGGAACCGCCCGGCCTGCAAGACTTCTGAGAGGCTGTCCGGATGCGACGACGCGTTGTGGTCACGGGAGTCGGTTGGGTCACGCCCATGGGGGCGGACGTCGAGACCGTCTGGAAGCGGATCTTGAACGGCGAATCGGGGGTGGGCTACACCACGCTCTTCGATGCCAGCCGGTTCCCCACCAGGATCTCCGCGGAAGTACGCAACTGGGACGTTTCCCAAGTGGGAGAGGATCCCAATCGCTGGAAGCATCAGAGCCGGCACACGCTCTTCGCGGTGGGGGCTGCCAAGAAAGCGGCGGCCGACTCGGGCCTCGACTTGGACCGGCTCGATCCGACCCGCTTCGGCGTCTACCTCGGCAGCGGCGAGGGCGGCCAGGACTTCGACCGCTTCACCCAGATGATGGTCGCATCACTCGACGGCCCGCGCGTCGATCTCGCCAAGTTCACTCAGAAGGGACTGGAGATCCTCAATCCCGTTGCCGAGATGGAGCAGGAGCCGAACATGCCGGCCGGGCATCTGGCCAGCCTTTTCAATGCCCAGGGTCCGAACGTCAACTGCCTGACCGCCTGCGCCGCCAGCAGCCAGGCGATTGGCGAAGCCACCGAGATCATCCGCCGCGACGAGGCCGACGTGATGCTCTCCGGCGGCGCCCACTCGATGATCCATCCGTTCGGTGTTACCGGCTTCAACCTCCTGACCGCCCTGAGCAGGCGAAACGACGAGCCGCAGAAGGCCTCCCGGCCCTTCGATCGCCAGCGCGACGGCTTCGTGCTCGGCGAAGGCGCGGCGATGGTGATCCTCGAAC
>CAYTJV010000571.1:945-5113 GCA_964438165.1 uncultured Planctomycetaceae bacterium | reverse complement strand
GTATCGATCCGCATCCAGGCGATGTCGTCGCCCACGGTCCAGATGCGGTAGCCCTTGATTTTCAGGCCTTCCGGGGGCAACAGCATGGCCAAGTTGGTCTTGCCGCACGCACTGGGGAAGGCGGCGCCAACGTATTCCACCCGACCCTCGGGATTTTGCACCCCCATGATCAGCATGTGCTCTGCCAGCCAGCCCTCTCGCTTGCCGAGGTGGCTGGCGATCCGCAGCGCGAGACACTTCTTGCCCAAGAGCACGTTCCCGCCGTAGCCGGAGCCAACGCTCCATATCGCGTTGTCTTCCGGAAAATGGAGGATCAGCCGTCGCTTGACGTTCAGGTCGGCCTTGCTGTGCAGGCACTTGGTGAACTCGCCCCCGGCGCCGAGCTGCTTCAGAACTGGCGCCCCGATATGGGTCATGATCCGCATGTTCAACACGACGTAGATGCTGTCAGTCAACTCAACGCCGATCTTACTGAACGGGGATCCGACGGGCCGCATCGAGAAGGGGATGGCGTACATCGTCCGCTCGCGCATCGAGCCTTTGAAAATCTCGCCCGCCCGACGATAGCCTTCTTCCGGCGACATCCAGTTGTTGGTCGGGCCGGCGTCTTCTTGGAGTTTGGTGCAGATGAAGGTGAGTTCCTCGGTCCGGGCCACGTCGTTGGGGGCCGTGCGGTGGTAGAGGCACCCGGGCAGTTTTCGCTGGTTAAGCTGGATGACCTCGCCGGCGGCCACGGCTTCCCGCGTGAGGCGTTCTTTCTCCTCCTCGGAGCCGTCGATCCAGACGATCTTGTCGGGCTGGCACATGCGGGCCATCTCTTCGACCCACTCATGAAGGTCACGGTGCTGAGTCACGGACATACCTAGGCTCCGAATGGGGTGGTCGCGTCACACCTGCGCTTCCGGCGTGCCGACGGTCGTAGGGCAAGCTGCCAGCTTGCCCGTGGATACTGCCGCGGCAAGCTAGCAGCTTGCCCTACGCTTGTTCGCGCCGCGAAGATCGCAGCCTTACCATTGTCAAGCTGTGGCGACGGTTTGCAAGGGGGTGGCGACCCGGCGGAACCGTTCACGGCCTGGAAAGTAGCAGGCACACTCCGTGTGCCGTCCGCGGAGCGAGTCAAGAGGGCGGCGGACGGCACACGGAGTGTGCTTGCTACCAAAAAATCGGTTGGGGAGGAGCGACGGATTAGTTTACAGGTGGGGGGGCTGCCTTTAGAATACCAGTCTGGGGCTCATCGCTTGAGGGGCTTCGCGGAGAATGTCCATGTGGGTGAGGAAACGGCTCGACTTCGGTTGGAGCGACGTGGCCATCGGTCTGGTGCGATCCGTGGCGCCATCAGCGCGGGCTTCGGTTCAAGAGCGGCTGGAAGCGGCCTTTTCCCGTTCGGCCGACGCCTTGGCCTGTTTCTCCGTGCGCACCGGTCTTGACCTTCTCCTGGGGACGCTCCAGTTTCCCCCGAAATGTGAAATCTTGATGTCGGCCATGACCATCCCCGACATGGCCCTGGTCGTCGAGCACCACAGGCTCGTGCCGGTGCCGGTGGACCTCGACGTGGCCACGCTTGGGCCCAACGTGGATTCCCTGCGGCGGGCCATCTCGCCCGCCAGCCGTGCGATCGTGGTTGCGCATCTCTGCGGGGGCCGCGTCCCCATGGAGCCGATTCTGGCCGAAGCCCGGCAGCACGGGCTGATGGTCATCGAGGACTGCGCCCAGGCGTTCGACGGTCGCGGCTATGCCGGCGACCCCGAGGCCGACGTGAGCATGTTCAGCTTCGGTCCGATCAAGACGGCCACCGCGCTGGGCGGCGCGATGCTCCGCGTGCGTGACCGCGAACTCTTGGATCGGATGCGGGCACGGCAGGCCGAGTACCCGGTTCAAAAGCGGCGGGCATACGTCTGTCGCCTGCTGAAATACGCGGCGCTCAAAACCCTCTCTCGCCCTGGGATCTACGGAATGCTGCTGCGCGTTTGGCAAGCGACGGGGCGCGATTACGATCGGCTGGTCAACGGCTCGGTGCGAGGATTCCCGGGGAACGATTTCTTCGATCGCATCCGCCAGCAGCCTTCCGTCCCGTTGCTGGCTGTGCTCGATCGGCGCTTGCGCACTTACGACCGGAGCCGCCTGGAATGCCGCGCGGCCAAGGGCGAGTTTCTCAGCCGGCTCCTGGAGCCGAGGCTCGCGTGCGCCGGCCGGGCCGCAACGCCGCACAACTCCTGGGTGTTTCCGATCCTCGTGGAGAACCCGGCCGAGGTCATCGCCGCGCTCCGCCAGGCCGGCTTCGACGCCACCCAGGGACACAGCATGTGTGTCGTGGGCCCGCCGGGCGACCGGCCCCAGCGCGCCGCGAATGTTGCGGGCGAGATTTTGGCCAAGACCGTCTATGTCCCCGTCTACCCGGAAATCCCGGATGACGCGATTGAGCGAATGGCCGACGTGGTGCTGGCAATCGCCCGGCGCCCGGCGGATCGTTCGGCCTCGTCCGCGCCTCGGACGCCTCCGATTGCGGCTATGGGCGCGCTCAGTTCGAAAGTAGTAGGCACACTCCGTGTGCCGTAAGTGAGCAGACGGCACGCGGAGCGCGCCTGCTACAATGATGACCTCGCAGCCGCGGTGCTGGGCGATCTGGAGAACCACGTGGACCCCAGAACCATGGCTCTTTATTGCGGCTCAGCCACGAAGCGATGGCCGGCGTCGCGGAGCGTCAGGAAGTACCGCGGCCGTGCCGGGTCCGGCTCCAGCACCTTGCGCAGGCGGCGAATGAACTGGTCGGGGGCCCGCGTGTTGAGGTTGCCGGGCAAGTCCCACACGTTCTCCAGCAGCTCGCGCCGGGGAATAATTCGCCCCTCGTTCTCCACAAAATAGCGGAGCAGCTTCAGTTCCAACTGGGTCATGCGCACGGGCTGGCCGGCCACCGCCACTTCGTGTTTCTCGAAATCGATCGTCACGTTGCCGAAGGCATAGGAGGTCATCGCCGGCGCGGCCAGCGGCACCCGGTGTACCCGCCGATCGTAAAGCGCCAAGAGCCCTTTCACGCGGCTGAGGAATTCATCGAGGTCGAAGGGCTTCATGAGATACTGATCGGCGCCGACGTCGAAGCCGCGGGTACGGTCTTCGGCGAGGGTGCGGGCACTGAGGATCAGGACGGGCATGATCTGGTCGGCCGCCCGGAGGGCCTCGCAGACCGCGTAGCCGCTCATGCCCGGCAGCATGATGTCCAGAACTACGAGATCCACGCTGCCGCGGTTCTGCTCGATAAAGCGGATCGCGCTGGGCCCGTCGCCGACGGTGGTGACGCGGTACCCTTCGGCCTCCAGATTGTACCGGATCCCGTTGGCCAGGTGGGCTTCATCCTCGACGACCAGGATGTGCTTCATGGTCCACCGGGCAGTCGGATCTCAAAGACGGTGCCGGGACCATCCGGCCGATCGACCACGCCGATCGAGCCCCGCAGCCCGCGCACCAAGGTGCGGACGATGTACAGCCCGAGGCCCGTCCCCGGCCGGCTCCGCTCCAACTCCGACCCCAAACGCACGAAGCGTCCGAAGATCTTGCGCCGCAGCTTCGCCGGGATGCCGGCGCCATTGTCGCTCACTTGGACGACAATCATGCCGCTGGGCTCGAGCCGGGCAGTCACCCGGACCTGGGGCTCCGCCGCCGCGTACTTGACCGCGTTGTCGATCAGGTTGCGGAAGATCATGTCGAGGTCGGCGCGCCGGGCGCGGATCGAGCAGGGCGCCACGTCGACCACGACCGTCTCCGGTTTCACGCGGTACCGAAGGCAGATCATCTCCGCGCATCCGCGCACCAACGGCGCCAGCGGCACCTCGGCCAACTCGCCGTCGACCAGGCCTGCATCGAGGCGCCCCGCGTCGAGCACCTGGTTGATCAGCCGGTCGAGCCGCTCCACGTCCTCCAGCATGGCGAGGTGGAAGTCGTCTTGTTGTTGGGGCGTGAGGGCCCGGCGATGGAGCGTTTGGAGGTAGAGCTTCAGCGAGGCGATCGGCGTTTTCAGCTCGTGGGTGACGCTGTCAACGAAGTTCGACTGCCGGCGGTTGAGATTGATCGCCTTGACCGACAGAGCCAGGTACATCACCACGCCGGCCACCAAGACCAGGTAGAACGTCGACCCCACGGAGAGCATGGCCCAGTACAGCCCGGCGAACCGCGA
>CAYTJV010000571.1:0-935 GCA_964438165.1 uncultured Planctomycetaceae bacterium | reverse complement strand
GTCGGCCAGGGCCCACAGAACCAGCGGCAGCACCCAGCCGATGGTCCGCAGGACCAAGAGCACGATCATCACGACCGCCAGCGTGATCGGCAAGCTCAAGGAGCGTCGGGGCGACATGGTGCCAGTTCCTAACGTGCCACACGAAAATCCTAGCTTTCGAGAATAGCATACCAAGCAAACAGGGGTCAACGGCTCGGGCTGGGCGAATGAAAGGCCGAGAGTCTGATAGATGTTGGCTCTGTTCCGAGGAGAAGAAGGATCGAAATGCACGTCCCGCGTAGTGGAGCCGTTGGCCTCGGGCGGCTTGAGCCCCGAAGGGGCGAAATACGATAGCCCAGGGCAACGCCCTGGGGAAGTGGGCCACAATGAACGTCGAAGCCCTGAAGGGGCGGAATCTGCGTCTACGTGGCTCCTATGCCGCCCTTTCAGGGCTTCCCATTTCGTGCTCAACTCCTCCCCAGGGCGTTGCCCTGGGCTATCGTATTTCGCCCCTTTGGGGCTGAAGAGGGCCGCGAGGCGTTTGATTTCTCGCTGGCTCGTCGATATGCTTCTGTTCTCTGGCGTGATTGTCGAATGGCCCAAGGCGCGAGGCGAGGGTATCGATGGGCGAGAAAACACAGCGTCCTTACGGGTGGTGGTCGAGTCCGATTACGCCGCGGAGTCTTGTCGAAGACCGGCGGCTTGACGCCGCCTGTTGGGACTCCGACGGCACGACCCTGGTTTGGCTGGAAGGGCGCTCCGGCCGCGGCGTGCTCATGGGCCAGGCATCGCCGAACGAAGCGCCGCGCGAGCTGACTCCGGAATTGGACGTGCGGGCCGAGGTTGGCTACGGCGGCGGCGATTTTACCGTACACGCGGGCTACGCGTATCTCGTCGTCCACAAGAGCGGGCGGATCTACCGCCAGTCGCTCGGCGGCGGCCAGGCCAAGCCGATC
>CAYTJV010000570.1:955-5118 GCA_964438165.1 uncultured Planctomycetaceae bacterium | reverse complement strand
GGCGGCAAGGCAACCGCGTCCGGGCCGCTTTTCTCAATGGCCAGGTTGGCCTCCGGAAGCGCGACCAGCTTGGGATGCTCCCCGCGGCGGACTTCGACCTCGACCCTCAGCGCCGCCAATCCGGCAAACCCTTGGGCCATGAACGCCGCCGGGATGTACGTATCACTGATGGCCAACAACTTCATGCGAGATCCTTCATAAAGCCGCGACCGCTGGTCGCGCTTTTTGGAGTGCGGCGACTCGTCGCCGCTTTCTTTTTCTTTGGGCGGCGGCCGCTCTTTCCGCCAAGGAAAAGCGGCGACAAGTCGCCGCACTCCAAAGGTTTATGACGCCCGGCCGGCGGCGAACAGCAATTCGATTTTCTCCTTGGCCACTGCGGCCACCTCGGCATGGATTGGTCCGAACACTTCGTAAGGGAGCGGGTCCTGGCGGCGTTGCGACTGGACAGCCTTATCCAGTCCCCGGCGCATCGCGATGCGGCAATCGGCGTAGATGTTCATCTTGCAGATCCCGTTGCGCACGGCGCTTTGCACCTGGTCGGGCGGCGTGCCCGACCCGCCGTGCATGACCAGCGGAACACGGCTCGCCTGGTTCAACTCCTTGAGCCGCTCGATGTTCAGCGTCGGCAGCGAGCGGTACACGCCGTGCGACGTGCCGATGGAAACGGCCAGCGAGTCGCAGGCGGTCTGCTCCACGAACCGGGACACCTCGTCGGCCTCGGTCAGCACGTTCTCGGCGTGCGTGGACGCCTCCAGGTCGGACCCGCCCACGTGCCCCAGTTCCGCCTCGACGCTCACCCCACGCGGATGGGCAATCCCAACGGCCGCTTTGGTGAGCCGGACGTTCTCGTCGAACGGCAGGCTCGATCCGTCGATCATTACCGAGGTGAAACCCAACTCGACCGCCTTGCACACGCTCTCCAGTTCCGTGGTGTGGTCGAGATGGAGCACGATCGGGATTTTGTGATGCCCAGCCACGGCCTTCACGAGGCCGGAAAAGTAAACCCACCCGTTGCCGCGGACGTCGGGCTCCAGACACATCAAAAACACCGGGGCGCGACACGCTTCGACGGTCTCCAGGATCGCGCGGACAAAAACGTCTTCCACACAGTCAAACGCCGGGACGGCATATTGTCCGGCTCGGGCGTCGGCGAGAACTTCTTTGGCGGTTACCAGCATAAGGGAGGGTTCAGGGTTCGGGGTTCAGGCAATATCAAATTGAAAATTGCAAATATCAAATATCAAATATCAAATTGCGGAACTGAGACGTCGATTCCCATTGGTACAAACAAGCCCTCCACTGGTGCTTGTCAATTTGATATTTGCAATTTGCAATCCCTTCCAAGTCTCAGCCCCTGAACCCTCTTTCATCGCATCAGCATGCCGCCGGTCACATCGACGGTGGCTCCGGTCATGTAACTGGCCCGAGCCGAGCAGAGAAACGTCACCACGTTGGCCACCTCGGCCGGGTCGGCGATCCGGCCCAGCGGGATCCGCTTGAGGTACTCTGCCTCGGACTGGTGGAGGGCCTCGCGGGCCATTTCGGTTGACATCATCCCCGGAGCGACGGCATTCACGCAGATTCCGTTGCGTGCCACTTCCCGGGCGAGCGAAACGGTCAGCGCGACCACTCCCGCCTTCGACGCGGCGTAGTGGGCGTGTCCCGTGGTCGAGCCGTGGAACGCCGCCTGGGAAACCACGTTGACGATCCGCCCCGGATGCGCGGAGGCCCACCAACGTCGCCCCGCCCCGCGGCAGGTGAGAAACGTTCCGGTGAGATTCACGGCCAGCGTGGCATTCCACTCGGCCTCATCCATGTCCTTGACGTACGCCGTCGGCCAGATGCCGGCGTTATTGACCAGCACGTCGATCGGGCCCAAGGAGGTTTCGGTGAGCCGGAACATCTCGGCCACGTCGGCCGACTTCGACACGTCGCCCGGCACGGCCAGCACGTTGACCCCAAAGGCCGCGCCGACGACCTTGCCGAGCTCGGAGGCCTCGGGCCCGAAATCGATGCCCTTGTCGGCATCCCGGTAGTAGTTGATGGCGACCTTGGCCCCCTCGGCGGCCAAGCCGAGCACGATCGCCCGACCCAGCCCCCGCGATCCGCCGGTGACCAACGCCACTTTGTTCCGCAGATTCAAATCCATAACGAGTTGCCGCCTCAAGCGAGTTGGGCAGCCCATTGGTATACTCGAAGTCGGACCCGATTCCAAGGGGTGGGTGTGTGGCAAGATTTCCTGGCAGGCTATTCTCGTTCCCACGCTCTGCGTGGGAACGTCCGCTTGGGGACGCTCTGCGTCCTTTCTCGCCCGGGCCGCAGAGCGGCCGGGCCGTGCGTTCCCACGCAGAGCGTGGGAACGAGGAAGCCGGACCCGATTCCAAGGGGTGGCGTGGACCTTGACACTCTCCCACCGCTTGTGCAAGATTGCCGACAATGCCGAAATCCTCAGAGGTGCCTTCGCATGAGTGAATTGACGTGTGCGGAACGGGTGATGCGGGTCCTGCAACGGCAAGAGCCGGACCGGATCCCGCATTTCGAATGGATCATCGACCGCAAGGTCCGCGAGGCGATTTGTCCTGGCTGCACCATGGAGGAATTTACCCTCCGCATGGGGTTGGATGCCATCCTCACCGCGCCCGACATCAAGAAAGAGCAAATCGCCCCCAATCGCTTCCGCAATGAGTGGGGGGTTGTGTTGGAAACCACGGCCGAGGAGCACGGGTTTCCCGTCGAGGGGCCGATTCGCTCGCTGGACGACTTCCGCAAATACACCCCGCCCGACCCCCACGCCCCCGGCCGCTACGAGAGCCTCCAGCGGCTGGTGAAGCGGTATAAGGGAAAACTGGCGATTGGGGTACACCTGAACGACGTGTTCTCCATCCCCCGCTATCTGGCCGGTTTTGAGAACCTCCTGATGGGCCTAATCGAGGAGCCGGACCTCGTGCGCGGGCTGGTGAAGCTCTCGGTGGAGATGAACTTGACGATGGCCCGAGAGTGCGCACGCTACGGGGCCGACTTCGTATTCACCGGCGACGATTACGCCTCGACGGAGCGGCCCTTCATGTCGCCCAAGTCGTTTCGCGAGTTCTTCTACCCCGGGCTGAAGCAGGTCGTCGCCGGGTTCCACGAGGTGGGCCTGCCGATCATCAAGCACACCGACGGCAACATCCGACCCTTGCTAGATATGATTCTCGATTCGGGCATCGACTGCCTCGATCCGATCGACCCCATCGCCGGCATGGACATCGCGGAAATGAAATCCCGCTACAGCGACCGGATCGCCCTGAAAGGCAACGTCGACTGCGCCCATACGCTGACCTTCGGCTCGGAGCGCGCCGTGGTCGAGGAGACCAAGGGGGTGATCCGCAAAGCGGGGTCAGGCGGCGGGCTGATCCTGTCGTCGAGCAACAGCATTCACTCGGCCGTCAAGCCGGGCAACTACCTGGCCATGTGGAACGCCATCCGAATGTACGGGAAATACCCGCTCCAGTTGGACCCCTGGAGCGACTCAGGCGCGGTGGAAGCCTTTTAGAAGCCGCTTGCAGGGTGTGCCGAAACGACAACCATCGCAAGGGCCGGAAATAAGGAGTTACGTCAACGTCCACAGAACGCTAAGGAGGACTTTCCAATGGCCACTTACTTCTTTTCTTTCTTGGCCGCGTCCTTCTTGGCGGCTTCCAGTTTGGCGGCATCCTTCTTGGCCGCTTCTTTCTTAGCAGCTTCCAGCTTGGCCGCCTCCAGCTTCGCTTTGAGCTCGGCTTCCTTCTTCTCCCGGGCCTCCTTCTCCAGTTCTTCCTTGGTAGGAATGATCCTGGGCAGCGCGGCCATGATCGCCTTCACATCTTTCTCTTGGAGCTCGCCGGTCTTGAAGGCGAAATTGTCCAGCACTTGGTACTTCCGGTAGAGGACGACCGTCAGCTCGGCGTCGCCGTGGATCTTGTAGGGCTTCAACGCGCCTGGATCTTCGGGAATGACCAGGGGGACGTTGTCGGAGAGGTTGGCCTTCTGGGCCAGCTCTTTGAGCTTGGCCTCCGTGGCTTTGCTGTCGTTGGTGAGGAAAACCGCAATCGTGCGCAGATCCGCGGCCCAGCCATTGCAAACCGCCTCTGCAGACTCCTGCACAAACTGGCCAAGGGCCCGGGAACCGTTCCCGGCCAAAA
>CAYTJV010000570.1:0-945 GCA_964438165.1 uncultured Planctomycetaceae bacterium | reverse complement strand
GAGTAAATCCACGAGTGCGAATTTTTGGCATACACGTTGCGAGCGAAGAGCAACGCCACCGGCCGTTGGCCGCCCATTCAGACATAGCAGAGCGGCTTGCCCTTATCGGGACCGGCCACGCTGTGGCACTTGAAGCTCGCCAGCCGATCCCCGGGGTGCAGGCCGGAGCGGAACACATTGTCCTTTTCGGCGGCCAACACGCTGCTTGCCGCGCACAGCGCACCGGCGGCCAGGAAAAGGGTCACCAACCATTTGGCTTGCATTGACTGTTTAACCTCCTTTGCTCTCTGCCTGGGCGACACCCAAAGCGCGCTTCCAACCACGAGCATCGCGCTAATGATTCGACACGTGTCGCTTGCTGTCCCATCATGGTACTTCAGGAAGGGGCGGAACTGCAAGCCGTGAGGCCCGATAATCCATGCCGCGCGAAAAGCCTTGAAGGACAAGGGGCCCCGGCGGGACATTGCGTGCCTGTTGCGAATGCCATAGGATGAATACCTGGCAGTGCAATGCTTCTCGAAATAGTGATCTTTCCTCAGAGCGCGGGAACCATAGAACCAGCGGTTGGCGACCCATGTGCGGGCCACGACCTTCACACTATCGGCCTGTGTGGTGTATCCGCTCGCATTGGAGCCAAAGGTCTTTGGCACCGGCGATCGCCCTCCTCTGGCCGCTGTTGGCGATGGGCTGCGGCGGCCAAGCGGGGGTTGGCAAGACCTTCGAGGTCAGCGGCAAGATCCTGCTCGACAACAAGCCGCTGACAGCGAAGACCACCGTCGTGTTGTTCAAGCCTGATGCGGCCAAGGGCAACACCAGTGCCTGGGAACCTGCCGGCACGGTCGATCACCAGGGCAACTACACGTTGCTCACCCAAGGCAAGAAGGGAGCGCCGCCGGGCTGGTACAGGGTCATCGTGACCGCCACCGAACCGCGCGACGACCGGCC
>CAYTJV010000569.1:0-5135 GCA_964438165.1 uncultured Planctomycetaceae bacterium | reverse complement strand
TGGCCTCGTCGAGCTTTCCCTGATCCTTTAGGGCGAGGCCGAGGTTGTTGTGGGCGTTAGCGTCTTTCGGGTCGAGTTCGATGGCCTTGCGGTAGCAGGCCATGGCCTCGTCCAGCTTGCCCTGGTTGTACAGGACGACGCCGAGGTTGTTGTGGGCCATCGCGGATTTCGGGTCGAGTTCGATCGCCTTGCGGTGGCAGGCGATGGCCTCGTCGAGCTTTCCCTGATCCTTTAGGGCGAGGCCGAGGTTGTTGTGGGCGTTAGCGTCTTTCGGGTCGAGTTCGATGGCCTTGCGGTAGCAGGCCATGGCCTCGTCCAGCTTGCCCTGGTTGTACAGGACGACGCCGAGGTTGTTGTGGGCCATCGCGGATTTCGGGTCGAGTTCGATCGCCTTGCGGTGGCAGGCGATGGCCTCGTCGAGCTTTCCCTGATCCTTTAGGGCGAGGCCGAGGTTGTTGTGGGCATCAGTGTATTTCGGGTCGAGTTCAATGGCCTTACGATAGCAAGCCATGGCCTCGTCGAGCTTTCCCTGATCCTTCAGGGCCGCGCCGAGGTTGTAGTGGGCCATGGCCAATTTCGGGTCGAGTTCGATGGCCTTGCGGTAGCAGGCGATGGCCTCGTCGGGCGTCTTCTGCTCGTCGAGCGCCGTGCCGAGGCTGCAGTAGGCCGCCGCGTATTTCGGGTTGAGTTCGATGGCCTTGCGGAAGGAGGCGACGGCCTCCTCAAGCTTTCCCAGTCCCGCGAGGGCGAGGCCGAGGTTGCTGTGGGCCAGGGCGAATTTCGGGTTGAGTTCGATGGCCTTGCGGTAGCAGGCGATGGCTTCCTCAAGCTTCTTCTGATGGTATAGGACATTCCCGAGGTTGCTCAGTACGGCCACACTTCGGGGCCGCAGCGTCAGCGCCGCCGTGTAGTGGCGGACCGCCTCATCGTCACGTCGCGGGCGAGACGAACTACTGGCCTTGGCCGCCTCGAAGTGGAGCCAGAAGTCGTCGGGATGTTCCCGCAGCGCCCTGTCCAAGACCTCCAACGCACGCTCCGGTCGCCCGCTCTTGACGAGGGCCCCCGCGACCAGCACCACCGTGCTCGGCGGCTGGCGTGCAACCTCCGCCAAGCCGGCCAACTCCTCCAGAGCCTTCTCATTCACGGCTACCAGGGCATCGCGCACGCGGCGGCGCCACGGGTCCGCGTCCAGCGCCTGGGCCAACCCAGTCAAGGTTTTTGCCCCGGCCTCGTCCTTCACCGCACGGCGACACCCGGCCCAGTCGTCCAACGCAACGATCAGCGCGGGGAGCACCCCCGCTCGTGATCGTAACCACGCAGCCGCCTCGTCGACCGGCAGCCCGTCCACATCGACGCTGTACTGCTGGAATGCCGCCGCGTACCGCCCGTTGGCGCCTTCGTAATCAAAGCCCTGCTCTCTGATTTCACTCGTGAGCAGGCGGATTTCCTCCAATCGCTGGACTATTTCCAGGTCAGCCACGACCTGCCCGAGCCTGGCTTGCAGGTCTTCCGTCGCCTCGCCGCCGGCCAGCACCGCCTCGGCCCGCTTGGCCGCCGCCAGCGCTTCCGGCCACTTCTGCTCGTGCTCGAAGCGTTCCACCTCCTCGAGGATCAACTCGACCTGTTCCGACACTCTCGACTGCCGTGCCTCCCTTTCCCAGGCGATCTCTTGCTCCCGGGCCTCCCGATCCCGCAACGCCCAGCCGAAAACTCCGACGACCAACAGCAAGGCTATGCCGATGACCGTGGCCAACACCAACCCCGCCTTGTTTCGCCGGGTGAATTTCTTGAATCGGTATACGGCCGAGGGCGGGCACGCCTGGACCGGCTCGTCGCTCAGATAACGCTCGATGTCCTGGGCAAATCCGTTGGCCGTCTCGTAGCGCCGCGTGCGGTCCTTTTCCAGGGCCTTCATCACGATCCAGTCCAACTCGCCGCGGACCAGCGTGCTGAGCTTCTTGGGCTCGATCTGTCGGTTGGCGGCGATCGATGGCAGCGAATGGCTGCTGCTCAGCCGGATGCTGGGTCTCGGCGGTTCTTCCTCGCGGATGATCCGCAGTAGCTCATCGAACGCGGCCGCGCGGAGCCGCTCGCGGTCGAACGGCGTTTCACCGGTGAGCAGCTCATAGAGCAGCACGCCGAGCGAGTAAATGTCGCTCCGCGTGTCGATGTCCAACTGGTTCAGCTTGGCCTGCTCGGGGCTCATGTAGTCGATTGTGCCCACCACCTGGCCAAACTGGGTGAACATCGACTTCTCGGTCAGCCGCTGCTCGACCGCCTTGGCCACCCCAAAGTCGATCACCTTGGGCACCGGCCGGTCGTCGTACTCGGCCACCAGCACGTTGGACGGCTTGATATCGCGGTGGATGATGCCCTTCTGATGGGCGTGCTGGACAGCCTGGCAAACCGGAACGAACAACTCCATCCGCTCGCGGGGCGTAAGCTGATGCTCGTCGCAATACTGGGTGATCGGCACGCCCTTGACCAGTTCCATGACGAAGTAGGGGCGACCAGTGGAAAAGGATGAAGGATGAAGGATGAGGGATGAAGGATGACCGCCCGGCTCTGAACCCTGAACCCCGAACCCTGAACCCTCTTTCCTAACCCCTACCCCGTGGCCCCTATCCCCTACCCCGGTCGTTCCTGCGTCGAACACCCGGGCGATATTGGGGTGGTCCATCACGGCCAGGGCTTGCCGCTCGGCCTCGAAACGGGCGATGACCTGCCGGGTGTCCATGCCCGGCTTGATGATCTTCAGGGCCACGCGGCGCTGGACCGGCTCGGTCTGCTCAGCCATGTAGACCACGCCCATGCCCCCTTCGCCGATCTGCTGGAGGAGCTTGTACGGGCCGATCTGCGTCCCGGGGCGTTCGAGGATGGGCTGGTCGAGAGTAGCGGCGGCAGGCTGGTCGGCTTTGCCACGATCCAGGAAGCTATCCTCGCCCTGATGAGCCTTGAGAAGGAGTTCTACACGCCTCCTCAATTCGGCATCCTCACCGCAGGCATCGTCCAAGAATTTGTCCCACTGATCGGGCGCGCAATTCTCGACCGCCGAAATGAAGATTGATCTGGCTTTGCCGGAGTCGATATTCATCGTTGGCCCCACATGTTCACGGGCGTCACTATGCAGTGCGAAAACTGCGCGGAAATAGTCCCAAAGATTTCCGAAAAAATCGCGGCTTGCAGGACCTAGCTCTCGTCAGCGAATTCGGCGCGGAGCCACGCACGAGCGTAAGTCCAATGGCGAAAGGCGGTTGTGCGCGATATTCCGAGCGCATTCGCCGCCTCGGTGACGCTCAGCCCGGCAAACACACGGAGTTTCACCAATTCGGCAACGTCGGGCGCCTCAGCGGCGAGTCTGTCGAGAGTATCGTCGATTGCCAGCACCCGCTCCGACTGCCCAGTAGTCGCCAAATCGGCCTCCTCAAGGGAGAACTGCTGCCGGCCACCGCCGGCTTTGTGGGCCTGCTTCCGGCGAGCGTTTTCCACCAGGATCCGGCGCATCGCCTCAGCCGCGGCTGCAAAGAAATGGCCTCGGCTGTTCCAGTGCTGGGCCTTGTCGACGTCCACCAGTCGCAGATACGCCTCGTGGACCAGAGCCGTCGCCTGCAAAGTCTGGCCCGGGGCCTCTTGGGCCATCTTCTGGGCTGCCAGCTTCCGCAGCTCGTCGTAGACCAACGGCAGGAGTTGCTCGGCGGTGCTGGGGTCGCCCTGTTCGATCGCAGATAGGATGCGTGTGACGTCGGTCAGTAGAATGCCCCCTTTTCGTTTGGCTATCGGGCTTTCTTGCGATCCTTCTTCTTGTCTTTCTTGTCGCCGTCTGCCTTCTTGCGTTTCGCGTCGCTGACGCCGTCGGCGGGATTGAGCTTGTCGAGGACGGCCTGCAACTGCTGGCGCGCGGCTTTGGCGTCGGCGGTTTGCGCGTCGGCTTTGACCGGCTTTTCCACGTGCGGCGCGTCCGACATGTCGAACAACTCGCCGCGCTGGGTCAGCTTCCAGCCGTCGTTACGCGCATACCACTGGGCGCCGAGTTGGGCGTAGACCCACTCGCGCGGACTGCCCTTTTCGCCGCGCAGTTGGGGCGCGAAACTGCGGCTGTCCAGCGTCACTCCCTCGGGCGCTTTCGCGCCTGCCACTTCGGCGAAGGTGGCGAAGAAGTCGCTGAAGTCCACGAGGTCCTTCAGCACGCGGCCTTGGGGCGTGACGCCCTTCCAGTTGGCGATCAGCGGCACGCGGCTGCCGCCCTCCAGCAGCGACGCCTTGCCGCCGTCGATCGCCCGGCCGTGGACCTTTCCGCCGCCTACACTGCCGTTGTCGCCGGTGAAGACGATCAGCGTCTTTTCTCGCAGGCCCATCTCGTCGAGAGTCGCAACGAGCTTGCCGACCAGCTTGTCGAGATACGCGATGTTGTCGGCGTAGAACTGCCTGCCCTTGCCTTCGGCCTTCGACTGGCCGCTCTGGCGGCTGTCGGGCGTGGGCAGGATTGGGCCGTGGATCAGCGTCATCGGGTAATAGAGGAAGAACGGCTCGTCGCGATGGCGGCGGATGAAGTCCACGGCAAACTCGTGCAACAGGTCGGGACCGTAGCTCTTGTCGGTCACGGTTACGGGCCGGCCGTTGGAGTTCAACGCCGGTTTCCAGTAACGCTCGCCCTGCTCTCTTTCCCAACGCAGGAACTCGTCGAAGCCCCATGCCTTGGCTTCCTCGGGCGTGCTCAACAGGGTGAGTTGGTTCCACTTGCCGGCCAGGCCGGTAGCGTAACCGGCCTGTTTCAAGACCTTGGCGATCGAGATCTCCTTCCGCGGCGTGGCCGTGGCGCCGTGCCCGTTGGTGAGCACGCCGGTGCGAAACGCGTAGCGGCCGAACATGCACAGTGCCCGCGAGGGCCCGCACAGCGGCGCGGCGAAGCACCGCTCGAAGCGGATCCCGCCCGCGGCCAGCGCGTCGAGGTTCGGCGTCTTGAACGCCCCCCCGTAGCAGCCGACGCCGGGGATGCCGTAGTCGTCGGCGAGAATGAAGACGATGTTGGGCTTCGACCCGGCCGGCGCCCCCTGGGCGGCGAGGCAGATGCCCGGCCACGCCGTCAACACGAAAAGGGCCCCGGCGAGCGTGACGGCCTTTGGAGTGCGGCGCGG
>CAYTJV010000568.1:0-5155 GCA_964438165.1 uncultured Planctomycetaceae bacterium | reverse complement strand
GCGAATACGGAATTTGGAATGAACGGCCGTGGAAGCGCTCGGTGTTCACTGCCAAATCGTTACCGATTCACTTCGGGTATGCAGCGGTGTTCATTCCTCATTCAGTATTCCGTATTCCGTATTCCGTATTCCGTATTCGCTATTCCCGATTTGCTCTCTCCTGTCAGCACTGCAGGTTCCCCAGGAGGCTTGCCGTGACGGCCTCGAACACGCGTGCGAGCCGCTCGAAGTCGCTGTCCTCGGCTTGACAGAAGACGGCATAAGTCGCCGCATCCGTGCGCAAACAACGAACCTTTGCGGTGCTCGTCAAGTCCATGCAAAAGAAGTTCAGGTCAAAGCCCACCAGGTCTCTCCCCGAAATCGTTTGCTGGGCCTCTTCGACATCGGCTTTGCTGTATTCTTCCAGGATGCCGTCGACCGCCTCTCTTGCCAGGCCCATCGGATCAATGAGTCGGGGGTAGATGCCGATCGACAGGAAGGCCCCGCTGGGGCTGTAGATCGTTACCGATCCGCGCCCGCTGTCGGCTTCCTCTTCGTCGAGGTCCCAATTGTCGGGATAGAGGAACGAAATCCCCATTCCTTTGAATTCACTTGGCACGCTAGGACTCCTTGGAGCCTATCCCAAAACTTCCGAAGTCTCGAAGACTTCGGAAGTTTGCGGCTGCCTGGATTCATGCTAACCTCAAAGGACGGCCCGGAATACCACCAGACTTTGGGAAACCGGCATGGCCGCTAAGAGGCGATTTTGGTACGATCGCGCCCCGGTTTTCTCCAACAAAACGGGGAGGGGGCCTGTCCCCGTTTTGTCCTAAGACCCTCAATTGCCGGGTAGAGAGCGACATGTCAGGCAGTCGGCTTTTGCTTCTGGCTCCCCTGCTGGTCGCGCTGGCCGGGGGCTGCCGTTTGCCGGGGATGGACGGCTCGGCCTCCCGGTCGCTGGTCACGAGCCGGCAACTCTCGCAGCAGGGGGTGGCAGCGCTGGAACGCGGCCAGTGCGAGCACGCCGATGAGCTCTTGGGCCAGGCGGTTCGGGCCTGTCCCTCGAATGCCGACGCGCATCGCAACTTTGCCGAGGCCCGCTGGAGCCGCGGTTTTCGCGACGCCGCCCTCAAGGAACTGGAGACCGCGCGGCGTCTGACGCCCGACAACGCCGACATCCTGGCCCGAATCGCGGAAATGCGATTGGCCTTGGGCCAGACCGACGCGGCCGGGCAATACGCCCAGCAGGCGATCGCGCTGGAACCCAAGCTGGCCGCGGCTTGGGCGGCGCGGGCCCGGATAATGCGCGCGGGGGGAAACTCGCCCCAGGCCCTGGCCGATTACCATCGGGCCCTGAGCCTTTCTCCCGACAACCGGACCATCCCCTGCGAGATTGCCGCTTTGTACGTGGAGTTGAAACAGCCGCAGCGGGCCCTGCTGGCGATCCAGGGCCTGGCCGACAAGTATCCCCCTGGCGACGAGCCGCAGGAGGTTCTCTACTATCAGGGCCTGACCTACCTCGCCCTGAATCGCTACGACGACGCGGCCGACAACCTCTCGGCCGCCGCCGTGCGCGAACGTCCGACGGCGGAGATCCTCTACCGGCTGGCCCAAGCCCAACGGTCGGCAGGTCGCACCACCGAAGCACTGGCCGCCGCCGAGCAGGCCCTCTCGATCGACCCCAACCATCAGCCGACCCGCGCCCTGCTGGCGGAAACCCAACTCGCAAGCCAGATCGAAACCCCTCAACGCCGCTGAACAGGGGGATGAATGGCGAATACTGAATACGGAATACGGAAGGGCGAATGCCGGCTACGTTGCCGTTCTGACTTCCGTATTCCGTATTCCGTATTCACTTTCCGTAAAAGGCGTTGTATTCCCTATTCTCGTTCTGCTGGGAAAATCGGTCACCGGCGGTCCGTCTTGCGCCATCGGCGGCATCGTAAGCGCGATTGCGATTGGGGAGAGCCGATTCAGTGGCGCCAAGGTCTGTTCTGCGCGATATGCTTCCTAGAGGCTACGCCCTGGTAATCGTTTGACCTATTCGAGAGGAGGATTTTGATGTCGCAAGGATTGGACATGACTTCCAGTTTCGTCGACCGCCGCAACTACGACGTCGTGACCGGCCCGCCGGGCTTCGAGCGCCGCCAGTTCACCAACAGCCATGAGGAGATCTCCCCCGATGCCTGCGAGCTGGCGCAGGCCATCGACGGCTACAAGGTGCGCCACCGGCGGCGGTTCATCAACTCGGAAGAGATGCTCGCGGTGGTCAAGTCGCTCGGCTATCACAAGTGATAAGTGGAGCACGATTCCATCGTGCTCGGCACGTTGAAAACGTGCCCCACGGCTGCTACTCACCGGCCGTCGTTCGGCCGGTGGCGACGTCGAATTCGTAGATCGCCGGGACGAGCATCGCGGCCGTGGTGAAGCCGTAGGAAGCGGCGATCACCAGGAACACGCCAAGCGTCTGGTTCAGGAACAGGCTGGTGATGGCGTAGAACGTGGCGAACGGGCAGAGGAATGACGCCACGCCAATGGCCGTCGAGGGGTTTCTCGCCCCGAGGGCCACGTAGAGCCCCACCCCGCCGCCGACCATGAAGGCCAGGAACGGCTGCAATTGGGCCTCGAACGAGCCGCTGAACACGACCATCATCCACATGCACGTGGCCACGCCCAAGAACAGGAAGAACACGGTGCCCAGGCTGGTGGCAATGGCCGTGCGGGAATTGACGTAGTTCATGCCGGCGTGGACCCCGAGCATGGCCACGAAACAATCCAAAACGGCCAGCCCGCCCAGCAAGTACACCAGGTTCTCCAGGCCCAGGGCCCCCACGAACCAAAGATATCCGCACAGCAGCATCGGCAGCACGGCCATCTCTTTGGTGTTGTAGAGCACGCCGCCGAGCTTGCCGTAGACGATTTCTTTCGGCGTCAGATCGCTCACCAGCAAGAGATCCAGCGCCCGCACGTCCCGTTCGCTGGTAAGCGCGGTAACGGCCTGGGCGTTGATCAATACCAGGCTCAAGAGGAAGAGGGGAGCGAGGACCGTCACGCCGCTCGCCCGGGTGATCGGCTGGCCGCTGGCTGCCAGCCACCAGAGACTGCCTGCCGCCAGTCCGAACAACAAGAGATAGGCCAGGCGGACGACGAGCATCTTCCGCCCGTAGGCCCACGTGCAAATCTCCCGCCAGACGATCGGATTGTCCCACACTTCGCGGCTCTTTCCGGCCCGTTGCGGCACGGGCTCGACCGCGGCGGCCGCAGCCTGCGGTTGGCCTTGGGTGGGCCGGGTCTGCTGGGTCTCGTGGGCCAGATCGTATTCCGCGCCCCAGATGCTCGCCCGGCGCCACGTCTCATCTTCGCGGCGGAACGAGTGGGCCTGCCGCGAGGGGTTCCAATAGCGCACCATAGCAATGGCGATGCCGTTGAGAATCGCCGCCAGGCCCACCGCCACGATTAGGTAGCCATGGACCGGCGTGCCCAGGATTCCCAAGGCAGGATCGGCCTCGACGTAAGGCCGGGTCGCTTCCAACACGGCATCCCACGGGCTGAGCATCGCGGCCCAGCGATCGCACGATATCTCCCACCACGCCGCCCCGAAGAGGCCCGCGCTCAGCATCCGCCCCACCGCCAACCACAGCACCAGGACCAGCATGGTCGTGGCCAGCGATTGATACGTCTTCTCCCGCCACAAGGCGAGCGTCGAGCCAAGGCTGCCGCAAACCAGCACGCTGGCCAGGGTGACTGCATAAACGCGGCCGATCTGGCTGAAGGAAACCCCCCCGAACAGCGCCGAGAGCATGAAAAGCGGCAGCGCCGCCGTCAGGAGCATCAGGACGTGCAGCAGGCTGGCCAAGAGCTTCCCGAGCACGAGCTCGGAGTTAGTCAGTTTGGTCAACAGCAGCAGCACGAGCGTCTGGCGATCCTTTTCCTGTGCCACGGCACTGGCGGCCAGCAAGGCGGAGAAGAACGTGGCGACCGCCAATTGCAGCGGGGCAAGGAGTTGGAACAAGCTCATGCCAAAGCGGGCCAGGTCGCCGATGTCGCGAACCAACTGCGTCCCGGTGAGCACCAGCCACGCCGTGCTCATCAAGACCAGCAATGCCAACCCATAGGCTACTCGGGCCATGTAGGTCCGCGGCCGCCGGGGGGTGAGAACTGCCTCGCGAGTGAAAACCGGTCCGATGAGCAATGCCTGAATCCTGATTCGTGGCTGCGGGAAACTCCTAGATCACACAAGTGAGGGGGGCGGTTCCCCTGCAAACTTTAGCCGCGATCGGTCCGACGATCAGCGCCCCTCCGGCCAATCCTACGGTTTCGGCTGCCGTTTTGTTCCCGCCGGGGTGTCGCTGAAAGCACTGAGGAGACCGAACAGAATAACTTGGGCAGCCACCCGTAGGACGGATTGCCAATCCGTCCTACGATAAAGCGAAAACGGCTCATGGAATCTGCGAAACCTCAGACGGAGGAACCCACCAAATCAATTTCGACACCAAGTCCTCGGACTTTGGCCAGCAACAGGCGGAAAAACTCTCGCTGCAATTCGGTCGAGCGACCGCCCCTAAGATCCTTGCGGAAGTAATTATTGCCGGCATCGTTGTCCATCGACACGCCATAGATGCGGATTGTCCGTGCGCCCAGACAAACGGCCGCTTGCAGCGCGACGCCGGCAATGGTAGCGCCATGCATCATTCGACCCGTCTCCATCTTGGCATCGAAGTCGGACACCCCCTCCCCGACGGTCTCTGCGGAATACTGAAACCAACCATGGCCGCTCGTGGGCTTGGCAGACGGCAGATACTCGTAAAGAGGGAGAAAGCTGTGCCGACACCAAGCCCGGAGTTTCGAAAACCCAAGTTTGATTAGCTGCGCGCGACGGACGCGCTTGTCCGGATAAAGCACTTTGTCTTGCGGCGCGACGAACGAGGAAACCAAACGCCGGGCGCCGTGCGCGCGTGATCCGTAGAACCACGGACGTCGGACTGAGCACAAATCTCCACACATGAAAAGATGGTAAGGCCAGTCGCAGAGGGCCGCTCCATTGACTGCGATCGCGAAGGGTTCCTTGGCGGAGTACAGCCGTAGAGTCGGGCCGCTGCCGAGAACGGCCACGACCGGTTGCGGCTCGCTCATTTCGAGACGTGTCGCTATCCAAGAGCGTAGTTCTTCCATTTTT
>CAYTJV010000567.1:0-5159 GCA_964438165.1 uncultured Planctomycetaceae bacterium | reverse complement strand
CCCAGCCGGGCAAGGCCCCAAGCCCCGGCGTGTCGCGGGCATCACCAACGACTACGGGTCGGGGGGACTAGTGGTCAACCTGGAGCGCGCGTTTGGAAAGAAACTGCTGGCCGCCGGGGGGGCCGATATCTTCATCGTCCGCGCGCCGCCCGGCGCCCTCGCCCAGGTCGAGACCCGGCTGAAGTCGATCTGCGAGCAGAATGGGCTGCTGTTGCTTTCGTTTGCCGATTTGCGCCGCCGGCTCGACAATCTCATGAACGGGGTGGTGGCGGGCCTTTGGGGAATCATGACGCTGGGCCTGGTGGTGGCCGGCTTCGCCGTGGCCAACACGCTGACCATGAACGTGCTCGAACAGACCCGCGAAATCGCCATGCTCCGCGTGGTCGCCATGACCCGCCGCCAGGTCCGCAAGACGATCCTCTCGCAAGCCGTCATTCTGGGCATCTTCGGGGTGACGTTCGGAGTCATCGCGGGCATGGTGGCCGCCTACACCACGAATCTGTGTACTCCGGCGGTAACGGGCCGACCGATCGAGTTCGTGCTCAGTCCCGCGTTGTTGATCGGCACGTATGCGGTGGCCCTGGTGATCATTCTTTTGGCCGCCTGGCTCCCCGCCCGTCGCGCCATGCGTCTGAATCTCCTCATCGCGCTGCAATACGAATAGGCCGCTTCGTGGGCCTTCTTGTCTTACGCCTTCTTGCCGCGGGATGAGGGCTGGCCTATATTGGCCCTTGATTCCAGCGCGCAGCCCTTCTGGTTTCGTGGGAGACGAGCAATGAAAACCGCGTCGGCCTCAAGGCGCTTCAGCGTGAGTCGCTTCGCACTGACGGTGGTGTTCCTCTGTGCGGCGTCGATCCTTCCCGCCGGCGAGGCGGAGCTTTTCGACGCGTCATTCTATCTCCGCGACAATCCCGACGTGGCCGCCGATCCCGTCTGGGGCAAGGACCCTCAAGGGCACTACCTGAAATGCGGACGTAGCGAAGGGCGTCGTCCGAACGCCAAGGCCGCGAAGCCTTCGTATCGCGACGGCCGGCCCGCGGCAACCCTGCGCATCGACGCCAAGGACCAGGGCGTCGTCCTGCGTTACGGCGACGGCCCCGAGCGGTGCGACTACCTGGGGGCGAGGGAGGCGATCGTTTTCGAGTCGGGCGGCACGTACTATCTGCATTACGACGGTGCTGGGCCGCGAGGCTGGCTGGCCTGCCTGGCCACGAGCCGCGATCTGGTGCATTGGAGCAAGAAGGGACCGGTGTTGGATTTCGGCAGTCCGGGCGAGCCCGACTCGGCCTGTGCCTGCGCTCCGTGGGTGTGCTTCGACGGAAACGAGTGGCACATGTTCTACGTGGCCACGCCCTTGGCCACGCCCCCGCCGGAGCGCATCCCCGCCGTGCCGTATCTGACGTGCAAGGCCAAGAGCCGCTCGCCGGGCGGGCCTTGGGTCAAACAAAAGGACGTGGTGCCCTTCCGGCCCAAGCCGGGAACCTACTATGCCGACACCGCGAATGCCGGCTATGTCGTCAAACACGCCGACGAGTGGCTGATGTTCTTTAGCGCCGCCGCCTTCAGTGCCGTCCCTGGCCGTCCGCTCAAACGAACGCTGGGCATCGCCCGGACGAAGGACCTGGACGGGACCTGGCAGGTCGATCCCCAGCCGATCGTTCCCCTCGACGAACAAATCGAGAACTCCTCATTGTACTTCGAGCCTGCCAATCGAACGTGGTTCCTGTTCACAAACCACATCGGTATCGACGCCCGCGGCGAGTATACCGACGCCATCTGGGTCTATTGGTCGAAGGACCTGAATCGCTGGGAAAAACGGCATAAGGCCGTGGTCCTCGACTACCGCAACTGCGCGTGGAGCCCGGACTGCATCGGGATGCCGACCGTGATTCGCGTGAAAGACCGGCTAGCCCTGCTTTACGACGGCCCCGGCGGCAAGAGCGTCGACCACATGCGCCGCAGTATCGGGCTGGCTTGGCTCAAGTTGCCTCTGGCCGTGCCCGTTCTGGAGGAATAATGACACCCCGCGAGCGAGTCCTCACGGCCTTGAGCCATCGCCGGCCCGATCGAACCCCTTGCGATTTCTGGGCCGAGGAGTGTACCTGGAATCGGCTCTTCGCGCACGTGGGCCACGCCGACAAGGATCGCGTGCTCGACCAGTTGGGCGTCGACGTGCGGCACCTCGACGTGCCGAGCCCGCCGGAGCGGGCCCTCGGCGGCGGCGTGTACCAGAACTACTGGGGCGAGCGCTACGTCTACAAGCAGACCCAGTGGGGGCCGATGCGAGAAGACGTGCGAGGGGCCCTGGCCGACGCCCAGAGCCTGGCCGACCTGGAGCGATTTGACTGGCCGACACCCGACGTGTTCGACTACTCGGGCCTGGCCGAGCAGTGCCGCCGTCTCGGACCGCACGCGCTGTTCTACGGGTTTGCCGACGTCTGGCAACGGCCGGCCCTGGTGCGCGGCTGGGAGGGGATGTTCGTCGACATGGCCGAGCGGCCCGACTGGGCCCATTTCCTCTGCCGCAAGTTCACCGCCTTCTACAAGGAAGACTACACCCGGGCCGCCGAGGCCACGCGGGGCCGCATCGACTTGTATCTGTTGATCAGCGATCTGGGGAGTCAATCGGGCCCATTGATCTCGCTCGGCATGTTCCGCCGGTTCGTCGCTCCGTACCTGAAGGAGATGATCGACTGCATCCACGCCTTGGGCGGGAAGGTGGTTTATCATAGCTGCGGGGCGATGCGGGCCTTCATTCCCGACCTGATCGGCCTGGGTGTGGACGTCTTGGACCCGATCCAGCCGGTAGGGCCCGAAATGGCCCCGGAGCGGCTGAAGGCCGACTTCGGCGACCAGGTCGTGTTTCACGGCGGGATCGACATGCAGCATCTTTTGCCGTGCGGCTCGCCGGACGAGGTTCGGGCCGAAGTCCGCCGCTATTGCGAAACGCTCGGGCAGGGCGGCGGCTACATCCTCGGCCCCGCCCATCTCTTCCAGCCCGACGTCCCGCCCGAGAACATCTTCGCCGTCTACGACGCGCTCTGAAACGCGCCTTTGGAGTGCGGCGACTTGTCGCCGCTTTGGATTTTTTTGGTCAACAGACCACCGGTTTTTCCGCTTCGGGGGGTGCGCGGGGGGCGTCCACCATGGCGTCTGAAGCGCGGCAACCGCCTGCCACGGGGAACTCCGCCAGTTTCAGCTTCAGCCTTGTGGGCAGATCGCCCGCCGCCCATAATGGGGTCGCAGCCCGATGTCTGCAAAGACCATCGAGGCGCTGGCCAAGCTGCTCGTCCGACGCCACAAGCTCACCAAGTTTCAGGCCCAGGCGATCTACCAGGGCAAAACCCGGGGGCTGGTGGTCGGCAACTACCTGGTCTTGGACAAGATCGGGCAGGGCGAGATGGGCTATGTCTACAAGGCCCAGCATCGGCGGATGAAACGCGTGGTGGTCTTGAAAGTCCTGCCCTCGGCGGTGGCCAAGGACTACTGCGAAAAGCTCTCGGCGATGCCCCAGGAGGTATCTTGCCATCGGCAAAGTGCTGAATCTCGTGGAAGCCGTGGTGGTGGAGAACCGCCGTCTGCAGGACGAGAAGCAGCACCTGGAGGAGATCATCCGCCGACTCCAGGTGAACGTCCGTGCGTGGCGAGTTGCCGCCAGGGGTGACCGGCGAATATGGCCCGGAACTCAAGGCTTTGCTAGTTCTGCAATCCGTTTCACTCCACCTCCTTCACGACACCGCGCCAAGACCGACTATGTGCGACACGGACGGGTTACGACGCGCTGGATGAGCGGGTTGCCGCGACGGGCGCGAAGAAGGAATCCTTGCTGACCGTCTTGGCCCATCCGGCGACGCCGCTGCACGACAATCCGGCGGAGTTGGGAGAACGCGTGGCGGCGCGGCGGCGGGACGTGAGGCATGACACCTCGAAACGGACGACACTGTTCCGCTTATTGCTGTCCGGCCACCACGGCGTAGGCGGAGAGCACCGGAGCGGTCTCGTTGAAATCGGTCTCGATGCGAATCGTCTTGCTCACCTTGCCCGGTTCCTTGCCGGCCACGAAGGTGACCGGGATGAGGTGCAGGGCCTTGGGGGTCTTCACCGACGAGGTATCGAACTGGAACCCCTTGTCGTCACAGTCGACCGAGACGATTCGGAAGGGTTTGTTGCCCTTCACCACCAGTTGTTTGGTGACCTTTTGGCCAGGTTGAACCACCCCCATGAACAGGGAGGCCGGGCTGACAACGATCCCGGCCTGGACTACGCCTTCCACGGCCACGGGGATCTGTGTGGCATAACTGTCGTTGGTCACCAGCATCAGGTGTTCACGGATGTACCCGACGGGAGCATTCTCATCCATCTTGACGAAAAGATGATAGGACACTTGGCCGCCGCCGCGACCGGTCTCCACGACCTTGGCGGTAATGTGCGGGTTGGATGACTTGACGGCCACGATTTGCCAATCGTTTCGTCCGGCGTAGGCCAGCGCGATGGCCTTTTCAACGGGAGTGCCCTGGTCCACGGTTCCTAGTTCAACGCTTTCGGAGGACATGGCGACGTCGGTGCGAATATGGCCCGACACCTGCAACTGGACCTCGGCGTAAAAAGGCTTGTCGAAGGTCACAGTGAGCGTAGCCCCTTTGGACCCCTCGAACCGGTCGGTGTTGAAATGGGCGAGGATCGCGCCTTTCTGGTAGGTATTGAGGCTGGGGGTCTTGATGATGGGAGTCGTGCAGCCACAACTGGTGCGGACGCCGGCAATGTGAACGTCCTCGACGTAAACGTTCGTCAGCACGAACTCGTACTCGGCCTTGGACGCCCGGGCCACCGACCCAAATTCGTGAGTGGTGGTCTCGAACATCTTTCTTGCCCATTCCTGGGAAACGCCAGGGCAAGAAACCACCGCCAACCACACCACCGCGAGAGCTGCTTTTCTGAACATCGTCACCACCTCCTGCCTCAGACCTATTATCGCGTCCTTTGAAGTATATGTTGCTAGGACAATCTTCAAACCCGCTTCAGCCACCCCAGAGGGGACAACGCAATACCCCTACAGTGTCCCGTTTCTGTCCCGATCGCGATCACGAGTCCAGTGGGAACCACAACTGGACGACCCGGTTCCCTTGGGGGACGGCCATGCAATTACGGCATACTCCCCC
>CAYTJV010000566.1:0-5187 GCA_964438165.1 uncultured Planctomycetaceae bacterium | reverse complement strand
GGCTGGTGCCCGCTCCGCAGATCGCGCAACACGGCTGTGGCCGATTGGGAGGGGCGCGATTGGTCCTTGGTGACCATTCGGTCGATGACCCGGCCCAGATCGGTGGGGACCCCTTCGAGCACGCGGGCGACCTCGGGCATTTGGCGGTCGGGAGCGGCGTGCCACATCAGCCAGGCGATCTGGCGGTCGCGGCCGAAGGTCAACAGCCCGGGGAACAGCGAGTCGAACTGGGGACCGCACATCAACTCGTAGGCCGCGAAGCCCAGGGAGTAGAGGTCGCTGGCCGGTCCGACCGGGCCGAACTGGTTGGAGACCAGCTCCGGGGCCATGTACTTGGTGGTCCCCTTGAGGAGGCTGCCCTGCTCGTTGCTCGCCCGCCGGGCCAGGCCGAAATCGCCCAATTTCACGCGGCCCTGTGGGTCGATCAGCATGTTGCTGGGCTTTACGTCGCCGTGGACCACGCCGTTGGCGTGCAGGAAGCCCAGCGCGTTCAGGCCGCACATCAACACGCCGCGGACCACGTCGAGGTCGAGCGGGCCGGCCTGAATGCTCTGCTGGAGGTTGCCGCGCATCAGTTCCAGGATGAGCCATCCGCGGGGCCGAACGATGTCGTAGATCGTGAGGATGTTGGGGTGCTGCAGGGTGGCCAGGAGCTGGGCCTCGCGCCAGTAGCGCTCCAACTGGCGGGGGTCGTTGAGAAACTGCTGGTGAATCTGCTTGATGGCGACCTCGCGCCCCAATTCCCGGTCCCTTGCCCGGAACACCGTGGCGAAATCGCCGGTGGCGATGGTATTGAGAATCTCGTACCGGGGAGTGGATTCCATCGAGTCAGTCGCTCAAGAGCGTCGTAATCAGCTTTTCCAGAGTTTCGTCCTTGGCGGGGCTCCCCGTCAACCCCCGGTCGAATTTGCCCCGCTCCGCCCGCAGCATGTCCAGCACCCGGCGATATCGCCATCGTTCTTCGGCAAAATCGCGCCGCGAGCGGGCTTGCAGGGCCTCGCGGAGGTGAATCTGATACGGCTCCAGGGCGGCCTGCTTGTCCATGCCGGCGATGTAATTTTCCTCGATCTGGAGCCGGGCGGCCTGCTTTTCCGTGGCCCTTCCGGGGACTTCCGCTTCGGTGTCAAGGAACACCAGGACCACCGTCGCCACCAGACTGAAGGCCAGGGCGCCGAAGAGCAGCAGCGGATTCACTCCGCTGGATCCGACCTGCTTGGCCTCTGCTTGCCCTGCTTCCTTAAGCCGCAAGGAAGGCAACTTGCCGTCCTCGGCCAGCTTGAGACCCGATTGGGCCGCTTCCGTAGCGATGAACTTGGCTACCTTTCGTGGCGGAAGGCTGACAGGCGGGGCCGTTGGCGGGCTGCTCGGGGCTGGCACCATGCTCCGACCACCGGGCGGAACTAGACCACCTGCCGTGCTCGGCAGGGTTGGGCTGGCCGTGGGGGGGGCGGGTCCGGCGATGCTGCGAAACCAACTTGCCGCCTGGGCGGGCGGGACGGCTGGAGCGGAGGGCAGCCCGCCTGACGGCTTGACGACCGGTATGGAAGACGTACCAGGGCTTGAGCCAGCGACGGGCGGCTGCGATGGCGGCGGCGCTAACGTCGCACTCGGCGCCGTGGCCGCTGGGGGCATGGCCAGCGTTGGTCCTCGTCCGCTCCCCACGCCCCCCATACAGGGTGGGCTTGCGGTGGGAAACGTCCCCGAGCCCGTGAGCCCGGCAGGTGGGCCTGGATTCGGGGGAGTACCGCCTTGAGGACTACCCGACGCCGGTTCCTGGACCCAGAACCGGCCGCTGCAATGCGGACAGACAACGTAGCTGCCGGCCTTCTTCGTAGGAACCGACAACGAGCGTTTACAACGCGGACAATCCAATTTGATGGGCATGCCGGTGCGCCGCTTGGTTACGTAGGGCGGATTGACAATCCGCCCTACGACTTGTTCTTTTGCGGTTCCTTACATGGTTAAGCCAAAGTAAAGATAGTTCAGCAGGAACGGACCGACAATCACCAGCACGGTGGATACCATGACGAGCACCGCCGGCAGGAGCATGTTCACGCCCGCCTCGCCGGCGATGGTCTCCGCCCGCTGCGTTCGCTTCAGCCGCAACACATCGGCCTGGGTGCGGAAAATCTGCGCCAAGGGAGTGCCCAGCTCTTCCCCCTGGAGAATGGACCCGATGATGCTGGTGATTTCGTCGTCGCTGAGCCGCTCGCGCATGGCGGTGAAGGCCTCGGCGCGGGTCTTGCCGAGATTCATGTCGGTGAGCACGCGGCCGAATTCCTCGGCGACCGGGTGCCCTTGGAACTCGTCGACGGCCTGGGTCAGGGCGTTCATGAACGTCGAACCGGCCTCCATCAAGAGCGTCAGCAGGTCCAGGAGGAAGGGCATGCGGCGCTTGAGGGTGCGGAGTCGCAGGGCCGCCTTGTGGGCCAGGCGGACGCGGAGGATGTAGACCGTCAGCAGAAATGTCGCCATCGCCGGCAGAAGCCCGGAGAGGCCGAACAGGGAGACGAAGAAATACACGTAAAGCGGCGTAATGAACATCGACAACAGTTCGAGCCAGGCGAGGTACTCTTCGGCCAGCCAGAATCGCGGCAGCCCGGCGGCCTGGAGTTGACGTTGGATTTCGGGCAGGGCCTCGCGCAGACTGAGCCGGTTCACCTTGGCCAACAGCCCGATTACCGGTTGGAACAGCCGATAGGGGATGTTCATCCGCCGCAGCTCGTTGATGCGGCTGATGTCGTAGCGCCATTCCGCCCCTTGCTGGAGGTCTTCGGTCTGGAGGACGACGAACACCCACCATGCAAACACGAGCATCGCGGCGCCCACGGTGGCGCTGGCCGCGATCTGGAGGCCGGAGCTTCCCAGCGACCCGGCGGCGGCGAGGAGGCAAATCGCGAAGTGCATGGGATCAAATGTCCGGATTGAGGATCGCTCGTGCCCAGAAATACGCCAAGAGGTTGATCGTCACGGCGATGGCCAGCAACACCTGGCCGAAAAGCCGCGTGAAGAGCATGCTCGTGTTCACCGGATCGACAAAGTAGTAGGCCACCAGGATCAGGCCCGGGGCCATGGCCATGTAGACGGCCGACTTGCGGGCCTGGGCCGTCTCCGACTTGACCTTCCGCTCCAGCCGCTGCATTTCCAGCACCGACTGGGCGATCCGCTCGACGGTCTCGTTGAGCCTGCCGCCGCTCTCGTGGCTGGCCAGCAGGGCGGCGGCGAACAAGGCGAAGTTCTCGCTCTTGAGCCGCTGCTTCGCTTCCGTCAGCGTGCGATCCAGCGGCTTGCCGAGCTTGTATTCGGCGGTGATTTGAAAGAACTCGGCGTTAATCGGCTTGGGACACTGGGCCGCCAGGATCTCCATCGACTGGGCCAGCGAAAGCCCGGCCCGGACCGCGTTCGCCAGCGTTACCATCGCGTCGGCAAGCTGGTCCTCGATCTTCAGTCGCCGCCGCTCCGCCAAACCGCGGATGAGGTACCAGGGTGAGAGCAGAATCAGGAACGTGATGAGAATGGCGAACACCAGGTTGTCGAGCACGAGCCAAAAGCCGAGAAACACGCCGGCCATGGCCGCCATCCAGAGCACAAGGTATCGGCGGAGCTTCTTGGTCGACATGCGCAAACGGCGGAGTTTCTCGGCCAGGTCGCGCTCGATCAACTCCAAGGGCCTCGAAAACAAGTCGCCGCAAAACAACGCCAGCGCAGCCACGGCCAAGGCCATGAACAGGCAAGCCAATAGTACCAACGGATCAGAAGTCATCAGTCAACGTGCTTCACGACCGGTCTTCCGTTCTCCCCACCGGCCCCGTGCCGGTGGGAATGGGTTTGGCAACTAATCGCGGTCACGCGGCGTCAACCTTCATCGCGGCCGGTTTTCGCTCTTCCCCACCGGCCCCGTGCCGGTGGGAATGGGTTTGGCAACTAATCGCGGTCACGCGGCGTCAACCTTCATCGCGGCCGGTTTTCGCTCTTCCCCACCGGCCCCGTGCCGGTGGGAATGGGTTTGGCAACTACGGCGGCCACCAAGTCATCAAACCCGTTTCCACCGACGCGGGGTCGGTGGGGACTTCGTCGCATCACTCTCCTCTGACGTAGTCGCCAAACCCGTTTCCACCGACGCGGGGTCGGTGGGGACTGGCTTGTACCCGTCTCATCTCCCTCACTCCCCCTCTCCCTCTCTCCGCCGATCCTCACGCCAACACGCTACCTCGCCGTCAGGCTCCCGGCCGGAGGCGGCGGGGAAATGGCTGGAGGCTTTTCCCAATCGCGGCCGTACAGGAACTCCAGCTCCAAGAGCTCTTTCTCGACCAGCGAATCGACAAACGAGGGGAGGTACCCGGTCGGCCGCAGCGAGATGCCGTTGCGGTAGTTGAAGATGTCGAGCACGACGACCTGCTTCTCCTCGGGATCGTAGCGGGTGACTTCCGAGATCTGCGTCACCACGCGCCGCCCGCCCGGCATCCGGCTGATGTGTACGATCACGTCGATCGCCGACACCAATTGGCGGTGGATCGACGTGACCGGCAGGTCGACCGCCATGAGGATCAGCACCTCGAGGCGCTCGATCACCTCCCGCGCGCTATTGGCGTGGACCGTGGTCATCGAGCCGTCGTGGCCGGTGTTCATGGCCTGGAGCATGTCGAGGGCCTCCGGGCCGCGGCACTCGCCGACGATGACCCGGTCGGGCCGCATGCGCAGGGCGTTCTTGACCAGGTCGCGGATCGTGTAGGCCCCGGCCCCTTCCACGTTGGGCGGCTTGGTCTCCAACGTCACCACGTGCTCCTGGTGGAGTCGCAATTCCACCGTATCTTCGATGGTGACGATCCGCTCCTTGAACGGGATGAAGCTCGAAAGCACGTTCAAGAGCGTCGTCTTGCCGGTGCCCGTGCCCCCGCTGACCAGGATGTTGCGGTGATCGACCACGCAGGCCCGCAGGAACGTGGCCGCGGCCTTGTTGATGCTCCCCAAATCGATCAGCTCGTCCATGGTCAACTTGCGGACTTTTAGATAGGTTTCCAGGTCCATTTGCTGCTGAGCAAGGGTATCCTGGAGAGAATGCTGCACACTGTGGATTTCTTCATCCAGCATATGTGGCGCGTATTTGAAAGAGCACAACGCGACCATTTTATCGAGCAGATCATCAAAGTATTTGTTATCGTATTCCGCTTTCGCATCGGCTTCCAG
>CAYTJV010000565.1:0-5187 GCA_964438165.1 uncultured Planctomycetaceae bacterium | reverse complement strand
GCATCCACCCGGTGGAGTACCGCAAGGCAAGCGAGCGCTACGGGGAGTGGTGAGCCTGCTCCGGCGCCGGTCGTGGCGAGGCTGACGCCCTCCGGGTCCTGGAAGAAGAGACCGTTCGGCGATCGTCCATAGCGAAAGCAATAGAGATTCGTATCTCTAGGTAAATGGTTTGCCGCCTAGGGACGCTGCAGGTGAAGTTGCCAAAGGCCTCTCGGTCACCGAGGGTACGGTCAAAGCGCACCTGCACAACGCTTACCGGAAGTTGGGCGTCGAGGGACGAGCCGGGCTGACCCGGTACGCCCACGAGAACGGACTGACCTGACCCAGGCAGCTGATCCCCTTGGCGCCCTGCGACCTCGGGCAGCCCTCGCACCCGTTTCCAGTCGGCCGATCCCGCGCAATCCCCTATATCCCGGCGATATAGACATTCGTATCGTGCGGTCAATTGCGGGATCGTTCGCCGCCCAATACGCTCCGACCATGCAGACGGGTCACTTCCTTTCCGAGCAGCGATCGGCCGAGCGATTCATCGTCTCTCTGCCGGTCGAGACCGACAAGGGGCCTGGGATCACCCGGGATGTCTCCCTATCGGGCATCTATTTGGTTACTGGTCAGCGACTTGCAGCGGGTGATCATCTGCAGCTCGTCGTGACGCTGCCCGATCGTGACCGCGTTCTTCCTCTACGGCTCAGCCTGAAGGGGAGGGTCACCCGGGTCGAGGACGTGGACGGAGCCATGGGAGCGGGCATCGCTCTGGACGAGGAGAGTATGCACTTGGTGCAGGCGTCGTAGAGGGGGCCGGGAGGCCCTGGGGACGCGAAAAGGTCGAATGGCACGTGGATATGTGAGGGAGGGTTCCATGAGATCGGCGAGCGGGACACGCGGCAAGCAGCGAGGGAGTCAGATGGCGGCGAGTGCCGGTTCGAGAATGGATTGCACTATCAATGCAATGCAGCAATATCTTCGCGATACTGCATGACAGGGAGGGGTTTCGATGAAGATCTCACAGCGGTCGATGAGAATGACCCGGCGCTCCGTCGCATGGACGGTGGTGGCGGCCGCCTTGCTGCTATTGCTGTTGGCCGCGCCGGCAGCGCAGGCGACCGTGACCACCGACCAGGCCGACTATGCGCCCGGCAGCGTGGTGACCATCCTTGGCAACAACGTGGGCCTGACGGATCCCTGGATGCCCGGCAGCACGGTGACGGTCCAGGTCGTCGGACCCTACGGCTACCAGTTCGATTCCCTCACGACCACGGTCGACACCCTCGGCGGCTGGTCCTGCTGGTTCACGCTGTCCGACAACCCCCTCGTGGCCGTCGGCGAGTATACGTACACGGCATCCGCCGCGGGCTCATTTGAGACTCAGAGCGGCACGTTCAGCGATGGCTCGGTGTCGCTGACAGTGAACGCCGACCCTGCAGCGGCAGAGGGTGGAAGCTTCACCATCACGTCGTTCAAGAAGAACAAAGCCACCGACTGGGGTCCCGAAACGTACGACACCAACCCGCCGTGGACCACACCCAGCAACAGGAAGGTCCAGTCAGACGGCAGCTTCACAATCACCGGGATCTCCACGGATGTGGACGCCTACTCGTACGTGGGCTGGACTTACAACGGCGTTCCTCACGACGCCTCGGTCGCGATCGACCACGAGCCCAACGCTGGCTCGGACTCCACGCTGACGCTCAGATATGACCGTCTTCCAGCCCTCACGGCGATCCCCGACCAGACGACGCCTTGGGGCTCGCAGTTGACCTTCGCGGCATCCGCTACCGACGCCGATGGAGACCCCCTCACCTTCGGTTTGTCCGGCCAGCCGAGCGGCGCGAGCATCACCTCTGGCGGCGTGTTCACTTGGACGCCGACGAAGGCGCAACTCGCCGGTAGCCCGCACAGTTTCAGCGTCACCGTCAACGACACGAAAGCCACCGTGAGCACGCCAGTCAAGGTCACCGTGACGAAGCGTTCGCTCACGGTCACCGCCGTCGGCGTTGATAAGTCCTACGACGGCGGGACAGCGGCCGCCGTCACCCTCAGCGACAATCGGCTCAGCGGCGACGCTCTGACGCTGGCCTACGCGTCAGCCACCTTTGCCGACAAGCACGTCGGGAACGTCAAGACAATCAGTGTCTCCGGTCTCTCGATCACCGGCGGCGGCGACGCTGGCTACTATACGCTCGCCAACGTGACCGCCTCCACAACGGCGAACATCACCCCTGCCGACCTCGACATCTACGCTGTCAGCGACTCGAAGACCTACGACGGCACGACGAGCTCGGGCGGTACGCCGACGGTGAGCGGCCTCAAGACCGGCGACAGCGGCACGGGCCTTGCCCAGGTGTTTGACTCCAAGGACGTTGGCGCGAGGACGCTGTCCGTCATCGGCGGCTACACCCTCAACGACGGCAACTCAGGCGGCAACTACAACGTCGCCACCCATACGGCGGGTGGGACGATAACCCCGGCGATCCTGACCGGCCACTTCACGGCCGACAACAAGCCCTACGACGGCACCGCCACCGCCGCCATCCTGACCAGGACGCTGACCGGCGGCATCGTCGGCAGTGAAGTGGTCAGCCTGTCGGGTGGCAGCGCCACCTTCGCCACCGCTGCTGTGGGGACCGGCAAGACGGTCACCGGCAGCGGCTTCACCCTGACCGGCGCCGACGCGGGCAACTACGACCTCGCGTCCACCACCCTCACCACCACCGCCGACATCACCCCGGCGATCCTGACCGGCCACTTCACGGCCGACAACAAGCCCTACGACGGCACCGCCACCGCCGCCATCCTGACCAGGACGCTGACCGGCGGCATCGTCGGCAGTGAAGTGGTCAGCCTGTCGGGTGGCAGCGCCACCTTCGCCACCGCTGCTGTGGGGACCGGCAAGACGGTCACCGGCAGCGGCTTCACCCTGACCGGCGCCGACGCGGGCAACTACGACCTCGCGTCCACCACCCTCACCACCACCGCCGACATCACCGCTCGTGACCTGACCGTCACGGCGAGTGGCGTGAACAGGCCCTACGACGGCACCATCGGCGCCGCCGTCACGCTCTCCTCCGACGAGGTCCCCGGCGACGCCCTGACGCTGGCCTACACCTCAGCCAGCTTCGCCGACAAGAACGTCGGCACCTGGACCGTGAGCGTCAGCGGCATCTCGATCAGCGGCACCAACGCGGCCAACTACCACCTCCTGAACACGACCGCCGACACCACTGCGAGCATCACGCCCAAGAACCTCGACATCACTGCGAAGAACCAGAGCAAGTTCTTCGGCGCCCTGTTCACGTTCGCGGGCACTGACTTCACGGCGGTCGGCCTCCTTAGCAGCGACTCGGTCGCGAGCGTTACGATGACGAGTAACGGCGCCGCCGCCAGCGCGCCCGTCGGCACCTACGACATCGTCCCGAGTGCAGCAATCGGCCTAGGCCTCGGCAACTACAACATCACCTACGCCAACGGCACCCTGACCGTGATCTACGGGTGGTCGGGCATCTTGCAGCCGATCAACAGCGATGGGTCTTCCATCTTCAAGCAGGGCAGCACGATCCCGGTGAAGTTCAAGCTGACGGGGTCCAGCGCCGGGATCGCCAACGCCAACGCCACGATCAAGATCACCAAGATCGGCGCCGGTGTGACGGGCACCGATCTCGAGACACTCAACTCGAATCCGGCGAGCACCGGCAATGCCTTCCGCTACGACGGGTCGAGCGACCAGTACATCTATAACTGGGGAACCAAGAACGTGACCCAGGGGACGTATCGCATCGACATTATGCTCGGTGACGGTGTGGTCCACTCGGTCGTGGTCTCCCTGAGAAAGTAGCCTGCGAACGCCTTGTGCTCTGGTCGAAGGGGGTCCATTGGGCCCCCTTCGGCTGTCATCGACGTGTTGGCTTGTGGCACAGTGGTTGGTGACTACGACAAGATGTCCTTCCGGCGGAAGACACCCCAGGCCAACAGGGTGAGACCTACGATGTACGTGGCGTAGCTCAGGAGGGCTTTCCCGATGGGCTCCCAGGGGATGAGGAGGCTAAACCAGTCCTCGAAGTGGCCGGTGAAGAGGTACGGCTCCAGGAAGTCGAAGCAGCTGAACCGTCCCAGCACCTGCATGACCCGGACCAGAACGAGGGCCGCTACCGCCGCGGTCAAGCTGGAGCCGGTCAAGGTCGAGAGCAGCACGGCCGGCGACACGATGCAGGCCGTGCCGGCCAGACCGATCCGGTAAGCCAGGGCGATCAGTCCAAGGGCATACCCCACGCCGATCGCCCCCCCGGAGAGGGAGGTCAGCGGTTCGAATCCGAGGACGAGGCCGCCGGCGAAGACTGCGCCCATGCCTACCAGCGCAAGCCCCACTCCCACGTAGAGGATGGCGACGAACCACTTGGCCGGCAGCACACCGCTGCGACTGACCGGCCGGGTGCGCAGGGTATTGAGTGTGCCGAGCACGGCCTCGCCGGCGTCAACGAAGAAGCAACACAGTGCCCACCGATCTCGGACGCAGGTCCGAAAGGCCTGGCTGCGTGCTTCCGAGGTGTCGCCTCGGCGCCGTTGGCCTGCCGCCCGCGGCGTACTCGTCGAGACCGTCTGGGAATGGTGGAGAGGCCATCCTGCCCGGCCGTTATGCGAGGCTCCGTCGGCACAGGGGCCCTACCCTCAGAAGCGGGGTCTCCGTTCATCATACGACCGACTGCAAGCGCAATCAGAACTGACAGCTATGCTGACATGCGTAGCAGGCGGCCGTTGAACCAGTCCACCCACTCCAGGGTGGCGAACTCCACGTCTTCGAGGCTCTTCAAAGGGCCGCGCTTGCGGATGACCTCCGTCTTGTAGAGGCCGTTGATGGTCTCGTCGAGGGCGTCATGGGCATCCCCGCGGGAGTCCACCGAGGTGACGGCGCCGGTCTCGGCCAGGCGCTCGGTGTAGCGGATGGAGAGGTATCGCACACCGCGGACGCTGTGGTGCGAGCCCCCCGAGACCGTCGTGTTGTCGGTGCCAGAGGGCCATCTCAACCGCGTCCAGGGCGAGATCGGTACGGAGGATCTGCCAGCCGAGGATCATGCAGGAGTAGGCGTCGACTTCGATCCCGGCCCGGGTAGTTCAGACCCGGCGTCCGCCCTACTCCTCCCCGTCCTCCTTGAGCAGGCGGGCGAGCTCCATCCGGCTGGTGACGCCGAGCTT
>CAYTJV010000564.1:0-5189 GCA_964438165.1 uncultured Planctomycetaceae bacterium | reverse complement strand
CGCCCTGGGGAGAGAGCCCACGACGAGATCGGTAGCCCTGAAAGGGCGGGATAGAGGTCCGGCGGAGTCTGGATCTCGCCCCTTCAGGGCTTCGGCGTTTATTCCGACTCGCTTCCCCAGGGCGTTGCCCTGGGCTATCGTAGGACGCCCCTTCGGGGCTGAAGCCGACTGCGACCAACGCTCCCGCTGTGATATGTGCATTTCGACCGCTCTTCCCCTTCAGAACAAAGCCAGCATCCATGAGGCCCTCAGTCTTTCACCCATCCACTCCCGACCCCTTCTTGCTCGATCACGACCGGTCCGGCATGGGATCGAGCGCGGCCCGCGCTTGTGCCTTTGCCGCAGGCTGCTTCTCTTCCTTGGGCACGTCGCCCTTGAAGACCGCGGCCAGGACGATCGTGCCGGCGAGCATGATGACCAGCGGGACCGCCCAGATCTTTTGCCACTGGAACTTGCCGTCAGCCGAGAAGCGATCCATCACCGTCCCGGCAAGCTGCGAGCCGAGGAACAGTCCCACGCCCGTGGTGGCCGCGAAGATCAGGGCCTGCATCGAGCTGCGAATCGCCTCCGGCGCGACCGCCGCGGCGTAGACCTGGCCGACGATCATGAACATCACGTAGGCCAGGCCGTGGAGCACCTGGGAGGCAATAATCAACTCCTTGGGCCGGCCGACGACGTAGACCACGTAGAGCGCCAGCCAGCAGGTTGCGCCCACGGCCAACGTGTTCTTGAATCCCAAAACGCCGAGCACGGCCCCGAGGGCCACGACCGTGGCGATCGCCTGAGCGGCCTGGGCAATGGCCATCGCGGCCGGAACCGCTTTGGAGGAGATGCCCATGTCGGTCATGAATCGGGCCGAGCCGAGGAAATAGAACTGCATCAGGCCGGCTATCACCAGCGACGTGACGATAAAGACCAAGAAGTCGGGCCGGCCGAGCATGGCCAAGGCGTCGACGATCGGAACGCCGCCTTTTCCCGAGGGCGGAGTGGCCGGCAGGAACAGGCAGCAGACCGCCATGAGCACGGAGAGGATGGCGGCGAACACCAGGCAGTCGCTCCCGTCGCCTTCTCCCTTGCGCGCGACGCGCCAGCCGGTCAGGGCGTAGCCCACCAGGGCCCAGGCCACCGGCGCCCATATAAAGACCCAGCTTTGCGTGCCGGACTCGCTGACGTGCGCGAAGAGCACGCCGTTGACCAGCGTCAGGGTCGCGCCGTAGCAGAGCGAGTAGAGCAACATCACGATGAAATTTCCGCCGAACGTCCGTTGCTTCACGGCGGCGAACAAGAGCACCGCGCCGACCAGGTGGCAGGCCGCCAGGATCCATTCCGTATTGATCCACTTGTCGGCCAACTGCCCGGCCACCAGCGGCGAGACGATGCACGCGATCGGCAGCGTGGAGTAGACCCAGCCGGTCTGCTTGCCGGTCATCTTCAGCGGCCCCAAGAGCCGCGCGGCCAGCACCGGCGCCCACGCGCCCCACACGGCATACTCGAGGAACATCACCGCGCTCAGCGCAACATACACTCCCAGTGGCACGCTCAGATTCACAATGCACCTCGTTGCCGTTCTCGGCGATAATGGTTAAGCCCCGGGGTCGGGAGTCTTTTTCATTTCGGGACAGAGGCGCACGGAGTGGAAAACCGCCGCCCCGAAATGAAAAAGACTCCCGACCCCTTCTCCTGCGTCCGGGCAACAACCTAAACCATCGCCTTGGGGATGTCAACGATCGGCGGCCCTGTTGGTTTTGGTCAACAGGCCGCCGGTTTTGCGGCATCGGGGGATGCGCGGGGGGGGTCCCTTTGGAGTGCGGCGACTCGTCGCCGCTTTCTTTCTTCCTTTGGGCAGCGGCCACTCTTGCCGCCAACGGAAAGCGGCGCCAAGTCGCCGCACTCCAAAGCGGCAACCCCTGCCGCCGGGACACTCCGCCCGTTTCAGTTTGCGCGATCCGTGGCCCAATTTTCAAGCCGGAAATGTGCGCGGCCGGTGGCGCACACGGGTGCCCGTGTTTCCGTGCGGGGCGACGTGGGTTGTGGGCCACTTCCCTGGTTCTCGCCCGCCCCGCACTGCTTAACCGCTGCCGGAGTGACGTTCTTGGCTGCGAACCGAGCCTCGCCCCGGCAGCGGTCAAGCCGTGGCACGCCGACGGGAATCCGATCGGGCAAACAAGGGCACCCGTGCGGATATTGGTCACAATGCCTGGTGCAGGTATAATAGTTCCTAGCCGAGGGCGGCGAGGGCCAGCTATGGAAGTTCGCTACTTTTGCGACCCGGAGACCGGGCTGCCGCACATTTACGAGCACGGTGTGACCGAGGGCGAAGTTGAATGGGTCCTGATGCACCCCGGCGAAGACGGCCCCTCCTCCCGCGGCTCGCGGCAAGCGATCGGCCGGACGCATTCCGGCCGCTATCTGCGCGTCGTGTACGTCCCCGACGAAGAGGGCGAAGGCGTTTTTGTGGTGACAGCTTACGCGCTTGTCGGCAGGCAATTGCACGCCTTCCGGCGGCGACAACGGAGGCGTAGACGATGACCGAGCAGCGGTTCCCGGTTGGTTGGGATGAGCAGCGCGTCAAGCAACTGATCGCCGAGTTGGATGCGCGGACTGAAGAGGAGTGGATCGCGGCGGACGAAGCCGCGGCCCTCGGCGGCGAGGACCAAACCGTGGTGACGGTGCCGACGGCCTTGCTGCCTGAGATTCGCAGGTTGCTCGCAACGCACCAGACGGCCTGACTTGGTCGTTGCGGCTCTCGTCAATGCCAAGTGTTAAGAGTTGACCCCATTCCCCACGCGGTGCAAACCAAAGACTCCCGAGGCCGGCAAGGAGGACGTGATCCTCAAGATCGACCGGACCCTTCCCACGCTGATCGAAGCCATCGACCGACCCCCGCCCGACGGTTCTCGCCCGACCCGCACGGCTTGACCGCTGCCGGAGCGACGTTCTTGGCTCCGAACCGAGCCTCTCCCCGGCAGCGGTCAAGCCGTGACACACCGACGGGAATCCGATCGGGCAAACAAGGGCACCCGTGCGTGTACACCGGACCGCTCTTCCTCTTCAGAACAAAACCAGCATCATGAGGCCCTCGGGCTTTCACGCGCCCAGGTCGGGAGTCTTGGTTTCCTCAAGAGCCTTTGCAGAATGGGAGCCCTGCGTGCAAACAAAGACTCCCGACCTTTTTTCTATTTTTCCGGAGGCCGGCTTGGTCGCTCACTTGGGAACCATCACCAGGGCGCGGCTCTCGCCGGCTTGTCCGATCACACTGTTCCCACCGTGGGCGGCGATCCAGCCGTTATCGTTGATCGCCCTGGGGTTGGCGATGTAGTACCAGCCGCTGGAGCCAATGAAGCCGTTGAGGTTCAACACCTTCCCGTCCGCCTGCCACATCACGGGGTAGCTGCCCTGCCACGCGCCGTTGCGCCAGTAATCATTCTTCCCCACGACCTCGTTGCGGTTGTTGATGCCGAAGGCCCACGTCTGGCCGGGCTTGAACTGAGCGAGTTGCTGCATGGGATTGCCGTAGGGCTTGCGGAAGGCGATGTAGCCCGATTGGCCGCAGGTCGTGCTCTGGTCGTTGATCGCGTAGCCGCTCGAGAACGGCTGGTCGTCGCTGAGAACGCCCAGGTTCTCGGGGCCACTGATGACTGCGAGGGTGAGCGCGTTGATCTCCCACAGCACCGCCCTGAGGCCTTCCGTGGATCCGGAGTCCCCCACCACGTGCACGTTCCCGCTGGTGGCGTCGGTCTTGCTGACGTCGCCGGCGACGCTGAAACTGCCCCCGCTGAGTACGCCGAGGTCGACCGGACCGGCCAGTAAGTTGCCGGCGGGACCGACCCTCCAGGCGACGGCACGTCGGTTGGCGTTGGCCGCGTCCGAGGACCATCCCACGACGACTCCGTCGTTATTGATGTTCCCCGCCCAGCAGTAGGCTTGCCCCGGCAACGGCGGCAGCAGCAGCGGCGCGGAGGCCGCGTCTTTCCAATAGACGGCTTGGTCATACATGCCACCGACCACTGAGCTGCCGACGATCCCGCCGTTGTCGTTCACCCCAAAGGCGGCGCTCTCGTCGAAGCCGCCCGGCAGGAAGCGCTCGACGACAGACGCCGTGCCGCCGCTGACGGTCACCTCCCAAGCCACGGCGTCGGTGTGGCGGTCCGCGTCCTCGAGGTACCCGACGACATCGCCGACCTCGTTCACGTCGCTGGCATAACTCGACTGGTAGCCGGGGCGGGTGTCGAGTGGGACGATCGTGTAGCGGGCGGTGCCTCCGCCCTTCGCGCCCCAGGTCGGCGCCGACAAGAGCAACGTCGTCAGCCCGATCGCTGCTGCGATGGCGGCAGCTCGCAAGACCATCTTGTTTCGCCGTGTTCTCATGACATAGTCCTCCCTCGTTTGAGTGTGGTCCGCGCGGTACAATGAAGAGGCCGTCGGGACCGGGCGCGCGGACCGTGGGCCCGGGCCTTCAGGCTCCGGCCTCCTGAGGTGTGGTTGGTCCTACAGGCTCAGGAGGCCGGCTTGGTTCTTGGTAGGGTGGGTCGAGGCCGCAGGGCCGATGACCCACCTTCCTTCATCCGCTTGAACCTCGTGGTTCGCCAATTGCGATTCGACACGCGTTGTTTCCACGGTGGATCTGCGCCCTTTCGGGCTTGACCCACCCTACGGCTACTTCGTAAACCAGCCGGCACAGATCCACATCACCATCGTTGGCGGATTGTAGTCGCCCTCCTCTCTTACCACCCGCAGCCCACAATCGGCTCCACAATAACCTGTGTTTTGTTCGTCGACGACGAAGAACTTGTGGAGCACGACGATGTCGCCGTCCGGTCCGGCTTTCGCGACGGCCCCGTTCGGCGGCAGTCCTGCCTGCCAGCTCGGCGGCAGTTCTGCCTCGGGCCAGGCAAAGCTGCCGCCCGCCGGCTGACCGGTTGTGACGTGAGTCGCGGAGGCCAAGAGCCAATAACTGCCACGTAGCCATTCAGGGTTCGCTGCCCACGTCGCCGCAAAACGCAGCCTGCCGCTCGGTTCATCCTTTCGCGGATGGGCGACGACCACGACGGATTCCTGACTGGTCAAGTCCGGATAACCCGGAGGCACCGCAACAACCGCGAAGTAGCGGAATACCTTTTGCGGCTGCTCGGCCTGCACCGCCGCAGCGGGAAGCAGACTGGCCAGGACGGCGAGAACCGCGGCCAGAA
>CAYTJV010000563.1:0-5192 GCA_964438165.1 uncultured Planctomycetaceae bacterium | reverse complement strand
TCACCTTGTCACCTTGTCACCTTGTCACCTTGTCACCTTGTCACCTTGTCACCTTTCCGGGAGTCCTCTTATGCGCATGCGGTTGCTGGTTGGGCTGGCCGTTTCGCTGTTCTTGATCGGAGGAGCATCAGGGCTCCTCGGCGCCGAGAATCCCGCGCGGTTGCGGGTCGCGGCGTTTTCTTGCGACGTCACGCCGCCCGTCGGCGGTCAGCCGTTGATCTGGGTCACGCCGGTGGCGACTGTCGAGGAGCCGCTCTTGGCCAAGGGGATTGTACTCGACGACGGCCGCATCCGCTGCGTCGTCTGCGCGGTGGACTGGTGCGGGCTGTGCAACTCATCGCACCTCCTGTTTCGCAAGAAACTGGCCGCGGCCGTCCAGACCGATGTTTCGCGGGTCGCCGTGCAGTGCGTTCACCAGCACACCGCCCCCTACGTCGACGGCGATGCCCAGAAGCTGCTCGACCGCACCCCATCGCCGCCGCACTACGTCGATTCCGCATTCCTCGACGCGGTCACCGATCGGCTGGCTGACGCAGCCAAGCAGGCCCTGCAACGTTTTCAGCCGGTCGATGCCGTGGGCACGGGCCAGGCGACGGTCGAGCGGGTGGCTTCCAGCCGGCGGATCATCACCCCCGACGGCAAGTTCCACGGCCGCATGAGCGCGGCCAAGGATCCCGCGCTTCGGGCACTGCCCGAAGGGTTCATCGATCCGCTGCTTCGCACGATGACCCTCGCGCAAGGCGCCAAGCCCGTGGTCCGCTTGCACTACTACGCCACGCATCCGCAGAGTTTTTACGGCGATCCGAGGGCCTCGTCCGACATGCCCGGCTTCGCCCGCGAGAAACTCCAAAAAAAGGAAGGCGTGTTCCAGATCTATTTCACCGGGTGCGCCGGGGACGTGGCCATGGGCAAGTACAACGACGGCACGCCCAAGGCCCGCAGCGAGTTGACCGCTCGCCTCTTGGCCGCCATGGAGGCTTCGGCCGTGGCCACGCGGCTCGGGCCCGCAGGCGAGCTTGGTTGGCGGAGCCTCCCCGTGGTGCTGCCGCTGGCGGCCAACGCCGATTCCCTCCTCGACAAACGCCGCAAGGAACTGGCTGATCCAAAGTCTAGCGCGATCCCGCGCATCCGGGCCGCGACCCAAGTCACCTATGCCGAGCGGATCGGCCAGCCGCTGGAAATCAGCGTGCTCCAACTCGGCTCGGCGCACGTGCTGCACTTGCCGGGCGAGTGCATGGTGGAGTTCCAGCGCTTCGCTCAGGAAGTGAAGCCCCCGGGGAGCTTCCTGGCGGTGGCGGCCTACGGCGACCTCGGCACGGGCTACATCTGCACCGCCAAGGCCTTTGCCGAAGGCGGCTACGAACCGAGCGCGTCGCACGCGGGCCCTCAATCGGAAGCGGTCCTCAAGAGCGCGATCCGCAGAATCCTCGCGGCGAAATAGTTCGCCCGCGGCTACCACGAGGGAGCGGCCGCTTGAGTCAATCGGACACCGCGCGTTACACTGTCGAAGAAGACGCCGCGAGTACAAGTGCGACCCCTACGCCATGGGATACATCAGCGCGACGATGAAAGGGATCTGGAACCATCTCCGGGCCGTCGATCTGCTGCAATCGCTTCCGGAGACGGTTCCGCGACTGGCTCAACGTGGAGGTACGCCGCCCGCGTGCTCCGCCAAAACGGCTTTCAGGTCCGCAACCTCTCCGGCGGTATGCGATCGTTCCAAGCCGCGAAGAAGGGATGGCGCAGAAGCTTTCAATCCGCCCTACGGCGCTGCGGGGGTCTTCTCGGCCAGGCTTATCACCGGGAGTTGGTGGCCGTTGCGGCTGCTGCGGTAGTAGCCGAAATTCGTGCCGTAGGGCTGGTATTCGGGGGGGTGGAGGTAGCGTCCCAAGGGGCCCCACTTGCTTTCGATTAAGACGAGATTCTCGCTGACCACCTCAAGCACGATCCCGGTGTGCAGAATGCTGCCCTGCTCGCTGCGATAGAGGATCAGGTCCCCCTTCCGCGGCGTTTCCACGCGCTGGTACCCGTTGTCGGCCAGGATGGTCTCCATGTCGTCGGGATGAATGGCGTAGCGCCCCCCAGTGAACACCCAGCCGTGGCAGTTGCTGGCCGGATCCACGTCCCCGGTTCGGATGACGTGGCATTCCAGACGCCCTTCGGCGATCCAGTCCTGTTCGGCCTGCTCCGCCTCATCGGAGAGAACCAGACGATACAGTTTGATTTCTCGTCCCCGATCCGTCACCAACCGGAGGTCGGGCACCTCGTTGCGACTGACGATCACCGGATCGAGCCACTTGGCCCCGAAGTCCGCTGCCTTCAGACCCGAGACCACATAGCCCGCGTACAGCGCGTACAGCGGGCTGGCAATCAGCACGAAGGCCCAGATGACCCGCGGTCTCGTTAAGCGCCGGGTGAAGTGCAAGAATGCCGCGAAGTGGGCGGCCCAAGCGATGAGCCAGAGCAACCCCAGGGCGGCCACCGGCGCCCAGCCATCGACGGGATAGCCGGTGATGCCTAAGCAAGCTCCCCCGGCGCACAAGAACAAGCCGGCCGTGACGCTCAGGATTCTCCCGTAGCGTCCCATGAAATACCTCTCCAAGAGGATGCAGCCTAGGGCAAGAGCCGATCCTCCCACCCCGACACACCATACCGACAGTAATACCCCGCCTCCATCGAAATGGGGCATGAGCAGCCTCTTCGTCGTTCCGCCTCTCGGGCCAGGGGGCTAGGAAGCCCGATCCGTTTCCGTTGAGCCAGCCCACCATGATTAACCCTGTCCAGAGAAGAAGGTAACGGGGGCGCATCGCAGTTTTCTACAAGGTTTTCCGGGACTGTAGCACCGCAAGCGGGTTCCGCCACGGCAAGAACCGCGGATTGCACGGATACCACGGATGGGTATGAAATCGGCCCTCTTCCTCTTCTGTGATCCGTGACATCCGTGCAATCCGTGGTTCTCTCTGCTATTCATCCTTCATCCCTCATCCTTCCTCGTTCATCCTTCCCTCGGCGTCGGCCTGCCAAAGCCGGCCCGACTCGACGTCCAGCGCCGTGAGCCAGCCGCCGCAGTACAACCCGGTGTCGATACACTTCAGATGGCCGAGGTCGAGGACCCGGCCGTCGCGCTGCACGGTGTGGCCCACCACGGCGATCTTCCCGGAGATGTGCGCTCCCGGCGGGTTCGAGCGGATCGAGGCCCAGCGCAACAAGTCCGGCGGCTGCCAATCCAGCAGCAATTCCGGATCGTAGCTGGCGTGGACAAAGAAATGTCGCTCGGTTTCGTGGTACGTGACGCAGTTCTCGAGGAACTCGATGTGATGGGCGGGGATCTCGCGAGGATGAGCGCAACCGTACGCCCACAGCGTCTCCTGGCCGCCCCAATCCAACCAGTCGCTCAACCCCGGCCCGCCGTGATGCAGGTCCAGAAGCATCTCATCGTGGTTGCCCAACAGCGGCACGAGCCGGCACCGCTCAGCCAGGGCGATTAGCTCATCGAGCACGGCGGGCGTGTCGGGCCCGCGGTCCACGTAGTCGCCCAGGGCCACGATCGTATCTTCGGCCCGCGGCTCGATGGCCGCCAGCAAGGCCGCCAAGGCCGCCGCGTAGCCGTGAATGTCTCCGATGGCGATGATTCGGCCGGGCATGGAGGGAGGGGTTAGGGGTCAGGGGCTAGGGGTTCAGGGTTCAGGATTGGGACGCTAGCCTACAGAATTCAGGTGCGAGGATACGCAAGATACAGGCTTCAGCAGCAGCAACCAATGTGTCCGGGAAGTTCTGAACCCCGAACCCTGAACCCTGAACCCTCCATTAACGGTCCGCAGTACGGACATCATACGCATACAGGAAATCGCCGTGGCGGACGTAGAGCCGGCCGCCACAGACCACCGGATGGGCCCAGCTCGGGCCTTCGCCGCCCGCCGGGATCTTGAACTGGCTGAGCACTTCGTGCCCGGCCGGAGTGGCTTTCACCAGCCCCAGGACGCGGTTCTCGCTGAGCGTGTAGAGCATTCCGTCGGCGTAGGTCAGCGAGCCCTTGCCCACGCCGCGCTCGACGTACGTCACCTTGCCGGTCTTCCACTCGACGCAGATCCACTTGCCGTCGGAGTTGACGTGCGAGGAGCCGTAGACGTATCCGTCGAGCAGGACCAGGCCGCCGTGTTGGTTGTCCAGCTCTTTGCTGCGCCACACTTCGCGCGCCGAGCACCGCTTGCCGTCGACCTCCAGCGCCAACAGGGCCGTGCCGGCGGTCCGCGTGCTGATCAGCACGTGGCCGTCGTGGTGGATCGGCATGGTGATCGTCTCGTCGAACGGCGTAATCTGTTCGAACCGCCAGAGCAGCTCGCCGCTGTCGGCGTTTGCCGCAATGGCCGCGCGGCTGGTCAGGGTGAAGATTATGCGCAGTCCGCGGTACTCACCCAGGACCGGCGACGCATAGCCGGCCAGATCGCCCGCGCTGGCCGATTTCCACACCGTCCGGCCCGTGTGCTTGTCCAAGGCCGCCATGGCCGTCTCGGGTCCGCCCGGGCAGCAGATCACGCGCTCGCCGTCGATCAGGAGCGACTCGGCCAGGCCCCAGTTGATATTCTTGCCCTGGAACCCGGCCAAGATGTTGAGGGCCCAACGCTTCTTGCCGGTCTTCGCATCGAGACAGACGACGTCGCCCTGAGCGTTCTCGTGGTAGAGCCGGTCGCCGTCGATGGTGGGGGTGCCGCGACTGCCGGGCACGGAGGCCTCCCAGGCCGCGCCGTTTTCTTGTTGCCAGAGGAACCGGCCGTCGCGATCCAGCGCCGAGAGCATCGTCTTGCCGTCGCGGTCGCCCGAAGTGTAGATCGTCCCGCCCGACAAGGCGACCGTGGCGAAACCGTGGCCGAGGCCGCGGGCGGTCCACAGCCGACGCGGCCCGCCGGACGGCCATGCCTTCAAGAGTCCGGTCTCGGCCGAGCGGTTGTCGCGTCGCGGACCGTGGAACTGCGGCCAGTCTGCCGTTTCGCCGCCGTGGACTGCGGACCCGATCGCCAGAAGGCCCGAAAAGGCAATCGCCGCGATGGAGCGTCGAATCGTAGCGTTGGCCGAAGGTATTAAACTTGCGTCTTCGATCATGGGGATTCGTTGAGACTGTAGCAAAGATTGAGTGTAACGGACCCCTGCCGGCTCGCGGATTGTCGATTTAATCTAGCGGCCATATTCCACAA
>CAYTJV010000562.1:0-5204 GCA_964438165.1 uncultured Planctomycetaceae bacterium | reverse complement strand
GAAAATCGGGCGGGCCGCCGACCGTTTGTTTAGCCCGGGGCAAACGGCGACGGCGTCTGGCGTCCGCGCTCGCCGTCGCCGTTGGCTCCGGGCTAAACGATTGGGCCACCAGCCGTTTGGCGCGTGATCGGGGAGCGTTCGACTACAGCGGGCCGGGAAGCGAAAAAACCTCTCCAATTTCTATGGGGCCTCCCTCATCGCGCCGGCCGGGACGAGGCGAAGCGGAACGTCCACCGAGATTCAGTGGTGTCCGCCTCTTTTCTCCCCGACTCCTCACTTTCGTCGGCGTCTGACGGGTAATCCGTTACCAGCGTCGGCCGTATCTACCGCTTCGGGCCCGGCACTGCCTCCCCGCAGTAGGATCTTGGAGACAACAAACGCAATATCATTCTCATAGCCGCACTTCGAGGCTGACTTGAGCCGCTTGCGAACCCAATCCGTATCGAAGACCTGCCATCCCTTGGACGCAAAATGCTTCAGCAGGCCTTCTCGGTCACTCTTGCGGGCGATTTTGCCAGCAGCTAAGCAGAGAACTATACGCGGTGAAGGGGCACAGGCACCGGTGGCCTGCAATTGCTTGGCTAAACGTTTAAGGACGACTGATCGCAAGACTCTATCGGTGAAGAGTTTGAATCGCTTTTTCGGTTCAAACGTTCCATTGCGGAAAATAACCCCGGTCGAGTCGAGGTACGACTTGCATTCAACAGCAAGGACTTCGTTCGTCGCTCCCTTGTATGCAACCAAGTCAAGTTCCCACCGCGGCGAACTCGCCCGACCGATTCTGCACTTTTCCCTTTTCGTCAACTCGACTTTGAAACTCGGCGCCGTCCAATAACCCTCGTGGCGCAGGAGCATGGATATCAAAGCTTCAAATGCGTCCATATGCAGGTCACCTCTCGCCGAGACTCGGTTTAGATGGTTTCTGGATCACGCTGGTGTCCGACGTCAAGCTCGAAAGCCTGACCTACGGTTTTAGGCTCGATATCAATACACTACGCCGCATTGTCCGAGCGTGCGGCCGATCTTGGGCCAGCCTTCGGGGGCGAGGGCGCGAGAGGAGCATTCCAGCACCACGAGGGTGTCGTCGTCGAGGCCGAAGGCGAGGCGGTGTGGGGCCAAGAGCGTGCCGGCGGAGCGGATGGGGGATTCGACTTGGGCGGTCCATTGGGGCTTGGCCTGGAGGTCCAGCGCGTAGATCGTGCCGGAGTTGTCGCCGAAGTAGAGGAGGTCGTCGTTGCCGATGACCGGGGTGGATTCGACCGGGGCTGCCGTGTCGAATTGCCAGCGGATGCGGTGCGAGTTGCCGTCGATGCAAACCAACATGCCGCGAGGATCTTGGCCTCGCTGGGCCTGGCACACGCCGACGTAGACGTGGCCGTGCCGGTCGATGACCGGCGAGCCGAGCAACTGGCCGGGCACGGCCGCTTGCCAGGCGACGGTGCCGCTGGGGCTTAAGGCCACGAGGACCTCGTCGCGCACGGCGACCACGATCAGGCCGTCGGCCGTAAGCGCGGGCGAGGAGTTCACGAACCCGCCCACGAGGCCTTGTTCGGCGGCCGTGCTCCAGAGGGCCACGCCGCGCTCGCCGCTAACGTCGATGGCGAACACGTAGGGATCCTCGGAGCCGATGTAGAGCACCTGGCCCACGAGGATGCCGGCGGAATCGAATTTACGACGGGAGCGGAAATAGCGCCGCGCGGCGATCTTCCCATTGGGGTCGACGCGGATCAGACCGCCTTCGTAGCTGCTGATGAAGGTGTTACCCGCCGCGTCGACCACGGGCGCGGCCCAGCCGAGCGGCTCGCCGACCTGGGCGGGCGGGAAGACCTGTTTGCCTTGGGCATTCACGGCGTGGAGGAGTCCGTCGGCAGAATGGGCCCGGAGCGATCCATCGGGCGCGATGACGATCCGGCCCGGCACTTGGGAGCCGACCACGTAATCCCAGACTGCCTTCGCCCGGCCCTGATCTTCCACCAGCGCGAACAAGCGGCCCTGATGGTAGACGATGCACTGCCCGGCAGTGTCGACCGCCGGGGCGTTTTTCATGGGCAGGGCCTCGTCGGAAAACGGCGGCTCCGGTGGAAACGCCCAGACGAATTGCTTGGGCCGGAGCGGAGTCGGCCGCGTGCGCGGTTTCGGCTTGGGCGGCTCGGGCGGCGGAGCCGGCTTGGCCGCGATTGGCGCAGCGGGCGCAATGGAGCGCGGCTTGGTGGTCGGCGACGCGCCCTTCGGACGCGATGTCGCACCCGGCGGCTTCGAGCGTGCGGGAGTTGCTGGCTTTGGCTGGGCGCCGGCCGGAGGGGCTTGCGGCGGCATTGTCGGAGGCTGCGTAGGCGGCGGTGCGGGTGGCACGCCCTGAGGCACGAAGGGCGCGGCTGGGCTGCCGCGCGACTGGCCACGCCCATCGCTTCGCTCTGGGCGTGCCACCCGACCGGCGCCCGGGGGCGGGGGCGGCGGGCTCATCGGCGCACCGGGTTGCGGCTGCTGCGACGGCGCTGCCGGGCTCGCGGGCACGTCGGGTAGCGGTGGCGGATTGGCCGGGGGAGTGTTCTGGGGAGTTGCTGGCGCAGCGGGAGCAGATGCCGGAGGGCCGGACTGGGCCGTCGGGCTCGTGCCTGGGACCAAGCGGAACAGCCCGATCGCCTGGCGCTGGCAGTTGGGGCACTTCAGCGGCTGAGTCTGTCGCTGGATCTCCACGCCGCACGACGTACAACGATAGGTCTTCATGCGCGTCACTGGTCTTTTTCCGTGCGATTCCGGCCCCGTCGCCCAAGAAAGAAAGCGGCGACAAGTCGCCGCACTCCAAAGGGTTGGTGCGGCTTTACAGGTCGACTAAACGGATTGCCCCCAAGTCCCTCATCCCTCATCCCTCATCCCTTATCTCTCATCCTTCATCCTTCATCCTTCATCTCCACTCACCGCACGGCCACGTTCGCCTTGGTGTAGACCTTGCCGTTGTCTCGGAGCACGATCCAGCCGTGGGCTTCGGTGATTTCCACGCCGCGGGTCGTGGCGTTGTGGCGGGTCGCGTCGAAGCGCTGGCCGGGGTGGACCAGCTCGATCGTGTTGTGCAGCCCGGCCGCTTCGCAGGTTCGCTGAAGCCAGCCGGCAAGCGATTCTTCAAACGGGCTGTTGCCGGGCCGGGTCTTGGGCTGCCAGCGGTAGTACGCCTCGCCGATATCTTTGAGCAGCGGCGGCAGGCGCTCCGCCGGGGCCGACTGGAACACCAGCAATTGCCCGGCCAGGGCACACGCGGCCGGAGCGCCTTCGAGCACCCCATTGAGTAGTTGATGGCGCTGGAACGCCAGGCTCGGATTCACCGCCATGTCGCGTCCGAGCACGGCTTTTTCCCAGCCCGACAAAGAAACCTGTTCCGGTTCGCTCGCTGCCGCCGCCTCGGGCGCGAGCAGGCCGGACAGTTGCTCCAGTCCATGCTCGAGTTGATCCTGAAGACGCTGGATCGCCTGAATCGCGCCGGCGACTTGCTCGGCCAGCGCGGCGAGGCCCGCTTCGACCGCCTGGATTCGTGCTGCCGAGAAGTCGGCAGGAGACGCGACGGTTGCGGCGTGCGATTCGCGGCTCGCCAGCCCGACGAGGATCTTCTCGTTGGCCGCCGCCACCAACTCGCCCACGCGGCCCAAGGCGCCGATCAACTGCGCGATTTCGCCTGGGCTTTGCGCCCGATCGGCCGCGCACGCGGCAGTCGGCTCGGCTTCCGCTGGCTCACTCTTGCTTGACCAAGGAAACGCCATGGCTGCGGCTCCCCATCGTAGCAGGCACACTCCGTGTGCCGTCCGCCGTAACGGGCACAGCGTATGCCCTCCGCGGGTTGCGGCACACGGAGTGTGCCTACTACTTTCTTAGGCTCGCGCTAATTCGATGTTGTCCAATCCGCCGGTGTCGAGGTAGTAGCGCTCGTCGGCCAGGGTGCGCCAGGTGAAGTGGACGTTCTCGCCCAGCACGGCGTCCTGGCCGGCCACCATTCCCGTCACCGAGAGCACTTCGAGCGACTCTTCCTGGTCCTGGCTCGCCCGGCGGCGCTTGATCTTCACGACGATCTCGGTGCGGCCGATGCGGTCGCCGGTGTCCATTTTCATCAGGTAGATGGGTGAAGCCTGGGCGTCCTCGCTGGGGCTCATCTTGCGGCCGATGATCACACGCTGCGACGAGGTGGAAAACTCGGTGATCTCCTCCTTGGCCTGTTCGTCGGCCGGCTGGAAGAGGATCCGCTCGTTGCGGATTCCCGAGGTGGCATCGCTCATCACGCCCCAATAGTAGCTGTTCTCGCGGTGCTTGCTCTTCATGCTGAACTTGAACTGCGGCAGCATTCCGTTGCGGGCGAGGAATTCAATCGCCGCGCCGACCACCACGGGACTCTTGGGATCGACGATCACGCCGGGATTGTAGCCGCTTTCGTCCTGATAGGGATACCAGTTGCCGGCGTAGTGGTGGTGCATGGGCACGATCCGCGACGGCGCCAACGGAACGTACGTGCGCACCAACTGCTGCAAGTAGCCGAGCTTTGAGGGCAGTCCGGCCAGCAGGACGACGTCGACCTGGTACTCGACGATCCGCTGGCAGTAATCGAACAATAGCTCGTCGAACACGTCGTGGACCACGCCCTCGAACGCGCTGGCGTTGAAATACAGGTCCAGCTCCTGCTGAGCGTTGTAGTAGCCCGGGCCTTTGAGCTTGTCGAACGCTTTCTGGAGCGATTCGAGGACCACGGGGTCGACGATCTCCGGGTCGGTGTGCGAGATCGGCTCGTCCGAAACGTCGTCGACGGCGTTGTTGAGATACGCCTGGGCCAGCGGCACGAAGAGGCGGTTCATCCAGTGGACGCGCTGGGCGCGGTACTCGCGGTTGCGCGGCACCTCGGGTCCGAAAAGAAAGAGCACGTCTTCTTCCTCCAGCCCCAGGGCCCGGGCGAATTCCGGAACGATGATTACTTCCAGCAGGCGTTTGACGAGCTGGTCGCCGGCCAGGGTGATGCCGTCCTGGTGGAGGACCTCGCCGCGCACGTAGTCGTCGATCTTCGACTCGAAGTTGTAGCGGGCGATCATCAGGTCGCTCGTGCCGCCGCCGACGTCGATGCAGGCGATGCGAATCTCGTTGGCCGCGTCGCCGAACTCCTCTTCTTGTGCGGCCGCGCGGGGCGGGGTCCCCGGCCGGCGGAGCACGGGCCGCATGCGGCGCCGCGCGGC
>CAYTJV010000561.1:0-5210 GCA_964438165.1 uncultured Planctomycetaceae bacterium | reverse complement strand
CGCATTCGCCGAAGTTGACCTGGATGAGGAGCAGGAGTTGGGCACGGAGCTGACCCGTGGAGGCCCGATCCCGCAGCTTGTCATGTATCGCAAGACTCCCCTCGGTTGGCGGTTTGCGCGTCTCATCGGCGGCCAAGACGTGCCGACCATAGAGAAGTTCATCGTTGAAGCCCTCGCGGACGACGGAATCGCCACGTCGGCGACGCGTTCGCCGGACGGCAATCCGAGCGGCCGGCAGCCGGCCAAAATCGCTACCGCCCCCGCCAAACCGGTGCCGCAGACCAAGGGCCGGACAACCCAGTGACCGCAAGCACTGGTTCTGTAACTTCCCCTTCCATGAAGAAGTACGTTTGCGCCCCTTGTGTAGTCTTTCCTACGGAAGAATCGCGAGCCCGCCCCCCGCTTTGCGTGATTGCTACGGTCCTTTACAATAGAGGGCGTCAAGAGGCGGACGATGCACAGGAACAAGGACATTCGTGCGGCGGTGAAGTACGCCTTGCAGCGCGGTTGGAGACTGGTCAAGGGTGGGCCTCGGGCGCACGTTTGGGGCATCCTATATTGTCCGCGGGGCGAGCGAGACGGGTGCCATTGGCAGGTTTTTAGCACGCCGCGCGTGCCTGAGGCGCACGCCCGCGACATTCGCCGGATGGTGGATCGATGCCCGCATGGGAGCGAATCATGAATACCTACGATTTCATGCTGGTTCTCTCGCCGGGGACCGAGATGAACGAGGCCCTGGGAAACGCTCTCTATGAGGCCGGGTGCGACGATTGCACGCCTGGCTGCCTCTCCGGGGTGCCGATGCTCTTGTTTCATCGCGAGGCCGTGTCCCTGGAGGATGCCATCCGCTCGGCAATCGCCGACGTGCAAAAGACTGGTTCCACGGCGGTGAAGGTGGAAATGGACGTGGACACTACGACACCGGCAGAGGCATAAAGCAGGGCATGGGGTACGGATCCCCGCGACGACGCTGGAGAACAAGCCCGGCTGCATCGAGTGAGACAAGATGCCTGAGCAAATCGCAGACAGCCTATGTGACATCGTCGGTGGCACCCCACTGGTGCGGCTAGGCCGCTTTGGCAAGGGCCTGCCGGGCGAGATCGTCGTCAAGCTGGAATCGGGCAATCCGTTGGGCGGCGTCAAGGACCGCATCGGCCTGGCGATGATCGAGCAGGCGGAGCAGGACGGCCTGATCCGGCGGGGCGGAACGATCATCGAGCCGACTTCGGGCAACACCGGCATCGCCTTGGCGTGGATCGCGCGCGTCAAGGGCTACCGGCTGATCCTCACCATGCCGGACACCATGAGCGCCGAGCGCCGCAAGATCCTGACCGTCCTGGGCGCGGAACTGGTGCTCACACCCGGCAAGGACGGGATGCAAGGCGCCATCGACCGCGCGCGGCAACTGCACCGGGAGATCGCCGGCTCGTTTGTCCCGCACCAGTTCGACAATCGGGCCAATCCGGCAGTCCATTACCGCACGACGGGTCCCGAGATCTGGTGCGACACCGGAGGCAAACTCGACTGCCTGGTGGCGGGCGTGGGCACCGGGGGCACGATCTCCGGCGCGGGGCGATATTTGAAGGAGCAAGACCCCAAGATTCGGGTCATTGCCGTCGAGCCGGCCGATTCGCCCGTTCTGTCGGGCGGCCGCCCGGGACCGCACCTGATTGAAGGCATTGGCGCCGGCTTCGTGCCCGGAAGCTACGACGGCAGCGTCGTGGACGAGGTCATTCAAGTCACCAACGACGACGCCATCGCCGCGGCAAAGCAGCTCGTCAAGACCGAAGGCCTGCTGGCCGGGATCTCCAGCGGCGCCAATGCGTGCGCCGCGCGCCGGGTCGCGTCCCGGCCTGGCAGCGCCGGCAAACGCATCGTCACCTTCATTTGCGACACCGGCGAACGCTACCTCAGCACGGGTTTTCTATAAACCGCGACAAGGAATAGCGCTATGCAGCGGCGCATCACCAATCTCCGGCGCAGCGACGACGAGGTCGTCAAGGAGGGCGGTCTGCTCTTGGATTTCGACGAGATCGCGCGGCACGGCAAGATGACGCTCGAGGAATCCAAGATCGCCAAGGCCTACGGCGTCTACACCACGCGAAACCCCAACTACTTCATGGCCCGCGTCGTCGTGCCGGGCGGCGTGCTCACCACCTCGCAGGTCCGCGGCCTGTCGAAGATCGTCCATGCCTACGCCCAGGGCCGCATCTGCTTGACCACGCGCCAGGCGCTGCAGTTGCACTACCTTCGTTTGGACGACGTTGCGCCGATGATGCGCGACCTCGCCAAGTACAGCTTGAGCACGTTTCACGGCTGCGGCGACAACATCCGCAACACGGCCGCCTGCCCTTGGGCCTCGATCTGCCCCCACCGGCGACTGGACGTCTTGCCGTACACTCGCGTGACGGCCGACTGGATCGGCTCGTGCCGCGATCTGGACAATCTTCCGCGCAAGTACAAGATCAGCTACTCGGGCTGCGGAGGCAACTGCGGGCAGCCGAGGATCAACTGCGTGGGCATCATCGCCATCCTGCGCCAGCTTCCCGACGGCGGCCGGCAGACCGGTTTCCGCGTGACGATCGGCGGCGGCATGGGCTGGCGGCCGTGGGCGGGAGAGCTGCTGTACGGCTTCGTGCCGAAGGACAAAATCCAACCCCTGTGCCGCGCGATCACGCTGTTGTTTCGCGATTACGGCGACCGCTTCGACCGCGCCATGGCGCGGCTGAAGGTCGTGGTCGAGCGATTGGGCATCGACGAATGCCGCAGAATCGTCGAGGGCTTCCTGCGCGCTGAATGCCTCGACTACGGAGATTTCGAAAAGGAGCCGGTCGAGGATTGCGGCCCGCCGGTGCCGGCGCGCCCGATGGCCGAAGCGCGGCCGCTGGGCGACGACGGCAAGGCCATCGCCCGGATCATGGTGCCCAAGGGCGAAATCGACTTCCACGCCCTGAAACGCATCGCCGAGCTCAGCGAACAATACGGCGACAAGTATGTTTACGTCACCAACCGCCAGAACTTCCAGATCCACGGCGTGGAACCGGCCAAGCTGCCCGAGCTCCAGGCCGAGATCGACAAGCTGCCGGTGGTCCGCGGAGCGTTCTTCGGCCTGGACGACATCGTGCCGTGCGTCGGCACCACCTACTGCCCGCTGGCCGTTTCCGAGACTCGCCGCATGTACGACATGCTCCAGGGCGTCGTCAGACACCCGAAGTACGACGCCATTCGCGACAAGGCCGTCATCAACATCACCGGCTGCCCCAACTCCTGTTCGCCGTACCACATCGCCGACATCGGCCTGCGCGGGATGCGTATTCGCGAGCTTCAGGGGTCCGCGGAAGGTTACGAAATCCGTCTCGGGGGCACGCCGGATCGCTTCGGCCAGGTTCTCGGCGAGTTCAAGACCGAGGACTGCCCGCGCGTGGTCGAGACCGTGCTCGACACCTTCGCCGCAACTGGCCAGGGCGATGAATCGCTGGCCGACACGGTTTGGAGGTACGGGAGCACAGGAAATCCCTCCGTGCCCGGTATGGCGCCGTACCGCAAGGCCGTCGAGGCGCTTGCGATCCGCTACGACCGGGGCCCCAAGCCGGCGGAGTTCTCGGTGTTTACGGGCGAGGGGCACACGGCGTTGGATTTGAAGACCATCGCCCGCGACATCCCCTGCCAGGCCGCCTGTCCCGCCGGCACCAACGTGCCCGAGTACATTCGCCAGTTGGTGCTCGCCGATCCCGATGCCTCCTACCGCATCAACCAGGAGGACAACGTGTTTCCGGGGGTGCTCGGCCGGATATGCACCCGGCCGTGCGAGGCGGCCTGCCGCCATCAGTGGACCAACACCAACGGTCCGGTGACGATCTGCCACCTCAAGCGGGCGGCCGCCGACAACAAATCCCAGCCCGCCGGTCCGCTGCCGCCTTGGTTCGACGAGCCCACCGGCAAGCGCATCGCGGTCATCGGCGGCGGTCCGGCGGGTCTTGCGGCCGCGCGCGAGTTGAAGCGTCTGGGCCACGCCGTGGAGCTCTTCGAGCGCGAAGCGGTGCTCGGCGGCCAGATGGCCTTGGGGATTCCCGAGTTCCGGCTGCCGCGCAACGTAGTTCGGGAAGAAGTCCGGGCCATCGTCGATAGCGGCATCGAGGTGCGCCTGGGCGAGCACGTCGACCGCCAGCGCGTGGCGCACCTGGCCGCAACGCACGACGCCGTGCTGGTGGCCGCCGGCGCGATCCGCGGCATCAAGCTGGCGATCGAGGGTTTGGACGACGCCGGCGCCGTCAGCGGCTACGAGTTCATGAAGCGTTACAACATGGGCAATCCGATGCCGGTTTGCGGCGACGTAGTGGTGATCGGCGGCGGGTTCACCGCCGTGGACTGCGCCCGCGTGGCCCGCCGCCTGCTGGACGAAAAGCACCGGGTCACCGCGATCATGTACCGGCGCGGCGAGGAGCACATGTCGGCCAGCCCCGACGAAATCTGGCAGCTCCGCCTGGAGGGGATCGACATCGGCACGCTCGTCAACCCCGCGCGCGTCCGCCACGAAGGCGGCCAGATCAAGGCGGTGGTCTTCGACCGCAATGTGCTCGGGGACGAGCCGCCCGACGGCGGCAAGCCGCCCATCCATCGCGTGCCCGGCAGCGATTACGAAGTGCCCTGCGACACGCTGATCTACGCCATCGGCCAGACGCGCACCATCGAGATTCTGCCCGAGGGCGTCGATCTCGCCGACGGCAACCGCACCACGCACGAGAAGGTCTTCGTTTGCGGCGACTTCCATACCGGGCCGCTGGACGTGATCCACGCCGTGGCCGACGGCAAGCAGTCCGCCGGCGTCATCGACGAGTTCCTGATGGGCCGGAAGCGCCTGGGCCGGTGGGTCAGGATCGAGGAGGCCGACGACACCGGCCGCCTGCGCGATCACGACCTCTACACCCCCGCCCCCATGCGCACGCTGCCGCTTGCCGAGCGCCGCGGCAACGAAGAAGTCGATCTGGGCCTGAGCGCCGAGGGAACTGAAATCAATGCCCGCCGCTGCTACCTCTGCCACTACAAGTTCGAGATCGACCAGGACAAGTGCATCCACTGCGACTGGTGCATCAAGGTTTCGCCGCGGGCCTGCATCCACCAGTTGACGCGCCTGTTCAGCGACGAGGACGGCGCGCCGACCGGCCACGTCAAGTCGGGCACCGCCCCCGACGCGACCTTCATCTGGATCG
>CAYTJV010000560.1:0-5220 GCA_964438165.1 uncultured Planctomycetaceae bacterium | reverse complement strand
CAAGGTGCTGGAGGTGGCCGAGTTGTTGGGGATCTCCGAGCAGCTCGAGCGCAAGCCGGCCAACCTGTCGGGCGGCCAGCGCCAGCGCGTCGCGATGGGTCGCGCCATCGTGCGAAATCCGAAGGTATTTCTGTTCGACGAACCCCTGTCCAACCTCGATGCCAAATTGCGCGTGCAGATGCGCACGGAGATCCGCGAGCTGCACCAGAAACTGAAGTCGACCTCGATCTATGTAACCCACGACCAGATCGAGGCCATGACCATGGCCGACAAGATCGTGGTCATGCGCGACGGTCACATCCTGCAGGTCGGCACGCCGCTGGAGCTTTACGACTGGCCGGCGAATGTCTTCGTCGCCGGCTTCATCGGCTCGCCGGCGATGAACTTCCTTCCGGCGACGGCACTGGAGGGCGGCATGCGTGTGCGACAGGCGAGCGGAGGCGAACTGGCGCTGCCGTTCGCGGCGCAAACGACACCGGGTCAGAAACTGCTCGTCGGCCTGCGCCCGGAGTTCGGGCGCCTGGCGGCGGCAGGCGAAGGCGTGCCGCTGGACGTGCTGGTCATCGAGCCGACCGGAGCCGACACAACGCTGATCTGCCGCGCCGGCACTACGGAAGTCGCGATCGTGCTGCACGAACGCACGACGCTGAAGGCTGGCGAGCGGGTGATGTGGCTGCCCGCCCTCGCCAGGGCCCACCTGTTCGACGAGCAAAGCGGCCAACGCGTGGCCGATGCGCGCCAGGCGGATTGAGACAGCATCCATCCAGACCCAAGAGGAGGAAAAGAGATGTCGGATTTCACGAGACGGGATCTGCTGAAAACCCTTGGCGTCGTGACCTTCGCGGCTTCGGCGCCGGCCGGCGCGCTATGGACCGGGTTGGCCGAGGCGGCCGATCCGAAGTACCAGGTAAAGCCGGAGAAGGGCGCCAAGCTGCGCGTTCTGCGCTGGAAGCGCTTCGTCCAGGGCGACGAGGAGATGTGGCTTGCCAACACGAAGAAATTCACCGGGAAGACCGGCATCGAAGTGCGCGTGGACAGCGAGGGCTGGGAAGATGTGCGCCCGAAGGCGGCGGTTGCCGCCAACGTCGGCAGCGGGCCCGACATCATCATCGGTTGGTTCGACGACCCGCACCAGTACCCGGACAAACTGCACGACCTGACGCCGCTGGCCAATTACCTCGGCGGTAAATACGGCGGCTGGTACGACATCTGCCGACGCTACGGCACCCGCGACGGGAAGTGGATCGCCCTGCCCCTGGGCGTCATCGGCAATCTGCTGGTCCATCGGGAAAGCCACGTCAAGGCCGCCGGCTTCGACGGCGTTCCGAAGGATCTCGACGGTTTCATGAAACTGTGCAAGGCGTTGAAGGCGAAGGGCACGCCGGCCGGCCTGGCGCTGGGCCACGCCGTCGGCGACGGCAACGACTGGGTGCACTGGCTGGTCTGGACCCACGGCGGCAAGATGGTGGACGCGAAGGGCAACGTCGTCATCAACTCGCCGGAAACCGTTGCCGCTCTCGAATATGTGCGCGAGCTGTATCCGACCTTTGCGCCCGGTACCCTGTCCTGGCAGGACCCGCACAACAACAAGGCCTTCCTCGACGGCCAGACCAGCCTGACCAACAACGGCATCTCCATCTATTACGCGGCGAAGAATTCCACCGACCCGAAGGTGAAGGAGATGGCCGCCGATATCGGTCACGCCCACTTCCCGATCGGCCCGGCCGGCAAGTTGACCGAGTTCATGCAGATCACCCAGGCCATGCTGTTCAAATATTCCAAGTTCCCCAACGCGGCCAAGGAATACCTGCGCTTCATGTGGGAGCAGGAGCAGTTCAATCCCTGGCTCGAAGCTTCCATCGGCTACGTCAGCCAGCCGCTCAAGGCCTACGAGAAGAACCCGGTCTGGACCGTCGACCCGAAGCACACGCCGTTCCGCGACGTCGCCAAGGGACTGATGGACAACGGCCACGCCTACAAGCTGGGCGCAGCCTCCGCGGCGGTGATGGCCGATTACATCCTGCTCGACATGGTGGCCGAGGCCGCCTCGGGCCAGCAGACGCCCAAGGCGGCGGCGGAGCGCGCGCAGAAGCGCGCCGAGCGCTACTACAAGATCTGACCGCCGGCGACCCCGGGGCGGCCCATGCCGCCCCGGGCGCCCCCTGTTCCCGGAGCGCAGGACCATGAACCTTTCGCGTCTGTTGGAAAACCGCAACTTTCTCGGCTCCGTGTTCATGCTGCCCGCGGTTCTGCTGCTGCTGGTCTTCCTCACCTATCCGCTGGGACTGGGCACGTGGCTCGGCTTCACCGACGCCAAGATCGGTCGCGACGGTGTCTGGGTCGGCCTCGAAAACTACATCTACCTGTTCGGCGACCAGGTGGCGCGACTCTCGCTTTTCAACACCCTCATCTATACGGCTGTCGCGACGGCCGTCAAGTTCGTCCTCGGACTCTGGCTGGCGTTGCTGCTGAACAAAAACCTCCCGTTCAAGTCCTTCGTCCGCGCCGTCGTGCTGCTGCCCTACATCGTGCCCACGGCGCTTTCGGCGCTGGCTTTCTGGTGGATCTACGACACGCAGTTCTCCGTCGTCAGCTGGGGCCTCATGCGCCTTGGGCTGATCGATCACTACATCGACTTCCTCGGAGAGCCCTGGCTGGCGCGCGCCTCGGTGATCATCGCCAACGTCTGGCGCGGCGTTCCGTTCATCGCCATCTGCCTGCTGGCGGGCCTGCAGACCATTTCGCCGTACTACTACGAGGCGGCGGTGCTCGACGGCGCCACGCCATGGCAGATGTTCCGCTACATCACACTGCCGCTCCTGACACCGATCATCGCGGTGGTGATGACCTTCTCGATTTTGTTCACCTTCACCGACTTCCAGTTGATCTACGTGCTGACGCGCGGCGGTCCGCTCAACGCCACGCACCTGATGGCGACGCTGTCGTTCCAGCGCGCGATTCCCGGCGGATCCCTCGGCGAGGGCGCAGCACTGGCCACAGCCATGGTTCCTTTCCTTCTGGCGGCAATCCTGTTCAGCTACTTCGGCCTGCAGCGCCGGGCCTGGCAGCAATAAGGAAAACCCGACATGGCGCTTCCGAAACCGGGACAGACGGCCGATGCCGGCGGCATGGGCTACCTGACCTCACTGCCGCGCAAGGTGGTGACGATCTACACGCCGATCGTGGTGTTCCTGATCGTGCTGCTGTTCCCCTTCTACTGGATGACCATCACGGCCTTCAAACCCAACGAGGAGCTGCTCTCCCACGAGGGCAACCCCTTCTGGGTGCATGCGCCGACCCTGGCCCACTTCAAGAAGCTGCTGTTCAACACCGCATATCCGGAATGGCTGTGGAATACCGTGCTGGTCTCGGTGGTGGCGACCTTCATTTCGCTCGTGTGCAGCGTGCTCGCCGCCTACGCCATCGAGCGCTTGCGTTTCAAGGGCTCGCGCGGCATCGGCATGGCGATCTTCCTCGCTTACCTGGTGCCGCCGTCCATCCTCTTCATCCCTTTGGCGACGATGATCTACAAGCTGCAGCTGTTCGATACCCGGCTGGCGCTGATCCTCACCTATCCGACCTTCCTGATCCCGTTTTGCACCTGGCTCCTGATGGGTTACTTCAAGTCGATTCCCTTCGAACTGGAGGAGTGCGCGCTGATCGACGGTGCCAACCGCCTGCAGATCCTCACGAAGATCATTCTGCCGTTGGCGGTGCCTGGCATGATCTCGGCCGGAATTTTCGCCTTCACGCTGTCGTGGAACGAGTTCATCTACGCCCTGACATTCGTTTCCTCTTCAGAGGTCAAGACCGTACCCGTCGGCGTCATCACGGAACTCATCGAGGGCGACGTCTACCACTGGGGCGCGCTGATGGCCGGTGCATTGCTCGGGTCGCTGCCGGTGGCCGTGCTGTATTCATTCTTCGTCGAATACTACGTTTCCGGCATGACCGGGGCGGTGAAGGAGTAGATACATGAATGCGACACCCGGAGACGGGGGCCTCCTGACGAAAAAGAGTCTGTCGCTGGAGGATGCCAAGAAGATTGCCGCCGGAGCGGCCGCTGAAGCCCGGAAGAACAGATGGAACCTGGACATCGCCGTCGTCGATGATGGAGGCCATCTGATCTACTTCGAGCGGACCGACGGGACACTGCTCGCAAGCGCGGATCTCGCGATCGGGAAGGCTCGAACCGCGGTGGCATTCCAACGGCCGACAAAGGCCCTCGAAGATGCCCTTAACAGCGGGCAATATGCGATCCTGTCCTACCCGAACGCCATACCTCGCGAGGGCGGTCTGCTGATCGTCGTGGACGGGGAGATCGTGGGCGGGATCGGTGTAAGCGGTTGCAAGCCCTCGGAGGACGGACGAGTTGCCAAGGCGGGAGTCGACGCGTTCTCGAAGTAGTCGGACATTCCGAAGGAATCGAACCTTCAACCTCCTGATTAAGAGGAGCCATCGGAAACCTTAATTGTTATATATTTCGAATAGTCACCTGTACAGAACCTACCCTGAATGCACCATAATTACCGCAACCGCCGCAACCCAGGCGCAACCGGATTCCGGCGTACGCCGGAACGACAATCCTCCAAGCATATGCGTTTCGGAAAACCGTAGCTGTTGTGATCAGAAACGTCATTTCTTGAAAGGCACCACATGGGAACGAATCCATTCGAGAAGGCCATCTCGACCACACTTTCCCGAGGCGACGGCCAATATGATCCGTTCGCTCTCATCCGCATCGGCGCTTAACTCCTTCCCGTTCAATACAAGAAACGTTTCCAGCGCCGCATGACCGACCCGTTTATTGCCGTCGATGAACGGATGATTTTGAATCAGGGAGAAGGCGAGCGCACCGGCTTTTTCTTCAAGGGACGTATATAGATCATTTCCGCCAAAGGAGGCCCGAGGTTGCGCGGTGGCGGATTCCAAAGCGCCCAAGTCACGGAGAGCCGTGGCACCCCCGGTTTCGGATACCACACGCCGATGAAGTTCCAGAACCTCGGCGAACGTGAGGTATCGCACTACGCAAGGCGACGGTACAGTTCGCGATTCTTCCCGAGGACGTGTGCCGCCGCCCGATCAAAATCCGCTTCGCGATGAGCGAGCAGATCCCTCACGGCCGCAAGCGCCAACTCCTCTTCCGGAACGTTCAGCCGCCGGGCAGCCTCGGAGAGTTGCTGCTCCTGGATGCCGGTCACTTCCACAGAGAGCTTCATC
>CAYTJV010000559.1:0-5224 GCA_964438165.1 uncultured Planctomycetaceae bacterium | reverse complement strand
GAAGCGGGAAGGAGGTCCGCGGGGTCTTCCGCCGGGCGGAGGAAGAGGGGAGAGGGGAGAAGGGAGAGGGGGAGAGAGGGAGAGGGGGAGAGGGGGAGAAGAGGCCGTGAAGTACGCGTTTTTTCCTGGTTGCAGCCTGGAGTCGACCGCCTGGGATTTCGACCGATCGACGCGCGCGGTGTGCCGCGCGTTGGGGATCGAGTTGGAAGACATCCCGGACTGGGTCTGCTGTGGGTCCACTCCCGCGCATGCCAGCAATGCCGCGCTGGCCGTCGCGCTTCCGGTGCTCAATTTGCAGAAGGCCCAAGGCATCGGCCTTCCGGTGATGACCGCCTGCGCTTCCTGCTACGCCCGGCTGCGGACGGCGAATCATAAGGTCCGCAGCACGCCGGAAGAGCGGCAGCAGGCGGAACGGATCACCGGCAAGCCCTACGACGGCGGCGTCGAGGTGCAGCACGTGCTCGACGTCCTGGTACACCGCTTCGGTTTGGATGCGATCCGTGCGAAGATCAGCCCACGGCTGGCCGGGCTGCGCGTGGCCTGTTACTACGGCTGCCTTCTGACGCGGCCGCCGGAGATCGTCGCCTTCGACGACGCCGAACACCCGCACGCCATGGACGATCTTGTGGCAGCGACCGGAGCGGAGCCGGTCGACTGGCCGTACAAGACGGAATGCTGCGGGGCGAGCCTTTCGATGACGCACTCCAGCGTGGTGGCTCGGCTCGGCCACCGGCTACTTTCCATGGCCCGCCAGGCCGGGGCCGAGTGCATCGCGGTCGCCTGCCCCTTGTGCCAGGTGAATCTCGATCTGCGCCAGGCCGACGCGGCGAAGGCCCATGGAGCTGGAAAAGGGGACAGTCCCCATTTGCCGGAACGGCCCGCAGGGTGCTGCGCACAAATGGGGACTGTCCCCTTTTCCAGCCATGGACCCATTCCGCAAACGCCCGTCCTCTACATCACCCAGCTCTTGGGACTGGCCTTGGGGCTTTCCAACGAGGAACTGGGGATCAATGCCCTGACGGTAAGCGCAGGATCGCTCTTGGAAGAACTCCGAAAAGGGGAGGCACCCGGGCGGGTGAAAGTCTGAGCCTTATGGACGCCGGTCTTGTTCTGAAGAAGAGAATGGTCGAAATGTACACGCCAGAGCTTACGCGGCGGCTGCATTCGACTTCAGCCCCGAAGGGGCGCTATACGACAGCCCAGGGCAACGCCCTGGGGAAGCGAGTCAGAATCAGTGTGGAAGCCCTGAAGGGGCGAAATCGACACGGCGCTAGACGTCTATCCCGCCCTTTCAGGGCTACCGATCTCGTCGTGGGCTCTCTCCCCAGGGCGTTGCCCTGGGCTTTCCTATTTCGCCCCTTCGGGGCTGAGTCCGGAGGAGAGTCATGAAATCACCAATCGCCCAAGCTGCCTCGGGACTGGCCAACGGAAATGGCAATGGCAACGTGAATGGAAACGGCAATGGCCAGCCGATGTGCGGGGCGGTCTTGGTCTGCGGAGGCGGCATCGCCGGAATCCAGGCGGCGCTGGATCTCTCGGCGGCTGGTTTTCGCGTCCATCTTGTGGAAGAAAGCCCGACCATCGGCGGCAGCATGGCGCGGCTCGACAAGACCTTCCCCACGGGCGACTGCGCCACCTGCATCATCTCGCCGAAACTGGTGGAGTGCATTCGCGACTACAACATCGACGTACTGACCATGGCCGACGTCACCGCCCTGGAGGGCGAGCCCGGCCACTTCACGGTTCACGTGCGCAAGCGGCCTCGCAGCGTGAAGGCCGAGAAATGCACCGGCTGCGGCGACTGCTGGACCGCCTGCCCGGTGCGCAACACCGCGCAAAGCCCCCCGGACTTCCAGCCGAGCGAGCCGCTCAGCCCTTCCGATGCCGCCAAGCTCGACGAGATCCTTGCACGGCACGAAGGCAGTCTGGGCCGCATGATGCCGGTCCTTCAGGAGATCAGCGAAAGCTACGGCTATCTCCCCCGCATCGTCATGGAACATTTGGCCGCGCGATGGGGGCTTCGCGTTGCCGAGATCCTGCGGGTCGCCAGTTTCTACGATCGCTTTGACTTGGAGCCGGTGGGCCGGCACGTGGTGGAAGTCTGCGCGGGAACCTCGTGTCACTCGCGTCGATCCAAGGTCCTGTTGGAGCGTCTCGAAAAGGAGATCGGCGTCGCGGTCGGCCAGACCGACAAGTCGGGGCGATTCACCCTGCGGACCGTCCGTTGCCTCGGCCTATGTGCCCTGTCGCCGGCAATGAAGGTCGACGGCCGGAGTTTCGGCCGCGTGAGCCTTGACCGGGTGCCGGAAGTCCTGGAGCAGTTTTCATGAGTCAACCCATACGCAACGCCCACGACCTGGACACAAGCGAGGCCGCCGGGCTGGCCGCCCTCTATCCCAAGCGGCTGAAGATCCTCGTCGGCTCGGCCAGTTGCGGAGTGGCCGTGGGGGCCCCGGGTGTCGAGGCAGCGGCCCGCCGCGCCGTGGAAGAACTCGGCTTGGCTGCCGCCGTATGCCGCACCGGCTGCATCGGCTTTTGCGCGCAGGAGCCGCTGCTGGATCTCGTGCTGCCGGGCGGACCGCGGGTGAGTTACGCCAACATGACCCCGGAGAAGACCCGCACGCTGCTCCAGGCGTACGCTCAAGGGAATCTCATGCCGGAGTCGGCGCTGGGGCGTTTCGCGAACGAAGAGTACGTGTCCTCGGGCAAGACACACGCTTATCCGCCTTGTCCGCCGGAGCTTCAACGGATTCCCGAGTGGTCCAACCTCGATTTCTACCGCCGTCAGAAGAAGGTCATCCTCCGCAACTGCGGCTCGATCGACCCCATGGCCTTGGAAGAAACGATTGCCCGCGGCACCTACCGCGGGGCTCTGCGCGTGCTGACGGAGCTGACGCCCGAGCAGGCGATCGACGAGATGGTCCGCTCCGGACTGCGCGGCCGGGGCGGCGCGGCTTTCCCCACCGGGCAGAAGTGGCGTCTTGCCCGGCAAGCCTCGGCCGACGTTAAGTATGTCGTCTGCAACGCGGACGAAGGCGAGCCCGGGTCCTACATGGATCGGACCATTCTGGAGGGCGATCCGCACGCGGTCCTCGAGGGAATGCTCATCGGCTCCTATGCCATCGGCGCGAGCGAGGGATTCATCTACGTTCGCAACGAGTATCCGCTGGCCATCGAGATTCTCGAACGCGCCATCGACGAGGCCGAGAAACGCGGCCTGTTGGGCGAGGACATCTTCGGCAGCGGCTGGTCGTTCCGGGTCACGCTCCGCCGCGGGGCGGGGGCGTACATCTGTGGCGAGGAGACCGCGTTGATCGAATCGCTGGAGGGCCATTCCGGCGAGCCGCGGACCCGGCCCCCGTATCCCGTTACCCAGGGCCTCTGGGGCAAGCCCACCGTAGTCAACAACGTGAAGACCTGGGCGAGCGTGCCGCCGATCCTCACCCGGGGCGCCGATTGGTACACCGCCATGGGAACCAAACGCACGCCGGGCACGACCATCTTTTCGCTGGAAGGGGCGGTCAAGAACGCCGGGCTGGTGGAGGTTCCTTTCGGCATCACGCTTCGCGAGCTGATCTACGAGATCGGCGGCGGAGTGCTCGGGAACCGCCCGCTCAAGGCGATTCAGGCCGGCGGGGCGTCGCGCGGCTGCATCCCGCCATCGATGCTCGACCTGGCCATCGACACCGAGGATCGCGAGGGGGCGACGATCATGATCGGCACCGGCGGGGTAATCGTGCTGGACGACACCGCCTGCACGGTCGACATGGCCCGGTTCCTCGTCGGGTTCTTCCTCGAGGAATCGTGCGGCAAGTGCGTCCCCTGCCGCGAAGGCACCAAGCAGTTGCACCGAATTCTGTCGCGGATGTGCGAGGGCCGCGCCACCGCTTCGGACCTGTCACTTCTGGAGCGGCTGGCCAAGACGGTGAAATCGGCGGCGGTGTGTGGCATGGGCTCCATGGCGCCCACCGCCGCGCTTGCGACCCTGGAACATTTCCGCGAGGAGTTCGAGACGCACGTCCACCGCCGTCATTGCCCGGCCGGCGTGTGCGAAATGGCGTGTGCCGCTGCCCGCCCGCTCCCGTCGGCAGGCTGTGTCACGCTGAGATAAGAGACTGATTATGAGCACCACCGCATCGGATCACGTCCTGGTCAACGTCGACGGCCGCACGGCCCAGGTCCCCCGAGGGACGACGGTTCTCAATGCCGCGCGCCAGATGGGCGTGTCGATCCCCACGCTGTGCAACTATCGCGGGCTCTCGCCGTATGGCGCCTGCCGGGTCTGCCTGGTCGAGATCGAAACGCCCCGCGGCGGGCAACTGGTGGCCTCGTGCAGCCACCCGCTCGACGATCCGCTTGTCGTTCACACGGAAACCGAGCGCGTCAAAGAGTCGCGTCGCACGGTGCTGGAACTGCTCCTGGCCCAGGCCCCCGATTCGCGAGAGCTGGCCGAGTTCGCCGCCGGGCTGGGCGTCCAGTCCACGCCGTTCGAGCCGACGCCCGGCAAAAAGTGCATCCTCTGCGGGCTGTGCTCGCGGGTCTGCAACGAGATGATGGGCCGTGGGGCGATCAACCTCTTCGGCCGCGGCCAGACGCGCGAAGTGCGCCCGGCCTACGACGAGCGGACCCAGCAGTGCCAGGCGTGCGGGGCCTGCGCGGTGGTTTGCCCCACGGGGGCGGTCGACCTGACCACGATCACGTCGCGCCGGGTACAACCGCACTTCACGGCGTTCGACAAGTATCTCACTGCCCGGCCGTGCATCGACCTGGCCCATCCCCAGGCCTCGCCGCGCGTGCCTGTCATTGACCGCGAGAACTGCATTCATTTCAGAACCGGCGAGTGCGGCCTGTGCGCCCAGGTGTGCCAGGCGAAGGCGATCGACTACGACCAAGGCGAAGAGACCATCGAACTGGAGGTCGGCAGCGTGGTGCTCACGCCCGGCTTCGAGGCGTTCGACGCCACCCGCCGCGGCGAATTCGGCTTCGGCTTCGCCCCCAACGTGCTCACCAACGTGCAGTTCGAGCGCATGCTCTCGGCCTCCGGGCCCACGCACGGGCACATCCGGCGCCCCTCCGACGGCACGCCGCCAAAGCGAATCGCCTTCATCCAGTGCGTCGGCTCGCGCGACAGCGGCTGCGACAACGACTATTGCTCCTCGGTCTGCTGCATGGCCGCGACCAAGGAAGCGATCCTCGCCAAGGAGCACGAGCCGGGCCTGGACGT
>CAYTJV010000558.1:0-5243 GCA_964438165.1 uncultured Planctomycetaceae bacterium | reverse complement strand
TGCTCCTTCTCCAGGCGGTCGGTGACCGAAACCTGGACGGTGCGGTCAAACGGCAGTTCCCCCTCGTGGACCCGCCGCAGGGTGCGGACGATCTGCTGAATGACGTAGTCGCACTCCACCAGCTTGCGGCGGAACTTCGCCCGCGTAACCTCGATCTGCTTGGCCAGGGCGATCTCCTGCTGCCGGGTGAGCAGGGGGATCTCGCCCATTTGGGTCAAGTACATCCGCACCGGATCGTCCGACCATGAGTCGCCATCCTCGCTGCCGAGGAGATCCTCGAGGCCGCTATCGGCCTCAAACTCCTCGTCATCCAGTTCCTCTACCGCCTCGTCCAGATCGTGATCGATGTCCAGCGCTTCGTCGGCTTTCTCATCCAGGTCGATTTCTTCTTCGGGATGAGCAGCGATGTCGTCCAGATCGTCGAGTAAAGCGTCAGCGTCGAACAATGGAATACTCCCTTACACGTTTGCTGGAAAGGTGAAAACAGTCCTTCACCGATCGTGCGGTTGCGGCAAACCAAAATATTCTACCACCGATTCCTCGGCACGGCGGTTTGCCCCGCCATTTGGCAAAGAATTCGAATTACAGAGACTTCACCACCGCCGGTAACGAAACCCATTCGACTCGGCTGCCTGGCCCGTGCAAAAGCCTCCTGCTGTCGTCTGCAACGAACGATCCCCGTGATGTGGCACCCCGCGGGCACACAACATCCCGGTGCTGGGCACGAAAACCTCTCGCCACAACAAAGGATAAAGACAGGGGTTCACTACACGGAGCGGTCCGCGGACACACTCACCCTCGGTGCTCTATGGAGGCGGGAAGCACCACGCTTTCTCACCCGTGTGCCTCTTTCGCCGAGGCTAGGTATTCGAGGGTCTGAACAATATATTTTAATCAAGCGATCGGCTAAGTCCAGTATCTCTTGGCCTTTTTGCGCTATCCACGTCCCGGGGCAAACTTCACCACAAGTTCTCGCGTAAAGTAGCTAATTGGGAAAGACGGCAATAAAATGAAAAGTATGGGGGCTGTAGGAAGGTTTTGGCTAGGTTTCCTTCCCTTCTCTGGCGAAGAGTGTACGAATGCATATCTTTTCTACTAGACGCTTCCCGAGAGCAGTCGGTTCATCACCTGTCCCCAGGAGTGGCCCGTGAGCCCGCAATACCTTCTCCCCTGTTCGTGTGGACAGAAACTACCCGTCGACGCGGCCCAAGCCGGTAGCCGAGTTCGTTGTGCGTGTGGAGCGGAACTGGAAGTCCCTACACTGCTTCACCTGAAACGGTTGGAGAAGGTGGCGCCGGCTGATCGTGCCGACGAAACGTCCGAGGCAACCTGGGGCGCACGGCAGCGGCTGGCCCTTGCGGGGGCGGTCCTCAGCTTCGCGGGAATCGTCTTGGCCGCCTGGTGTTTTGCCACGCGCCCGCGGATCGTGGACGTGGCCATGTACCCTCCGTTTGCGGCACTGCAGCTTTGGGAGTCGCTCAAGCTGGGCGTCGACGTGCCCCCCAGCGTTTTCGAAATGGCCATGTTTGCCAAACTGGAGCAACACCACCGCTGGACCGTGGTCGGGCTGGTTGTGGCGGTCCTCGGCGCTCTTCTAATGAGCGGTTCCCTGCTCATGGGGAGAGGGTCGCTTGCGAAACCGCCGCCCATGTCCTAGCCTGGCGACTGATGACTCGACGCCTCTGGGAACTGACTCGGCTCTTCCTCAAGCTGGGGACCGTGAGCTTCGGCGGTCCGGCGGCCCACATCGGCGCCATGGAGGACGAAGTGGTGCACCGCCGAGCGTGGCTTCCTCGCGAGCAGTTCTTGGACCTGCTGGCGGCCACGCAACTGATTCCCGGGCCGAACGCATTGGAGATGGTCGCCTATGTCGGCTACCGGCGGGCAGGACTGCTGGGATCGCTGGTGGCTGCCGTTTCGTTCACGCTGCCGGCGGCCCTGATCACGGTCTTCCTCGCCTGGGTCTACCAAGGGTACGGCGCGCTGCCGCAAGTGGAGCCTTTCTTGCGCGGCGTCAAGCCGGCCGTCTTGGCGATCATCGTCGCCGCCGTGTACCGGCTGGGGAAAACGGCCCTAAAGAACTGGCAGACTGGGCTGATCGCACTTTCGGTTGCCGGCGCTGCGCTTTACGGACTGAATGAAATTGCCACGTTGCTGGGGGCCGGGGTGCTTGGGGCGGTCTTCCTGCGTCTTGCCGAACAGAAGACGGAGCCCCCCCCGACTGCTTTGCTGGGGGCCTCGGGCGCCTGGGTTGCGGCCCCCGGAGTTGCCATCGCCACGGGGGCGTCGCTCACGGCCACTGCGGCTGTCGGAGCCATCGTGCCCGTCTGGACACTGGGGCTCTTCTTTCTCAAAGTCGGCGCGGTGCTCTACGGCACCGGCTACGTGCTGATGGCCTACCTTAAGGGCGGCCTGGTTGCCCAGAACGGGTGGCTCACCGAGCAACAACTCGTCGACGCCATGGCCGTCGGGCAAGTGACGCCGGGACCGTTGATCACCACGGTGACGTTCGTGGGCTATTTGCTCGCCGGCCCTTGGGGCGCGGCCGTGGCCACCGTGGCGATAATCCTTCCCGGGCTGATCCTGGTCATCCTTACCAACCCCTGGATTGCCCGCCTGCGAGAGTGGGCGTGGTCGGCGCGGTTCCTCGACGCCGTCAACGCCGCCTCGATCGGCCTGACCGCCGTCGTGGTCGTCGCCTTGGCCCACTCCTCGCTGGTGGACTGGCGAAGTTGGCTCATCGCCGCAGCAGCGGCCCTGACTGTCCTCTGCTGGAAGGCGCCGCTGGCCCTGCTGGTCCTGGGTGGCGGACTGGCCGGCCTGCTCCTGGGATGACCCGTCCTTTGGAGTCGCTCAGGCCGGGAACCGGCCTGGGCGACTCCAAAGGGGCCGTCGGCATTGGGAAACGCTATCGGGGGGTGCCGGCCCAGTAGGCATCTTGTGTTCCTCTTGAGCGGCTTCTAGAATTAAGTTTTCAAGGGCACTGCCAGATAGCTATGCCGATTTCCCTCGACCAATTCGTTCGCTCGCTGTCGGACTGCGGGTTGATGCCTGCGGACGAAGCGCGCGCGTTCATCGGCTCGTTTCCGCACGACCTGCGGCCCAACACGGCGGAACAACTGGCCCGCGAATTGGTCGCCCAAGGGAGGCTCACCAAGTTTCAGGCCCAGGCGGTGTACCAGAGCAAGACCCAGCGGCTCGTGATGGGCAACTATGTCCTGCTGGAGCGGATCGGCCGCGGCGGCATGGGCGACGTGTTCAAGGCCAAACATCAGAAGATGGACCGGATCGTGGCCCTGAAGATCCTCTCGTCGGTGGCGATGAAGTCTCCGGGGGCCGTGAAGCGATTCCAGCGCGAGGCCAAAGCCGCGGCCAAGCTGGCCCATCCCAACATCGTCACGGCCCACGACTTCGACGAAGACCGCGGCATGCACTTCCTGGTCACGGAATTCGTGGACGGCGAGAACCTGTCGGCCATAGTTCGGCAGCAAGGCATGCTCTCGCTGGGGAGGACGGTCGATTACGTCCTCCAGACGGCCCGGGGCCTGGAGTTTGCTCACTCCAACGGCGTGATCCACCGCGACATCAAGCCGTCGAATCTGCTCTTGGACAAGCAAGGCACGGTCAAGATCCTCGACATGGGCATTGCCCGGGTGAACGAGTTCGTCGGCCAGGTGGCCTTCGGCTCCGCCGACGAGCTGACCTCCAGCGGGATGATCGTGGGCACGCCCGATTACATGTCGCCGGAGCAGGGCAACGACCTCCGCGTGGCCGACGCCCGGTCTGACATCTACAGCCTGGGGTGCACGCTCTACTTCTTGCTCACCGCCCAACCCGTGTTCGCCGGCGAGACCGTGCTGCAGAAGATCATCGCGCACCGCGATCACCCCGTGCCCTTCCTCCGCGAGGTCCGAGGCGACGTGCCCGAGAGCCTGGAGAAAGTGTTCCAGAAGATGCTGGCCAAGCGGCCTCAGGATCGTTATCGCTCGATGGCCGAGGTGACCGCCGAGATCCAGAAGTGCATCGCAAACCGGCAGCAGTCGACGGGCAACACGACCGGCGGCCCGTACGTGCTCGACGATACCGTGCGATCGGGCCAGGCAAAAACGGCTGAGGGCGCGTCGCCGCAGTCGGTCTCCGCGGTGGAATCGCTGTTGGACGAATGGCTGGTTGCCGAGCCCGATCAGGTCCGCGAACCCTTCGTTTCCCCAAGGACTTCCATCTTCTCGCGCCGCATGCGGCGGCGGTTGCTGAGGATCGCCGCCGCGACCGCGGTGATCGCGATCGTCGCGATTGGCGGATACCACGTGTTGTCGGGTCGCTCGTATGGCACGCTGGCGGTCGAGATGACGGGTTCGAGCGGCATCCTGGAGATCACCACCCTGAGCGGCGACCTGGTGCTGCAATGCCCCATCGCCCGGGGGACGCTCGTGCTGCCCACGCGACCGGACAAGTACCGTCTCAAAGTCACCAAGGACCGCGTGGACGTGTTCGTGCGGGAAGTGAACGTTCCCGCCGGCGCGCGCAGCAGCATTGTCGTTAATGCGGGCAATGCGCCATAAAGCGGCGACCGCTGGTCGCGCCTTTGTGTTTCAGCCGGCTTCGCGATAGGGGGACGGGCTGGGCGCGAAATGCGGGGAGGGGATGACCGCCGGGCGGCGAAACGGGGGCGAAACGGGCGAAACGGGCGAAACGGGGGACAGTCACCTATTTCCCGTCGCCGAAATAGGTGACTGTCCCCAATCCTGTTCGGCCCAATTATTGCTCAGGGCCCTGATGCGAGCAAGCAGCCGGATGGAGGGCCCAAAGAGAAGGAAGGCTCGTCGAGATCCGCGGGGACGGCAAGAGTCGGCCGGAGCAGCAGCGGCATCGCGTGGTTGGCTCAGCGCGCAGTATCAGGCAGCGTCACGGCGGAGGCGGGGAATCGCCGTGCGCGGTCCGTCAGCGTTTTTGCGATGCTTCGTGGCGCTTGAGCTTGGCCAGATGCGCCAGCAGTTCGTCCTCCTCAGCCAAGCCGAGAAAGTAGCAGATCATCTCGTAGGTCCGTTGCGTGGGCTTGCGGCCGGTCCACAAGCTGATGAGCATGCAGGCGATGATCGCACAGTACGCCTGGATCCGAATGCCCGTCTCGTCGTGACTGAACAGGTGTCGGCAGCCCAACATGTGCTTCAAGAACCGGAAGAAGATCTCAGTGTGCCAATCATAATACCTCCCAAGATAACACTTTTTTTCGAGCTAGCACA
>CAYTJV010000557.1:0-5247 GCA_964438165.1 uncultured Planctomycetaceae bacterium | reverse complement strand
TTACCTCCCCGCCAGCGCGGGCTTGGGGCAGCCGCCCGTCGGTTGCACGGGCGGCAGGCCGAGCCGCTCGGTTCGCGTCATGACCGAGTTCGGCGGCCGGGCCGGGTTTGACGTCGACTGCACCAAGGACGGCCGGGTGTTCGACGGCGACCTCGACCGCTACGATGCCTTCGCCTTCTACACCTGCGGCAACTTCCTCCAGCCCGGCTTGCACAACACGCCCCCCATGTCGCCCGCCGGCAAGCAGAAGCTCTTGGATGCCGTCGCAGCCGGCAAAGGCTTTGCGGGCTTTCATTCCACCTCGTACACGGTCCCCTCCAAGGGTCCCGAGATCGATCCCTTTCTCGCCATGCTCGGCGGCGAATTCATCACTCACGGGGCACCGCAGGAGGCCGCCCTGCTGTTCGTGCCGCCGTTTCCGGGGGCGAGCGACCTGCACTGCGCCGAAGGGCTCTCGTTCACCGACGAGTGGTATGCCCTGAAGAATTTCCCCAAAGACCTGCACGTGATCCTCGTGCAGGAAACCAAGTACCTCCAGGGCGATTGCTACCGCCGGCCCGACTACCCCTCGACCTGGGCCCGCAAGCACGGCAAGGGCCGCGTCTTCTACACGTCGCTCGGCCATTTCAACGAAATCTGGGCCAACCCGTTCTTCCAAGCGATCACCATGGGCGGCCTCGCCTGGGCCCTCGGCAACGCCCAAGCCGACGTCAAGCCGAACCTCGACAAGGTGACGCCCCACGCGAACCAGTTAAAGAGTTAGCGTCTTGTGTGGCATGTCGTAGCGCATTGTGTGGCATGCCGTCACGCGGCCCAGCCGCGGGTCGGCATGTTTGGTGAACCACAAAGGCAGCCGTTCACCCGATGGACAAGGCATCCCGCCATGAGTTCTGGCCGTTCAAAAAAACAGAAGTACAAGACCTGTCATCGCTACGACACCCCAGGCGATGCCCACTCGCTCACCTTCAACTGCTTCCATGCCAAGGCATTTCTGTCGAAGGATCGCACTCGCCTTTGGCTGATCGATTCGCTTTCCAAGGCGCGCGAGTTTCTAACATTCGACATCTGGGCGTACGTCATCATGCCCGAGCACTGCCACATCCTCATTTTTCCCCGGCGGCCAGCGTACTCGATTAGTCGAATCCTGGAGGCGATCAAATTGCCAGTGACGCGACGAGCAAAGAGCTATCTTCAGCAGAAGTCGCCGGAATCGCTGCAAATGATGCGCGATGAACAGCCCAACGGCAAGTTTTCCTATCGCTTCTGGCAGCGAGGCGGCGGCCACGATCGCAACCTGTTTGAGCCCAAGGCAATCCACGCCGAGATCGAATATATCCATAACAACCCAGTCCGGCGTGGACTGGTCGCACGCGCTGAGGACTGGCGATGGTCGAGCGCGGCGTGGTATGCTGGGGCCCGGGATGTGCCTTTGGCGCCGGACGCAGGCTCGATTCCCCCGCTGCATCCCACGTAGCGCTGCCCATGCCGACCCGCGGCTTAGGCCGCGTGACGGCATGCCACACAATAATCCCAATGCGTGACCGACGCGATAACATGGCTTGGATCTGCTTCACTCTTGTGGTCGTCGCTGTCGTTGCCATCTATGTTTGGCGTCACCGGAGCGGTGCTGCCCGGCCATTAACGGACACGGACCTTGCCGTGGAGATGCAATCACGTGCCACTCAAGCGGTTGAGACTGCGGCGAGCGAGTACGGGATAGCGATCGACTACAGCGCTGATTCGGTCGCCAAGGTTGAGGAGATTCTTGGCAGAATCCATGAACAGCATGAGGGTGAGCCGTTGCCGGAGAAGCAACTCGTGAAAGAGTCACTCAAATGGGGTGGCTACATCGGCGAGGTCATCCGGCGGATGAAGCGGTGCCATTGGGAACTGCATTCCAAAGTCGGCGGGGAAGGCAGTTTCCCGATTGTCTTCGAGAATGAAGCACACGAGACTTTTCCAGTCCGTTGGTGCTACAAACGAATCAGTAACGGACCAGAAGATAATGTCTGGCACAAGTTCAGTCTTCTCGTAGTGGAAGGCGCCAACCTATCCAATGTTCAATCGAGCAGGGCGGACCGAACTGACTGAGGCCACCGAAATGTTCAGTCGAGTAGGGCGGACCGAACGCAGTGAGGCCCGCCGAAATGTGCATTAAGGGCCCGGCGGTTGTGTGGCATGCCGTCACGCGGCCTAAGCCGCGGGTCGGCATGTTTGGCGGACCACAGGGGTAAGCGTCCAGCCGATGAAAGGGCCGTCCCGCCATGACCTCCAATCGTCCAACAAAGCAGAAGTACAAGACCTGCCATCGCTACGACACTCCAGGCGACGCCCACTCGCTCACCTTCAACTGTTTCCATGCCCAGGAATTCTTGTCGAAGGACCGTACTCGCCTTTGGCTGATCGACGCGATTTCCAAGGCACGCGAGCGCCTGGCGTTCGACATCTGGGCCTACGTCATCATGCCCGAGCACTGCCACATCCTTGTTTTTCCTCGCCAGCCAACCTACTCGGTCAGTCGAATCCTGGAGGCGATCAAATTGCCGGTGACGCGGCAGGCGAAGAGCTATCTTCAGCGGACGGCCCCGGAATCGCTACGTACGATGCGCGATGAACAGCCCAACGGCCAGATTGCCTATCGGTTCTGGCAGCGGGGCGGCGGCCACGATCGCAACCTGTTTGAGCCCAAGGCGATCCATGTCGAGATCGAGTACCTCCACAACAATCCAGTCCGGCGGGGGTTGGTCCCACGTGCCGAGGACTGGCCCTGGTCGAGTGCGGCGTGGTATGCTGGGGCTCGGGATGTGCTTTTGGCGCCGGATGCGGGGTCGCTTCCCCCGCTGCATCCCACGTAGCGCCGTCCATGCCGACCCGCGGCTGGGCCGCGTGACGGCATGCCACACCATTGGCTTCGAGGAGAAGAAACCATGACCCAAGAACGTGTTTCGCGTCGGGAGTTTGTTCGCGAGGGCGCTGCGGTCGCCGCGGGGGCGACGCTTGGCGCCGGGCTGGTTGGGAAGGCGGAGGCGGCCGTTGCCTCGCCTGATCCCACGAAGACCCGAAGCTATAACGAGAACATGGAGTACCGCCCTCTGGGGCGGACCGGGCTGGTGCTCTCGGCCGTGAGCATGGGCGGGCACTGGAAGCGGATTGCGTATCAGCCGGGAAGCGAGGACTTCAAGAAGAACCGCCGCGAGGTGATGGCCGCCGCGCTGGATCATGGCATTAACTACATCGACGCCTGCTGGTCCGGCGAGGTTACTGTCTACGCCGAGGCCCTCAAGGGCAAGCGCGAGCAGATCTACTTCGGCTTCGACTGGTGGGGCGGGCGCGATCCGAACCTCGCCGGGTCGCTCCAGAAAATGAAAGACCAACTCGACGAAGGGCTCCAGAAGGCGGGGCTCGATTACGTCGACGTGTGGCGGGTCACGCTTCGCGAACAGGCCACGAAAAACACCGAGAAAGAAATCGAGACCGTGGCCGAGGCCCTGGCGTGGGGCAAACGGACCGGCAAGGCCCGGGCCACCGGCGTCTCGACCCACCACCGCCCGTGGATCGCCGAGGCCGTGGCCAAGTACCCGTCGCTGGAAGTGATCGTCACGCCCTACAGCGCCGGCACCAAGGAAAAGCCGGTAGGGAGCATGTTCGATGCCTTCCGTAAATACAACGTGGGCATGATCGGCATCAAGCCCTTTGCCAGCGGTACGGTTTTCCTGTCAGGCGGCACGCCCGACTCGCCCACCAAGGCGGAGGACGACGAGCGGGCCCGGATCGCACTTCGCTACGTCCTGGCCTGCGACGTGCTCGCGGCCGCGATCCCGGGGCTGATGACCGTCGATCAGGTGAAGAACGCGGCCGCGGCCGTCAAGGAGCGGCGTCAATTCGACCTGGCCGAGGCCGGCCGCCACCAGGAGATCGTCGACCACATGTGGAACAACCTGCCGCAGGATTACCAGTGGCTGCGGCAGTGGGAGTGGGTATGAGCAGGTTTTGGAGTGCGGCGACTTGTCGCCGCTTTGGATTGCGGCGAGGTGACGTTTCGGGGAAAAAGAAAGCGGCGACGAGTCGCCGCACTCCAAAGATGAAAGGTCCCATCCATGAGCCAACGGTACTGCCGGCGTCGATTTATTCAACGGACGGCTGCGTTCGCCGGAGCGGTGGCCGGTTCGCGCTCGATCGCAACATTTGCTGCGGAGCCTACGGGCGTGAAAAGCCGGCCCGACGTGATTGTGTACCGGGGCGGTTATCCCGGCTGGCCCTGGGTGGCGAGGGCCGGCCGGGGACGGCTCGTCTGCGCGTTTCGCGACGACAGCGTTCACGACTTTTCGCCGACCGGCAAGGTGCTCTTCACCTCCAGCGAGGATGACGGGGAGAGTTGGGCGCCCGCGCGGGTCGTGGCCGATGAGCCCGGCGTCGACGACCGCAACGCGGCGATCGCGCAGCTTCCCGACGGCAGGCTCATGGTGTGCTACAACACGTACACGCGAGACCGAATCTCGCGGTGCATGGTCACCTGCTCGCAGGATGATGGAAAAACGTGGAGCCGGCCGGCGATGATGGCCGATCTCGACGCCCGGACGCGGGCCGCGCCGTTGGCCCTGGCGTCGGGCGACATCCTGATCCCGATCTACAAGGCCCCCGGCAACGGGGCCATCGCCGCGGTGTCGGGCGACGGCGGCAAGACCTGGCGGCTCGCGCCGGTGCCGGACGTGCCCGGCTTCCTGGGCGACGAGTGGAGCGTGTTGGAGGTCCAGCGAGGGCGCGTGGTGGGGATTCTTCGCAATAGCGGCGCGGGCGACGGATACTTCTGGAAGACCGAGAGCCGCGACGGCGGCCGCACCTGGCAGAAGCCTGTCAGGACGAACGTGCGCGACGCCCGGTCCACGTCGCCGGCCCAGCTTGACTGGCACGGCAAGACGCCCGTGCTCACCTACGCCGATCGTCGCATGGTCTCCGTTTCGATGGTCACAACGACCGATCCCGAGTTCCGCACCTGGGACCTTGAGCATCGGCTGCTTTGCTACCAGTATTGCCCCGACGGCTCCGCGATTGCCGACGCGAGCTATCCGGCGTCGGTGGCCGTAGGCGAGCACCGCCGATTCATCGTCGATTACGAGATTCGGCCGGAAGGTCATTGGATCGCCGGGTACTTCGTGGAGCTGCCGGACGATTGGCGGTGAAAGCCTATCTCAAAACCGCGATGGGCACGCGCAAACGTCCGAGATCTTCGAGACTTCGGAAGTCCAG
>CAYTJV010000556.1:0-5253 GCA_964438165.1 uncultured Planctomycetaceae bacterium | reverse complement strand
CTCTTGCGAGTCGTTGTGGATCGGTTCGAAACGGCCGGTTTCGGTTGGCTTTTGGCTGTTGAAGCCCGGGGGCCGTCGGACTTGGCAGGCTTGGCGTCGGTCTTGCCTTGGGCCGCCGCCGGATCGCCGGTGGCATCGGCTGGCGGCGCTTGGGAGAGGAGTTCTTCGGTGAACCGGGTGCGATAGTGTAGACTGCTGGCCTGGCCGCGGAATCCGACCACCCGCTTGTCGGTGTCCGTCTGCTGGCCCACGACCCGACCGCTCTGGATGTCGAAACTCACCGTGCCGGTCGAATCGCGCTGCATCAACTGGGCCTCGACGGCTGGATCGTCGACCGGCGTGAGGATCTGCGTGGCCACGCGCACGGCGGCCACGGAGTTCTTCACCTCTTCGAGCGTGAAGGTCTGCCGGGACTTGATCTTCTTGATCCTGCCGCCCTCCAGGGGCACCTCGATGTCGCAGGGGTAGGACCAGGTTTCGCCGAGGGTGACGGGCGCGTCGGGCAGGGGCAGCGTGATCATCCCCTCTTGTTGGGCGTTCGCCCGGGCCACGAGGTGCTCGCGGTTGAGAATCTTGCCCTGGGGATCGATCGTGGTCCGCGACAGCGGCACGCCGATCGATTTGGCCACCTGCTCGAATCCGACCGGCGGCTTCTTGTCGGTCTGGCTGTTGTAGCGAACCTCCATGCGGCCGGTGAGTTTCTGCCACATGTCGACGTTTTCGACCAGTTGCTCAAAGGTGGCAGCCCCGTTGGGTTTGACCTCCTGGACTTTCCAAACCTTGACGGAACTGGTCACGGTCTCGGTGGCCTGGGTCGTGCCGCCGACCGAGGCCTCGACCCGGGCCCGGTGTACGACCTTCCATCGCAACGTCTCGCCGGGGCGAAACTTATAACGAAGGGTGTACTTTGCCGAGGGGGCCTGCCGGGCGGTTGTCTCGGGCGCGTCCGCAGCCGCCCCGGCGGCGAGCATCATCAGGCCGGCGAACCCGGCCGCCAATCGCCAGAAAACGCACGTCATGCTCGATTCCTTTCTTGCTCGTGCCGTGAAGCCTTCCCACGCGACGACCCGCGTCAACCGCCGCCGTGCGGGAACTTGCCTCCCCAGCCGAGCTTCTCCCGCAAGGTGCGGTAGTAGCTGTGCTCGGGAACGGCCACCATCTTGAACCGCACCCCGGCCTTCTGCACGCGGACCCGATCGTGAAGCTCCAACGTGCAAATCACCCGGCCGTCCACCACCGCCGCAGTTCCCGGCTCGCCCCTGGCCACGACCAACTCGTAGACCCGCTCGGCGGAGTCGACCACCGGACGGTTGGTCAGCGTGTGCGGGCTGATCGGGGAGATCACCAGTGCCTGGAGATCCTTTCGCAGGATCGGTCCACCAGCCGACAGACTATGAGCCGTTGACCCAACGGGGGTACTCAGGATCAGGCCGTCGCCACTATAAGTAGTTACCCATTCTGAGTCAATGTAAAGATCGATGTCGACTATCGTGAACGCCGGGCCGGTTTGGATCGTGACTTCATTCAGGGCGAGTTGTTCGGCGAGCATCAAGTCCCCACGGTACACGCGGCACTGGAACATCAAATGTTCGATAACGCGGCCCTCGAGCCCGTCCGTGGCGATCTGCCCAAGGATATCGGGCAACTCCTCCGGAGACAGGTCCGCTAGAAATCCCAATCTTCCCAAATTAACTGCAAGTACGGGCAATTGCCTCTGGCCCATTTGATGGGCGGCGCGGAGAATGGATCCATCGCCTCCAAGGACAATGGCCAAGTCGGCTGTCAGGCAGCTAAGATCGGCTTGGCCGGTGAAATCGGAGGCCACTACTTGGGCGTAGCGTTCCACAATCGGGCGAAGCCGCTGGGCCTCTTCAAGAACGCCCGGCCGCTTGCCGAACCCCAAGAGCAGGACGCGCATTGCACTTCCCATGGCACAACCTCTCGACCGCAACTGGACTGCCGCAGCGTCCTTGATAATACCCCGCGGCCGGCGCAATGCAAACGGCGGATCGGAGGGAGTTCGAGAAGCTCTACCGCCTGCGGTTGTCCGTGATCGGTAGCCTCGGTGATCCGTAGTCGAAGTCACCAGACTTCGGGCAGCGCGCCGAAATCCTGAATTCCGGCGGCCTGCCGTAAAGCCTGAATTCTGGCGAATTCAGCTACGAATCAGATTGCAGCCTGGGAAGGCACGTGTTGGTGCCTTAAGCTGGTAGCTGCTGACGCGAAACGGATTTCCTGGCCAACGGCGTGAAACACGGGCCACGACGGTCGTAGGGCAAGCTGCCAGCTTGCCCGTGGGTAGCGCCGGGGCAAGCTGGCAGCTTGCCCTACGGGAATGAACGAAAAGGGTGTACCATGAGTCTTCCCTCGCGACGATTGGCGATCACTGCGATCCTCCTCAGTGTGCTTTTCCTGGCATACTTGGTCGGCTGCGGCGGAACGAAGAGTTCCCCAGCCGATCCGGAACCCTTCAAGAAAGCCGTTGCCGAGTACCTCGAGAGGAACAATATGGCGATGGCCCTGAAGGAGATCAAAGAAGGACCCACGGTGCAGGACAAGACTGCCACGCTGACGGCTTCACTCACACACGCCGCGCTGGGCGGCCCGGCGGTCACCTGGCAGATCCGCTTCGAGAAGAACCCCGACGGCTCGTGGAAAGCGGTCAGCCATAAATGAGAGGGGAGAGGGGAGAAGTTGTGTAGTTGTGTAGGGCGGACCGAACGCAGTGAGGCCCGCCGGAATAGACCCAAGAGATTCGGCGGGCGTCGCTGCGCTCCGTCCGCCCTACGAGTCTCCCTTCTCCCCTCTCCCTTCTCCTACTGCGCCGGGGCGGCGTAGGGCATGGGCATCGGCCCCCACGGGGACCAGGGAGGATTCGGCAGGCGTCCCAGACCGTAGGGATTGCTCCACGACCCGAAGGGCGTGGTCCACGGCCCTTGCGGATTGCCCCACGGGCCGAACGGCGTCGCCCCGGCGCGGTACGGATAGAGCCATTCCTCGTAAGGCCGGATGTTCTCGCCCTGCCCCCACGTCTCGACCGTGTGCATATAGTCGAAACTGCCGCCCACCTGAAAACCGCTGCGGCTGTGCCGGTAAACGCTTTCCTGATAGGTCGGATCGGTTCGCACGTAGGCCGGCTTTTCGGCGGCGAACTGGTTCACGCGACGGCCCGTGGCGGGGTCGTGCGAGTAGTACGAGGTGCGGAAGATCCAACTCTCGGCGGCCACGGTGCATGCCGAGCCTGTTGCCGCCAAGGCGACTACCAGAACAAGATGCCGTCTCATGGAAGTGAACCTGGTCTTTACTGCGGGTGCTCAACTGCGCTCGGCGCGGGTCTCCCGACCCTGCCGAGGCTTCGACCGAAGGTCTCCACACGCTCCGGAAACCTTCGGTCGATGGCTGTGCGGGGTCCGGAGACCCGCGCACAGCGCTGTAAACCTATTGCCTCTGTGTGTGCTCCACGCACAATTCTTCCCTTGCCGGGACATAGATGTACCGATCGCCGGGCGGCAAGTCGGGCAACTTGATCTGGCCCTCCTTGATGATCTTCTCCATAAATTCCTCGTGCGTCTTTGGGGCAGTGCCATTCGTTGCCTTGTACAACCGCATCCCGTCGGCGACCCGAATGTCGAATGTGATTCGATCCCTGGCCTGGAAATAGGTGGCCACGGGCACCGTCACTGGCGCCATAATCGCCCCACCGCCGTAGTTGCGTCCCTGCTTTCCGACGCCCGCTTGGGCCTTTTCGAGGTTAGCGTTTGGCGGCGGCGCGGGCTGCGAAGGTCTGGCGGGCTGGACGCCCTGAGGTCCACTCATCAAGTCCATGGGCGCGACCCCCGCGGCCGCTGACGCGCCCGCCATGTTGAGGGTCATCCCCGACTGGGTCGGCGCGGATGGCTGGGCCGGCGCAGCGGCCGGCTTGGGCGCCGCCGCAGCCTTGGCCTGTTGACTCCCTGGGGCAGCAGGCGGTGGCGCCGCAGGCTCGTAGCCGCCGCATCCCAGAATCACCCACAAACCCAACACCCCCAACGTCGTCATCGCTCGCATCGCAAATCTCCTTTCCCACCCTTGGAGTGCGGCGCCTTGTCGCCGCTTTCTTTTTTTGCTCCGCAGTCGGTCCAATCCAAAGCGGCGACAAGGCGCCGCACTCCAAGATCACTTCTTTTCCAACTTCACTCGTGACGCTCGGACAATGGGCCGGCGGATCGGGCCGTTCTCACAGCCGTTTCCATTGCCGTTGCTCGCCGTCCCGATCGCCTCTAGGCGGAAGTCCCACCCCTGCATGTCCGCCAGCACAGCCCTCTTGGTCATGTTGTAGTCCAACGGCGTCACCGTGATGAACCCGCGTTTGAGCGCCGTCAGGTCGGTCTCTTGCTGCCCAAGTCGCGGCGGCGGCTCGCCCGTAGCCCAGTAATACGGCCGGCCCCACGGGTCCACCCGCCGCTCGAAGCGCTCGCCGTAATGCGCCACGTCCATCGGCACCGTGCGCACCGCCGCATTTCCGGTCAGTGCCGCGGTGGGAATATTCACGTTGTAAAGCTGCGGTCCGATTTGTCTCTGCTCAAGGATTTGCTCGATAATCGCCCGGGCGATTCCGGCTGCCTTGTCGAAGCGGGCGTGCTCGTCGAACTCCAGGGACACCGCCACGCTGGTCACGCCGAAAAACGCGCCTTCAATCGCCGCGGCCACCGTGCCCGAGTAGAGCACGTTAATGCCCGCGTTGAGTCCGCTGTTGACCCCGCTGACCACCAAATCCGGGCGGCGAGGGCACAACTCGGAGATGGCAATCCGCACGCAATCGGCCGGGCTCCCCTCGACGGCCCACCCCCACCGCCGATTGCCTTCCCATACCTCTTTGACAATCAGCGGGGTGAGGTAGGTGATCGAATGCCCCACGCCGCTCTGTTCGGTAGCCGGGGCGACCACGCACACTTCCCCTAGTTCACACAGCTCCCGCTGCATTGCCGCCAGACCGGGAGCGTAAATTCCGTCGTCGTTGATGAGTAGGACTTGCACTTGGGCTCCGTCTCCCCTGAATCAGATGAGGTTCCGGCGATCTTCCCTGCGCCACAACTCCACTATAACCACGACACTTACCCTATTCAATTCCCACCGACGTAACTAGTTGGTACGAGGATGGTTGCATTGACAATACCGGGGGGGGAGACCATGATTCGCAGGGGGTGCGATTGGCGGGTATCCTCGTTCCCACGCTCTGAGCTTGTGAAAGAATTGGTATTTGAGCGTTTGCTG
>CAYTJV010000555.1:0-5274 GCA_964438165.1 uncultured Planctomycetaceae bacterium | reverse complement strand
GGGCGGGCACACAAGCTTGTACCGGGGCCGCGGACCGCTGGATTTCGAGCTGTGGGGCGCGACGATGGACGACGCGGCCGGCGAAGCCTTCGACAAGGTGGCGGCGATGCTGGGTCTGGGTTACCCGGGCGGTCCGGCCATTCAACGCGCGTCCGAACAAGGCGACCCGCGGGCATTCCGGTTGCCCCGGCCTTTCCTCCAGGATCGCCAACGACTGGACTTCAGTTTCAGCGGGCTGAAGACCGCGGTGCGTTACGCGATCGCGGGGCCGGGCCGGCCCGACTTCAGCCAGATCCAACTCGCTCCTCAGCAAGTCGCCGATCTGGCGGCCAGCTTCCAGGAAGCGGTCATCGACTGCCTGGCCGCCAAGGCCCTCTTGGCCCTGGAACAGACGGGCGAGCGAGTGCTGTGCGTTGGAGGCGGCGTGGCCGCCAATACCCGGCTTCGCCAGCGCCTTCAACAGGAAACCCAAGCAAGCGGCATCCGCTTGTACATCGCCCCATTGCCGCTATGCACCGACAATGCCGTGATGGGCGCCATCGCGGTCGAGCGCTACCAGGCCGGATGCTTCGAGCCCCTGGACCTGGACGTGGCGCCCGGTTTGGTGAGGAAGACAAGGTGAATCGGCTACTCCCCAATCACCTTCACCAGCACCCGTTTGTTGCGGTAGCCGTCGAACTCGCCGTAGAAGATCTGCTCCCAGGGGCCGAAGTCGAGCTTGCCCTTGGTGATCGCCACCACGACCTCCCGGCCCATCACCTGCCGCTTCAGATGGGCGTCGGCGTTGTCCTCGCCGGTGCGGTTGTGGTGGTAGACGTTCGGGTCGGGGTTGAACGGGGCCAACTGCTCCAACCACTTGCCGAAGTCGTGGTGCAGGCCCCGCTCGTCGTCGTTGATAAAGACTGAAGCGGTGATGTGCATCGCGTTGACCAGGACCAATCCTTCCTGCACCCCGCTTTTCTTCACCGCCGCTTCGACCTGCGGCGTGATATTCTGGAAGGCCATCTTCGAGGGGATGTTGAAGGTCAAGTATTCGGTATGCGATTTCATGCCAGTCGCCTTTCGGCAGGGATCAAACAAGTATAAGAAAGAGAAACAAGGGGCTTATTGCAGAACGTTAGCAAGGAAATCAGGCAATCACGAAAGCCCGAAAGGACGAAAGCTCGAAAAACATAGCAAATGATGGATGCTCGCCCGTCCCCGATGTCCGGTCTTTCGGGTTTTCGTTCTTTCGCGCTTTCGTGATTCGTTTTCTTTCTCCCGCCCTAACGGGCCACTTCCTTCAGCGCCGCCGCGAACGCCGCGTGGGCCTCATGCCCAAAGAGCACGAAGCGGACCAAGTCCGGCTTGGCGTGCTGCTTAAGGAAATCGCTTACGGTTGCCAGGGCGACTCGGGCGGCGCGGTCGATCGGGTAGCCGTAGGCCCCGGTGCTCAGCGACGGAAAGGCAACGCTCTTGCACCCATGCTCGACCGCCAATTCCAGGCAGCGGCGGTAGGCCCCGGCCAGCAGCTCGGCCTCGCCGCGACCGCCGCCGTGCCACACGGGTCCCACGGCGTGGATCACGTGCTTCGCCTTGAGAGTGCCGGCGCCGGAGATGACGGCCGAGCCGGTGGGGCATCCGTCGGGATACTTCTGATCGGTTTCGGCCATAATGCTCGGCCCGCCGCGGCGGTGGATCGCGCCGTCCACCCCGCCCCCGCCCGCCAAACGGCTGTTGGCCGCGTTGACGATCGTCTCGACCTCCTGGAGGGTCACGTCGCCCTCGACCAGTTCCAGCACGCATCCGCCAATCTCGACCCGCATGGCCCGACTCCTCGCTCGCGACCGGTTCGCGATTCCCATCGTTTGTAGCGGCGGCCACAGCTCCTGTCAACGACGATTGATTCTCGTTCCCACGCTCTGCGTGGGAACGCAAGTCTCGCCGCTCTGCGGCGTCTGGAGCACGGGCCGCGGAGCGGCCGGGACGCCCGTTCCCACGCAGAGCGTGGGAACGAGGGAACTCCTCCTGTTAACGCGGCTGGAGGCCGAGTCCAGCAGGGACTTATGCCCGCCGGGAAGGATAAGGCTGCTGCCGAAAGCACGAGGATTCCCGTCTGTTTTCAGCGAATCGACGGGCGGAATCGAAGGGGTCCGCCCGAGGCGGCTGGCCGGTTCATGCCTCGCGTCTAGAATTCCTTTACTCCGGCGATTGCCCTCAGAGGCGCAATTCGCTCTCCGGTAGACGTGACATTGCCAACACACTCTTTGCGTTGTCGAGGAGGTACACTATGGCCACTGCGACCGATATTTCCACCCTTCCGGAAATCCGGCACACGGAATGCTTCATTGGCGGGCGCTGGCTGCCCGGCAGCGACGGCAAGACGTTTCCCACCATCAACCCGGCCACCGAGGAAGTCATCGTCCAGGTCGCCGAGGGCACGGCCGAAGACGTCGATCACGCCGTGCTCGCGGCCCGCGATGCTTTCGAGTACGGCCCTTGGCCGCGGATGAGCGCTCGCGATCGCGGAAAGCTGCTCTACCGGCTGGCCGACCTGATCGAGCACGAGGCGGCGGAGCTGGCTGCCTTGGAGACCCTCGACAACGGCAAGCCGATCCGCGATTCGCGGACCATCGACGTGCCGATGACGATCGAGACGTTCCGTTACTACGCCGGGTACGCCGACAAGATCTACGGCCAGACGATCCCGGTGGCCGGCAATTACTTTACCTACACGCGGCGCGAGCCGGTGGGGGTGGCCGGGCAGATCATCCCCTGGAATTTCCCCATGCTGATGGTCGCCTGGAAGTGGGCGCCGGCGCTGGCCGCCGGCTGCACGGTCGTGCTCAAACCGGCCGAGCAGACGCCCTTGACCGCCCTGCGGCTGGCGCATCTGGCCCAGGAGGCCGGATTCCCCAACGGCGTGATCAACGTCGTGCCCGGCGACGGACCGAACACCGGCGCCGCGCTGGTGAAACACCTGGGCGTCGACAAGATCGCCTTCACGGGCGAGTACAAGACCGCCCAGCGGATCATGGCCGACGCAGCCCCGACGCTCAAACGCCTCACCTTCGAGCTGGGCGGCAAGAGCCCGAACATCGTCTTTGCCGACGCCGATCTCGACGCGGCCGTGGCCGGGGCCCATGCGGCGCTCTACTTCAACCACGGCCAGTGCTGCTGCGCCGGCAGCCGGCTGTTCGTCGAGGACAAGGTTTACGACCGCGTCGTGGAACAACTGGCCGAGCGCAACCGCACGTACCGGGTAGGAGATCCATTCGACCCTCAAACCGAGCAGGGACCGCTGGTCGACCGGGCCCAGTTCGACAAGACCATGTACTACATCCGCCAGGGCAAGGAGCAGGGAGCGCGGTGCGTCACCGGCGGCGAGCGTCACGGCGACCGCGGCTACTTTGTCGAGCCGACCCTGTTCGCCGACGTGACCGACACCATGAAGATCGCCCGCGAGGAGATCTTCGGCCCGGTGTTCTCCGTGCTGCGTTTCTCGGACGTCGATGAGGTCGTCCAGCGCGCGAACACGACGTTCTACGGCCTGGCGGCGGGGGTCTGGACCCGCGACGTCAAGAAGGCCCACTACCTGGCGGCGAAGATCCGCGCCGGCACGATTTGGGTCAACTGCTACAATGTGCTCGACGCAGGCACTCCGTTCGGCGGATTCAAGATGTCGGGCATCGGCCGCGAGCTCGGCCAGCAAGGCATCGAGGCCTACACCGAGTTGAAAACCGTGACCATGGGCCTTGATTGATCAGATGTAGTACATCCGATCGTCGTGGCTCCGCGCCCGCTCCAGAAGCTCGGCAAAGGTGATCTTGCTGAGCATCTCGCGCTGTACGGCCTCCACGCCGGCCCAGGCCTGCACGAGCGCCTTGACGGCCGGAGAATCGGGCGACGCACTGGTGGTCGCCCCGTTGCTCTTCGTCGTGCCCTCAATGACGCGCATCACCTCGCCGAGGGAAACCTGGTCCGGAGGGCGATCGAGGTGATAGCCGCCGGCCGCCCCCCGGGTGCTGCGGACCAGTCCCGACGCCTTGAGTTGCAGGAGGATCTGGACCAGGAACCGAGGGGGAACGTCGTGCCGCTCGGCGATCTTGCGGATCCGCACCGGCTCGCCCGACCCGTGACGCGAGGCCAACTCCAGCACCGCAATGCAAGCGTATTCAGTCTTGGCGGAGATTTTCATGCGTTTCTCCGATACCCGACGCATCCGTCGTGTGCAACCCACATTCCTTCTTCGATGTCCCGCTCCACCGCCCGGCGCGCTCGTCTTCGCCGAAAAGCACCGCGCGGGTGCATGGCCAGCAGCCGATGCTCGGATAACCGCGGTCGTGCAGCGGATTGTAAGGGATGTCCTCGTCGGCGATCCGGCGCCAAACATCTTTGGTCGTCCAGTTGGCCAAGGGGCTGATCTTCACCAGCCCGAATTTCTTGTCCCAACCGACGATCGGCGCCTTGGCCCGGTGCGGCCCCTGGTCGCGCCGGATTCCGCTCATCCAGGCCACATAGCCCTTCACGGCCCGGCGGAGCACGGTGAGCTTCCGATCGAAGCAGCACTTGTCCGAGTCCCGCGCGTAGACCGGTCCGCCGTGCAATTTCTCGTACTCCTCCACCGACAACTCCGGCTGCTGCAAGTCGACTTCGATCCCGTATCGCTGCGCGATCCGGTCGCGAAGCTCTAACGTCTCCTTGAACTGGTACCCCGTATCCAGATTGAAAACGTAAACCCGCGGTTGGATCTTCGCCAACATCGCGAGGATCAGGCAGCCTTCCGGACCGAAGGCCGTGGCCATCGTCAGCCCTGGAAAATACTCCCGAACCGCCCACGCGATGATCTCCTCCGGCGCGGCTGCCTCCAAACGGAGGCTTTGCTGTTGAAGGTACTGGAGTTCCTCTTCACTCGGGATCCTCGGCGCGCCGCGGTTATTTGCCGCCAATTTCACCGCTTGGACCGGGCCGAGGGGGCTTGCGTCCTCTCGCGCCATCCGACGCTCCATGAATCCATTGGTAATTTTAGCACTTATCTTTGATTTGGCTTCGTCCATGGCGACGATCATCGTAATTTCCCCCTCCGACCGTGGCCAAGGTACTCGGCCAGGATGCGTCAATCATACTAATGTTTGTCAACAAAGTCAACACTCTCATCCTCTCTCATCGGTTTTTCCGGCCCAATTACTTCAACCCCCCCGACGTGATGACTAAACACGGGACTGCGCCAGCGATATATAACTACTTTGGGCCATAATGAATCCATAATACGTATGGTTCGCCTCGGTCCGAGGG
>CAYTJV010000554.1:0-5282 GCA_964438165.1 uncultured Planctomycetaceae bacterium | reverse complement strand
CAGCGCCGTCTCGATCCGCTTGGTGAGCGGTTCGTACGCGGCCGATTGGCTTAGCCGCAGTCGGTCGGCTTCGATCCCGTGGTCCTCGAAGTACTGCATCACCGCCAGGCACCGCGCATAGCAAAGCTGCCACAAGTCGCGATACGGACTCTCGGCCGGCAACGGCCGGCGCGTCGAATGGCCGCGAACTTCGATCTTGTTCAGCTTGCCCACCAGGTTCGGAATCAACCGATCAAGTTGTGCTTTGCCTTCTTCGGAAAGTTCCGCGGTCGATTCTTCGAAGGGCACCACGAGCGCCGGCGTCGTGCGATCGCTGTCTTGCAGGAAATGAACCCGTCGCTGCTGGGCCCACCGTGACTTCGCCTGGGCTTCGTTGTCGTGTCCGTCCGAATCGGCCGCTCCGGGCTTCTTGCCAGGCGCGAGTTTCTGCGGCATGTCCTGGCTCAGTACGTCGCCATGCATCTCGCTCGGCAGCAGCGAAGCGGGCGCCGAGAATTCGGAAGAGGTGCCCCACGGATCCTGAAAATATCCGGCGATGGCGACCTTTGTCTGCGGGCTCTGCCCGGTGAGCCACATCACCATGAAAAAGGCCATCATCGCGGTCACGAAGTCCGCGTAGGCCACTTTCCATGCCCCTCCACCTTTGCCTGCCATCGAACGGTTCCTTACTCGCTAAAGACAAACAAGGGATGAAGGATGAAAGATGAAGGATGAAAGATGAGAGACCTGCGTGACACTGCCTCGACCTTCGCGATTGCGGCCCTTATCCCTCATCTTTCATCCTTCATCCTTCATCCTTCATCCCTCGTCCCCTACGACGCGTCGACCGCCGCGAACAACTCGTCCAGTTCCGCGCGGTTGGGCCGCATTTCCGACACCACGCCGCGGCACGCCTGCTCGACGGCGATCTTCGGAGGCAGATCGTTGGCAAATCCCTGGATGCTCGTGGCGATGGTGCGGAAGAAGGCGATCTCGGCCGTGGCGATGAATTCCATCCTCACCGCCAACGGGGCGAAAAAACCGTAGGACAACAGGATTCCCAGGAATGTGCCCACCAAGGCCGCGCCGACCTTCTCGCCGATCTCCTCCACCGGCCCGTCGATCGCGCCCATGGTAATCACGATGCCCAGCACGGCGGCCACGATGCCAAACCCGGGCAGGGCGTCGGCCGTCTTCGTCAGCACCCCCAGCGGTGCATGGTGCTCCTCTTCGAGCACCTTCAGCTCGGCCTCCAGCAGCGGCGGCAACTGCTCCGGCCGGACCGTGCCTTCGATGAGCGGGGTCAGCGCCCCGGCGAGGAACTCCGCCACGTGATGATTCTGAGCAATGCTGGGGTACTTCTGAAGGATGGTGCTTTCCTCGGGCTGGGCCAGGTGGGCTTCGAGCACGATCAGCCCTTCGCGGCGGGCCAACCGGAACAGGTCGTACAGCGCCTTGAACAACTCTTCATAAGTCCGCTGCCTGTAGGGCGTCCCTTTCAGGCACTGCACCATGCCGCGGACCAGATCCACGAGCACTTTCTTGGGCGACATCACGAGCAACGAACCCAGTGCCGCCCCGCCGATGGTCACGATCTCGGACGGGTGGATGAGCGCGCCGACGTGCCCCCCCGCCCAGGTGAAGCCCGTCAGGACCGCCACAATGACCACCACACACCCGACGATAACAATCATCTCGCGCCCACCAAGTCCCGATGCTCTCCCAAGTCTCGCCACACGGCGATTGCCGCCCATGAGGTATCTAGCATAAAAACGTGCTCGATGGATGGACTTTGCGGGGAACGAAGCCTGCGGATTGCTCCGAAAAGGTGTTAGGAAGCTTGTTCGGCCGATCACCCCCACGGCAGGTGTATCCGTCACCCGGATCCTGTATGGGGGTAATCCGCCTACCGACTGTTGAGTCTGGATGGCTGTTGGTGTCTAATCACCGTCAGACATCGCCGGTCTTGAGCCAAGCGGGGATGCTGCAAGCTGCCAACCGCCAGAATCGTCGATCCCGCCGGAAACGAGGGGTGGGAGGTGGGTGGCGGAATTGGTAGACGCACTGGACTGTCACTCCAGTAGCAGCACACCTGCTGTACGGGTTCGAGTCCCGTCCCCCGCACGCTTTTACTTGCTTGACAGATCGCACGGAGACGATATCATACTCTTAGCAGGTGTGCTGTTGCTGGATTGACAATCCGGTCCCAGTGTGTTACGCCGTCCGATGACAAGGGCGGCGTCTTTTTTTGCGCCTGTACCACCCCGGAATGCGCAGCGGTGGGAAGGTGTTTGGAGCTTGCGCCATACTTTCAGGCAGCGAGAATAAAATCCCTGGAGAAAGCCATGTCGGGTGCGACGGGAAACTACGGTACGTGGAATCAGTTTGCCGCTTATCGGGCAAGATGCCGCCAAGAGCTTTGGGGGCTGCTGGGCGACCTGCCCCCGCGGCGGCCGCCGCGGGCCCGGCTCCTGAAGTCCGAACCGGGGCCCGGCTACACGCTGGAGCACCTGGAACTGGACATCAACGGCCTGGAGCCCGTGCCGGCACTGCTCCTGGTTCCTCACCGGCGACGCGAGCCGGCGCCGGGACTGCTCTATATCCATGCGCACGGCGGGACCTACGATTTGGGTAAGGAAGAACTACTCCGCGGGCGCGACGTGCTCAAGCCCTATGCCCCCGCGTGCGCGGAAAAAGGGCTCGTGACCCTGGCCATCGACAGTTGGTGCTTCTCCGGGCGCCAGCACAAGGCCGACGGCACGCGCGGCGAGCACGACGCCTTCAAGCTCATGCTCTGGCGCGGGCAGGTTTTGTGGGGGATGATGCTCTTCGACGAGTTCCAGGCCGTCACCTACCTCATGGGCCGGCCCGAGGTCGACCCCAAGCGAATCGGCGCCTTCGGCCTCTCGATGGGCTCGACCAAGGCCTGGTGGCTCTCTGCGCTCGATCCGCGGATCGCGTGCTGCGCGCACCTCTGCTGCCTGACCGACTACGAGGAGCTGATCAAAATCGACAACCTCGTAGGCCACGGAGTGTACTACTACGTGCCCAAGCTGCTCAAGCATTTCCAGGCGCATGAGATCTGCGAGCTCATCGTGCCGCGTCCGCACCTGAGCCTCAACGGCCGCCGCGACCTGCTCACGCCGCCGGCCGGCGTGGAGCGGATCCGCGACCATCTGTTGCCGCTGTACCGGAAGTACGGGCGCGAGGACGACTGCCGCATCGAGCTTGAGGAGTGCGGCCACGAGGAGACCCCGTCGATGCGCGCGGCCGTGCTGGAGTGGTTTGACAAATACCTTACTGACGTGGGGTGATTTGGGTGCCACGGTGCGACTCCCGCGCGATCGGGCATCAGGCACTGCCGGAAGCATCAACGACGGCGGCTCACGTTCAGGTCTTGCCATTGACCGTTGGTCAGAACGCTCCGGCCTACCTGGGCGCTGATCTCCGGCTTGGGGATGCGGGGCGGCAGGGTCAGACGCCCAAAGAACGCGGCGTCCGGCTTTTCATAGCGTCTCACGGCATCCTGCACCGTTTCGCCTTCCTGCAGGTGCAGCAGGAACGGGATGTGGTTGACCGTGGAACGCGACCACAGCACGTCCGTGCCGCGCCGGATTTCCAGTTCCGCGGTGAAGGGCGTCAGGCTGGCAGTGCTCACCGTACGGGGTTCGCCTCTGAGGCTGCGAAAACGAAGCTCTTGCGTCTTGCCGCGGCCGATCTTGGCGACCAAGGTGATCGGAGCGCGGTCGCTCACCTTCCAGCCCGCTTTCTCGGCGGCTTCGGAAAGCGACCGCTTGATTTCCGCGTGATCGACCGGGCCGGCGGCGGATTCGACGCTGATCGCCACCGAAGAACCCGGACGCACCAACATGGCGGCGTCACCGGCCCGCATCAATTGGTTGATCGATTTCTCCGCCGACGGATGGGGGATTTCCACACTTGCCACGGCACAGTTCTGCGAGGTCGTCGCGATCAGCAGCTTGTTGCCCACGACGATCGGTTCGGTTGCAGTCGAGAGGTTGTACTTCCAAATCGACATGCCCAAGCCCAAGTGGACGGCGTCGCCCAGTGCTGCGCGGAACATTTTGGGCGCGATCCAAGCGATCGGATGCGATCCCAGGTGATCGGTGGTCGTGGCTTCGCTGACAACTCCGTCGGCCACGCAGTCCCACACCCGATACTGATTCGAAAAGCAGAGCGCAAGAAGGCGGCCGTTGGAGTGAAAAGCGGCCCCCGGCCTTAACGTGCTTCCCGTAGGGACAGATTTGCGAATCTTCCCGGATACCGACTCGACGATCACGACTTTGCCGCCTTGAGGGACCGCCATATAGACCTGGTTGCCGCTGAAGCCGGGTGGTTCGCTGGCGCTGGCGTCTTCCATGCGGTAGACGAGCTTGGCGGCGGGCAAGTCCCACACGTACAGCACGCGATCGACGATCGCGGCGACGTGCGACCCGGAAAGCAATTTGGCCCATTCCACCTGCGGTGCGAAACCAGGTTTCCCCTCGCCCGGCAAGATCCTGCGGTACAGCGGCTTGGCGGCGCCCGTTTCCAGGCCCTGCACCATCACCAGTTCGCCGCCGCGTTGGAATTGGTCCAGCTTGTCGACCAACAGCGTCCGTCCGCTAGGCGTGTCGTGATCGAGAACACGAACGGCATTCGGATGGTCCCACACCAGATCCGATTTCTTCTGAGCCAGATCGAGCGCATAAATCCGGCCGCGCGTCTCCTGGGGGCGTCCGGACACGTTGCGGCCAATCGACACCCAGAACCGGCCCTCGGCGATGTTTGCGGGAACCGGAGCCGAGACCTTGTCGTAAGCGTCGACCGCACTTACCGGGACGACTGCTGCGGGGAGCGAGGGCGCGCTGGGTTGTGGGTCGGGAACAAAGGGTTCGTTCGAGGGGTCGGCCGACAGTTCCGGGGTGGTTCCGGTGCCGGGCAAGGCCATTTCCTCGCCCGCCGAGGTCGACTCCGGACCTCCGCGCAGCGTCCGGGGCCCCGCGGCTGGAGTCGCCGCTACGGCTGGCGCTGCCGGGGCGATCGGCCTGCCGCCGGCAAACGGATCGTCGGTCGGGGCGTTCAGGGATTTCAAGTAGTCCCGATCATCTTGGCTCAGACGTTCGATGGGGACCGAGATCTCACGACCGTCGGCGGTGTGCAGGCGCACGGCCGAGCCGGTTTGTTCGACTAACGCGGCGCGGGCTTTGAACTTGCCGGTGGCAGATTTCCAACTCCGTGGTTCGGCGTTCTTGCCAAAAGAACCATGGACCAAGCAGTACAAGGAAACCAACGAGAAGAAA
>CAYTJV010000553.1:0-5297 GCA_964438165.1 uncultured Planctomycetaceae bacterium | reverse complement strand
GCAATTGCGGACTACCGGGCGGGCAAAATGCAGCGGACAGATCGCGAAGTCGAAATGGCTACGGGACCAAACGGAAACCCAACCCAACGTGCTGGAAATGCGCATCGCCCGTGAACACCTCCGTAATGCCCAGGTCCTGCATCACGATCATCGACGTGAAATCGACGAACGAGATGTCGGGCTTGTCGCGGTATTTCACGCGCAGCAGCCAGGCGCGGCGGAATTGTTCGTGCGACAACTGAACCAGCCGATACGTGCCGGCGTCAATCGCGCCCAGCAGGGAGTTGACATACGCCTCCGCCGCGGCCGCGGGGGCGACGTGGTAGAGGTAAGTGATGAGCTCGGTCAGAACGTGATCCGTCGTGACATACTTGGTCCGTGCCTTGCGAAACCGGTCGTGTTGGGCCTGGATCTTGGCGTGGTACTGATCCTTTTTCACCGCCAGTCCGATCCACGCCCAAGTGTCGACGAAAATCATGAGCCCTGGCTTCCGTAGATGTATTTGTCGTGATGCTCGGCGCCGTCCGGCGGTCCATCGCAGATGCCGATCACGGCCGCCAGCGGGTCGTAGTCCTCGTCGGTGGGGGCGATCGTCACCCGGACGCGCATCCCTTCCGGCAAAGAAAGGGGTTCAGCGAGCTTCAACATGCCGTGTTCGTACACGGCCTCAACCACGGTAGACATCCAGGCTTCTCCCATGCTGAGAAGGGGGCTCCACTAAGCTAGTATACCACAAGCGAGCAAGAAACAAAGTCGCGTAGGTTATGCTTCAGCATATCCTCCGAACCTGAGCGTTATGCTGAAGCATAACCTACGAGGAAGAAAAGCGGCCGGGGAGGTCCAAGGCGCCAACCACGTCCCTCCCCGGCCCAAGCATCCCCCGCGCGGCTCGGTTCGCGCGCACGGGGCGATTGCCTTACCATTGTACCGCGGACCGCGCTGGAAATGGAGACTATGCCATGTGGTTCCCACTACGATTCCCAGGCCGCGCCATCCGCGATCCACGCCCGCAACGGCGACACGGTGGCAAGGCGAGAAGATTGCGCTGCGAGCCGCTCGAAGAACGGGCAATGCTGGCCGACGTCTCGGGCACGTCGGTCGCGCTCGATTCGGCGGGTAACATTTACACGACGGGTTACTTGCAGCGCTGGAGCGATTTCGGCCCGGGCGCGCAAGAGGCGTGGGTCGCCACCGACGGCGGCCAGGACGGCTATTTGGCCAAGTACGCCCCCGACAACACGCTCCAATGGGTCAAACGTCTCCGCGGAGCGGATTACCAGGCGCTCTTCGATGTCGCGGTGGACGCCGACGGCTCGGTCTATGTGACGGGCAAGACGAAAGGGTCTGCCACCTTCGACGGCTGGGAGCCGCCGCTCGACGCACCGGGGTACGCCTCGATGGTCGCCAAGATCGATCCGAACGGAAGTGTCCTGTGGGCCCACGTGTTCGGATTCCAGGAGAATTCCTCCACCGGCAATTCCGGGGCCTTCGGCGTCGCCCTGGATGACCAAGGCTCTCTCTACGTCAGCGGGCACTTCAGCGGCGTCGATGCCGACTTCGATCCCAGGTCCGGCGTACAGTGGCTGATGACGGCCGCCGACAACCAAGACGAATTCGTCGCCAAGTTCGATGCCGCGGGAGGTGTGCTCCAGTGGGCGACCGCCATCAGCGCCACGGAACATGTGTGGTGCTACTCTGGCACCAGCAATGGCGACGGCATGTCGAACGGCAGCCTGGTGGCAGACGCCTCGGGCGTGTACACAACCGGCATCTTCCTCGGCACCCTGCAATTTGGTGGACAGAGCTTTCCCAACCAGGGCTCCTTTGACACGGATGGGTTCGTGGCGAAGCTGAACCCGGATGGCACTCCGGCGTGGCTCAAGCAGTACACCAACAGGAACGTCGATAGCGTCGCCATCGACGCCGGTTACGTGTACACCGCGGCGGCCGGAGGCGGCACCTATGTCGGCGAGGGCTTCGTCGCCAAGTACGACAAGGGGAATCCAGACGCGCCGGGAGGATGGTACAAGCGGTGGGAGGAGTCGAGCGATGCCAGCGCGCGGATGGCCACCGGGGTCTTCGACCTCCAAGTTCAAGGGGGCAATCTCCAGCTCACGGGCGCGTTCAAGGGGACGGTGGACTTCAACCTCGATCCGACAGCACAGTTTACTCTGACCGCGATTGGCGATACCGACGTCTTTGTGTGGACGATGACCGACGACGGCGGTTTCCTTCATGCCGCGCGGGTGGGTGGGACATCCACCGACCGCGGCACGGGCATCGCCGTGGACACGGGCGGCAACGTCGTGAGCACGGGCGTTTTCCGGGGAGGTCCGGTCGACTTCGACCCCGGGTCCGGGACCGCGATGCTAACGGCTCTGGGCGCGCAAGATGCGTTCGTCTCCAAACTCGACTCGAACATGAACTACCAGTGGGCCTTCCAGATCGGCTCCTACGACCAGGCGATCGACGACGGCGACCCGGGCTACCAGGAATCCGGCAAGGGCTGGAAGTCGGGCACCTACGGCGGATACAACGGCGACTACCGGGAGCACACCAAGGGCACCGGGACCAACAAGGCCCAGTGGACCGTCAGCGGATTGGCCGCCGGGACCTACGACGTCTACGCCACGTGGGTCGCCAGGTCGAACAATGCCACGAACGCCCAGTACACAGTCAACGGCACCGCGGCACCGCTGATGAACCAACGGCTGAGGCCCGACGACCTGACCGATAACCACATTTGGGAGCGGCTTGGAACCTTCGCCGCCAACGCGTCGGGTAAGATCACCGTGGTCCTGAGCGACAAGGCCAACGGCGCGGTGGTCGCGGACGCGATCCGCGTGATGATCAACACGCCAGCCGGCCCCGCCGCCCCCACTACCGCCCTGGGAAGCCTCAGTGGCACGCAAACCAGCGTCAGCTCGGAGATGCTCTCGGCCATCGACTTCTGGATGTCCGACCTCGGAGACCGATCGGCCAAACGCAAGCGGTCGAGTAAGACCCTCGACTTGCTGCCAGCCGGGATCGATCTGGTGGCCTGACCGCCATCACGAAAAGAAAAGACCTAAGAAGCGCGGACCCAGCACTGAATCGCTGGGCTATTGTCAACTGTCCCTCCGGGACAGAGACCTTTGGAGCGCGCGGGTGCCCCTGCTTTCGAAATCGGGAATCGGTGTGCCACTGCTTGACCGCTGCCGGAGCCGGGACCCGACCGTTGGGTTCAAGGTCATCCCGGCAGCGGTCAAGCAGTGCGGTGGGATAGCCCGGGAGCGAATCGCACTGCTTGGTCGCTGCCGGGTGACGTGTTCTTTTTCCCCGAAGCCGTTTGCCGGCAGCGACCAAGCAGTGGCACACCCGGCGCCGCACCGGGGACGCGCGCTGAACCGGTAGGGTGGCACGCTACGCCGTTAACCATTTTCCTAAGCCGGTAAACGGCCGTAACTTACGACGAATGGTAGTCTGGGCGGTTTGTGGCATTGTAAAAACATGGGAAAACTCGGCATGCAACTCTGGAAAGGGTTAACGGTGTTGCGTGGCACCCGGCCCGTATTTGTTCCGGCGCAAGCACCAAACGGGCTCGGTACTCGGGAACTTTCAGTCTCTCAGGCCACGGACGCCCTGTAGCGGCAAGCGTAACCATCCCCGGCAGCCTCGTGATTTCGTCAGTCGAAGATCCCCGCCCCAAAGTCAGTGCTGGATTGCTCGGCGGGCTGGGGTTGGCGGGCCGGGGGGCGGTGCGGGCCGCGCGGCTTCTCGGCCGGCTGGACATGGGTCGGCCCGAGCGCCGCGGCGCGGCCGTCGCGGGCCTCGGCCACGGCCTGCTCTTCGTCGAAGTCGTCGTAGGTGGGCATGTAGCCGGGGAGCGTGGCGCGGGACTTCTCTTGCTCGTAGGCCTCGATCACGCGGGTTTGGATCGTTTCCCGGCAGATCGAGTTGATCGGGTGGGCGATATCGGCGTAAAGCTTCGTCCGCCCATCCTCATCCCGCGGGGATGGGGCCTCGCTCAGCCGCGTCCCGCACTGGTTGCAGTAGGCCGCGCGGAGGTGGTTCTTGCTCCGGCAACCCGGGCAATGCGCGGTGAGTTTCCGGCTGGGCATGGCCACGAACGGACCGTGCGTCCCTTCGATGATCTTCAGATCGCGGACCACGAAGGCATCGTCGAACGTGATCGAGCAGAAGGCCTTCAGCCGTTCGCCGGGCTCTTCCATAAGCTTGATGCGGACCTCGGTGATCTCCACGGCGGTTCTCCTTAGTTATCAGCACCCTCGGACTGCCAAAGCGACTCCTATTCCTCTTGCTTGTAGACGCCGCGCGATGCGCCGGGCATGACGCGCGTGGCGGCAAAGTCCAAAGTAGCACGTCCCGCTGCCGCTCATCTGGCGGCCCACGCAATCGGTCCGGTCGAATTCCGCGCGGAGTCGGCGGATCCAGGGGGAGAGGGTCTCGGCGGCCGGTTCCAGGCGGTTGAAGAGCCGCCGGCCCGCCTCCCGCAGGTTCCCTTGAGCAAGAGCCTTCAAGAGCGGTTGTAGGTTCGCCGCGGGCGCTGCGGGCAGGCAGGCCCGGTACACCGCGGCCGTCGACAAGCCGGCCGGAGGCCGAACCACCACGAAATGGAGCAATCCGAGCGCGGCGACCGGTTCGACTCGTTCTCCCCGACCGCGACAGATTGCCGGTCCCTGGGCAAAAAAAAGTGGCACGTCGCTTCCCAGTTCAGCCCCCAGTTGCGCCAGATCCTGCCACGACCACCCAAGGCCCCAGCCGGCGTTGGCCGCCGCCAGCGCGGCGGCCGCGTCGCTGGAGCCTCCGCCCAACCCCGCCGCCGTGGGGATCCGCTTGACCAACCGCAGGGCGCCGCCCCGCCGCACCCCCGACCGGCGGCGAAGCAGATCCACGGCCCTCACCACGAGGTTCTGAGCACCTTCCGGGAAGTCGCCCAACCACGTCTCGTCTGCCCCCCACGGGCCCGAAACCCGCTGGCACCTCAGGCGTAACTCCCCGTCCGCGTCTCCATGGAAGTACAAGGTATCGTATAAGGCGATCGGCCCCACGAGCGTCTCGACGTACAACAGATCGGAGTACGCCGGATTTTTCGTGCCTGTCGACGCCCAGAGCGGCCGCTGCACGCGCGCGCCCCGCTCAGCCAGCGCGCGGAACGGCTCTTCCGCGAAGATGCGCTCGTACAGCGCGTACGCGCGTTTGGCGTTGGCGACCGCCATACGCCCCCGCAGGTCGGCCCCTGGCTCGCGCGCAGCCAGCGCCTTGGCGACGGCGTTGTCGACGCGGCCACAGAAGAA
>CAYTJV010000552.1:0-5300 GCA_964438165.1 uncultured Planctomycetaceae bacterium | reverse complement strand
TCTTGGAGGGCCCCGGTGGGCACCGAACCTATTGGCGGAGGGCGACGACGTTGGGCAGCAACTATGGCGGTTGGCCCACGGTGGGCAGCCGGGGGCCGGCGGGTCGGCTGTTGGTCCTGGATGGGCCGACCGTCTACGGATTCGGCCGCAACCAGTATTCCCACACCGGCGCGCACATCGGCATCGATTCGTCGACGGTCTTCCACTTCAACCTCGCGGGCGAGGTGCCGCGACGGACCTACTACCAGGCGTTCGCCATCCCCCGCGAAGCCCCGCTGGCGAAACCGCAAGCGGCGCTTCAAGCGAAACCGCAAGCGACCGCAGCCTCCCCTCGCCCGCTCGCGGGAGAGGGGCCGGGGGTGAGGGAACCCAAAACCAAACCGAAGGCCCAAGCAAAGCCTAAGCCGAACCGGCGGGCCGAACCGCCTCGCAAAAACTACCAGTGGACGCAGCAACTCCCCGTGCTCGCCCGGGCGATGGTCCTGGCCGGCGATCACGTCTTCCTGGCCGGCCCGCCCGACGTGTTCAACTCTGACGATCCGGTGGCCGCCGTCGAAGGCCGAACGACCGGACTGTTGGTCGTTCTTTCCAAAGCCGACGGCAAACGGTTGGCCCAGTACGACCTGGCCAGCCCGCCAGTGCTCGACGGCATGGTCGCCGCCAACGGCTGCCTCTACTTGGCGACAACCTCGGGGAAAGTCGTCAGTTTCTGCCAGTGAGGTTGAATTCCGGTAGGGGGTGGGGTAGGTTACTGGGTCGGGCGACGTTAGAGGCTGTCCGGAAACGGGGCAGGGACCTTAGATCTTGTTCGACTAGCCAGCAAGGAGACGTCTCGTGGACAAGTGGCCGATCGGAGTGTTTGCCAGCATCGATGCGGGTTTGGGCGTGAAGTTGGAGGTGGTGCGGGAGATGGGCATCCCGACCATTCATTTGCACGCCCCACACCGCTCGACGCGGACTGCGGAGCGGGCCCAGGCGTTCCTCGAACAACTCCGCGACATGGGCGTAACGATTACGGTGGTTTTCGGCGGCTTCGAGGGGGAGAGCTACGCCGACATCCCCACCGTGGTGCGGACTGTGGGCCTCGTGCCCCCCGAGACCCGCAAGGAGCGGACCCAGGAACTCAAGGAAATCTCTGACTTCGCCCGGCTCCTGGGCGTTGACGCGATCGGGCTGCACGTGGGCTTCGTGCCCCACGACCGCTCCGACCCGCTCTACCAGGACGTGGTCGCCGTGACGCGGGAAGTCTGCGACCATTGCCGGGGCAATGCCCAGCGGCTGCACCTGGAGACCGGGCAGGAAGCGGCCGAGACGCTGCTGGGGTTCATCGGCGACGTGGCGCGGGACAATCTGTTCATCAACTTTGACCCGGCGAACATGATCCTCTACGGGTCGGGTGAGCCGATCGCCGCCCTGCGCAAGGTCGGCAAGTACGTGCGGAGCGTCCACTGCAAGGACGCGAAGTGGGCGGCCCAGCCGGGCAAGGAGTGGGGCCGGGAAGTGCCCTTCGGGCAAGGCGACGTGGGCGCGGAGACCTTCCTGCGGACCCTCAAGGACTTCGGCTACACCGGGGCCTTGACCATCGAGCGCGAGATCGCCGACGAGCCCGCCCGGCAGAAAAGCGAGATCGGCCAGGCGGTCCGGCTGATTGATGAACTGAAAACGAAGATCGGATGAGGGCGATTCGATGCCGGGTTTGTCTATTAGCGTGCCTCATGCCCTGGATGTGCCGGAGGCGATGTCTCGTTTGCGCACTCGGGGCGAGTCGATCAGGACGGCCTATCAGGCCAACGTCACGGACCTGGAGGAGACGTGGAGCGACGAGTCCCTGGTCTGCCGGTTCCGCGCCCTGGGGCAGAAGTTCCAGGGGACCCTCACTGCATTGCCGGGCGAACTGCAAATCCAGATGGACCTGCCGCTGATGGCGCTGATGTTTCGCGGGGCGATCGAGAGCAAGGTCCGCGAAGAGATCGGGAAGCTGCTCGCCTGAGGTGTGGGGCACGTTTCCAACGTGCCGTTGGATTCGTAGGACGGATTGGCAATCCGTCCTGGAAAACACGGACGGATTGCCAATCCGTCCTACGAGCGCTGCCCGTTTATTGTCTTACAGCTCCTTAGGAGATAAAGAGCCTGGTGAAGAAAGCGGGGCAACACGCGGCGGACCTTGCGGTCGGGACAGCGCCTGCGACGCGCCTGGCGCTGGAGCAGACGGTTCGCGCGGTGGAGCCGCGCGCGCTGGTGGTGCGGCCGCGGATCCTCCGCCGCGTGATCGCGCAGGACCACGAGTTGGTGGGACTGGCGATCCGCCTGCCGCACCGCAAGAGCTACGTGATCGGCCGCGACGCCCTCTTGGCGATCGTCGATCCGGACGAGCTGGGCCTGGAGTCCGCGGCCGCCGTGCCGGAGCGGGTCATTCTTCTCCCGCAGCCGAGCGAAACCAAGCTGGCCGAGATGCCGGCGCCCGAGCTGCTGCTCCAATACTGGCGTCTGCTGCTGCACGCGCGGATCCACGTGGAGCTGGAGGAGCGAGCGGCCGCCGGCGCGCTGACGGCGGCCGCGGTCCAACAGCGGATTCGCCGAATCGGGGGCGCGGAGTTCGACGAGATCCGCGCGGTGCTCGTCCAGGAGGCCTTCCTCTTGCCGTCACCGGACGACTTCAGCGCGTATTGCGAGTTCGCCGCGGTCTACTGGGAGCTGAGGTGCTTTGCCCGGTCGCTTCTGCCGCGGTACTTCCCCGGCATCGAGGATTTCCGCCGGATCGAAGCGATCCTGGCCGAGGACGTCGACGCTTTGCGCCTGTTTGAGGCCACGCGTCTGCCGGGCGTGCCCGACTGGGCGACGAGGCCCGAGGGGATCTGCTCGATCCAAGCCGCGACGGCCTCGCAAGCCGGCGGATCGGCCGACGCGCCGCTGGCGTTTCTCCCGGACGAAGCGGCCTATCGGCGGTTGGTCCGACGCGCGCAGGAGGCGGCGGGGCGGGGCAACGTGGTCCGCTCGGCGATCTATCGTGCCCGGGCGGAGCAGAAGGCCACGCCGGAGCTTGGCGCCAAGGCCCGGGACGCGCTGAAGCGCGACGTGGACCGCGTCGTGCGCCGGCTTCAGGTGGCGTTGGAGATTGAGGACGAGGATCCACATCCCTGGCAAGAGGTCCTCTTGGCCCTGGCCCGGCAAACTCCGCGCGGCATTTGGACCCCCGAGGCCCGCCTGCTCTACGACTTGCAGAAGGTGTGCCTCGACCACGAGCGCAAGGCGTACCGCGTGGATGTGGTGCGGTGGGTGGTGTCGCTCGGGCGGCAGCCGATTCACCGGCCCCTGCCCGCCCAACGCGAAGTGGCGATCTCCAAACACCTGCGGAGCGCGGCCCGCAGGGTGCCGGCCGTCAAGCTCACCGAGACCATGCGGCAGAAGCTGTCGGGCTTGCTGGAGACGGCCACGCACCATGCGGAGGTCCGGCTCCGCGACCGTTTCCGGCCCCTGGTCGCGCGGGCGCTGGACGAGGCCGGGCTCCGTCCCGACAACGTGCCCGAGAAAGTCGCCTGGAAGAAGCTCGTCGAAGAGCTTCTCGACCGGATCGTCGAATCGGGGCACTTGACGATGGGGGACCTCCGCGACGCGCTGTCGCGGAACAACCTGAAACTGGCCGACTTCTCCTGGCGTGCCGACGGCCTGCGGGGCGATCCGCTGCTGCGCGCCGACCAGCGGCTGGCGGCCTCGCTCGACGGCGTACACCGTCGCGGCGAGTTCTACCTTCGCTGGATGCAGCGGCTCAGCTCGCTGGCCTTCGGGACGCTGCTGGGCCGCTTCGCGACCCGCTTCCTGGCCGTGCCCTTCGGCGGCACGTTTCTGGTGGTTACGTTTCTCGATCACCTGGTCGAGAAGTTCACGGGCGACGAAGCGGCAGGGGCCATCACCACCTGGTCCGTGCTGCGGATCCTCGTTCTCGGCACGTTCCTGCTGGGAATCCTCAACGTCGACTGGTTCCGCCGCGGGGTTTGGAGATTGCTGGTCGAGTCGTGCCGCGGCGTGCGCGATCTGGCGGTGGGCTTGGCACGCTGGGTCCGCGAGATCGAGTGGCTCAATCGGTTCTTGCGGAGCCGGGTGGTGCAGCTCGCCTACCGCTTCGTGCTCAAACCGCTGGCCATTACGGTGCTGGCCTGGCTGGCGCTGCCCCTGGAAGCCTTGGGCGGGAGCAGCTCGTTCGCCATCGGCACGGCGATCTTCTTGTCGATCAACCTCTTTCTGAATTCGCGGCTGGGGCGCGACGTGGAAGAGCTCCTTGCCGATGGGCTGATGCAGGCCTGGCGCCGGCTGGGCATTCCGATCCTCACCGGCCTCTTCTACCTCGTGGTCGACCTCTTCCGCGGCATCCTCGAGGCCATGGAGCGGCTGCTCTACACGGTCGATGAGTGGCTCCAGTTCCGCACCGGCGAGACGCGAGTGAAGTTCGTCACCAAGGCCGTTCTCGGGCCGGTCTGGCTATTCGCTGCCTACGTGCTCCGTTTCTGCATCAATCTGCTCATCGAGCCGCAGATCAACCCGATCAAGCACTTTCCCGTGGTCACCGTTTCGCACAAGCTCTTGCTCCCGTGCATTCCGGCCTTCGCCGGGCTGTTGGCCCAGACCATGGAACGGCACATGGCCGCCACGGTGGCCACGGCGATCATCTTCGGGATCCCCGGCGTCTTCGGCTTCCTGGTGTGGGAATTGAAGGAGAACTGGCGGCTGTACGCCGCCAATCGGGCCCGCGACTTGCCGCGCGCGATTGTCGGGCATCACGGCGAGACGATGGGCCGGCTGCTGCGTCCGGGCTTCCACTCCGGCACGGTGCCCAAGCTCTTCGGCAAGCTCCGCCGCGCCGCGCGCCGCGCGCCCCCCGGGACCGACGGCCGCGCCGTCCTCAAGCGACTCCGCGCGATCCGCCGCGTGCACGTGGCGGTACGGGAGTTCCTCCAGCGCGAGCTCGTGGAGCTCTTGAGCCAAGCGCCGCGGTGGCAGACCGGCGCCGTGCGGCTGGGGCCGATCCATTTGAGCACCAATCGCATTCGCATCCTCTTGGACTGCTCCGCCGCGCCCGGCCGTCCCTTGGAGCTTGCCTTGGAGATGCGCTCCGGATGGCTCGTGGCGCGGGTAGTCCGAGCGGGCTTTACGGCGGACCTCGCGCCCGCCGAACGCATGGTCCTGGAAACCGCCCTGGCCGGACTCTGCAAGCTGGCCGGGGGCGCACTGCCCCAGGAACAGCCCCGTGCCGTTCCGCCGCCGCGCCCCGCGTGGGCCACAGCCGCCGAGGGCCTCGCGTGCCC
>CAYTJV010000551.1:0-5314 GCA_964438165.1 uncultured Planctomycetaceae bacterium | reverse complement strand
GCAGCCGGGCGTCGACCAACGGCTGGCTCTTGTCGATGCGGCGGCCGACCTGGGCCACGATCCGCTCGATGATCGACTCCGTGACCTTGTCGGAAATGAACCGCCGGCCGGACTTCTCGATCATGCCGTTCTGCTCGACGTAGATCTGGTCGCGCCCGACGACCATGATTTCCGTGACCGAGGGGGCGCGCAACAAGTCCTGGAGCGGCCCGAACCCGAAGATCGTGTCCTTGAGGTCTTTCTTCAAGGTCCGCAGGATGAGGTACTTGCGGAGCTCGTGGTGCAAGTGCGGCCGAATGAGGGGGAAAATGTCGTTGAACCGCGTTTCCACCCGGCCGATCTGCTCCGTCACGTCCCGGCACTCCTCGAAATGCAGCCGCTCGCGCACAAACTGCAACAGCCCGTGCAGCTCCGCCTCGCGCTCCGGCACCAAAGTGGCGGGGACGTCGAATTCGTTCGACGTCAGGGTCGCCAGGGCGAAGAAATCGTCCTTGCCGGTCTCCATGATGATCTGGTTGATGAGGTGGTCGCGAAGCACCAGCCCGGTGATCTCCTCCAAGAGCGGCTCGTTCTCCTTGCTGAACACCGCCACGTCGCGGCACACGTCCTCGATGTTATTCTCCAAGAGCAGGATGCTCTCCGTGTCGCTGGCCCGATTCGTCTCGAATTCGTACAGGTCGAGCCGCTCCAGCAGCTTGCGGTGGATCCGCAGCTCGAGGTCCGCCATGATCGAGCGAAGGTGGCTCTCCAGGTCGGCGCGGGTAATGGCCGCAGGCTTTTCCGCCTCGAAGGTGAGCGTGAAGGGCCAGATGCGGACCTTCGTGCCAGGCTCGAAGACCACGGTCTGGCTGCCGGTCACTTCGACGTCGCCCACCAGGCAACTGTTCAACCCCACGTTCTCCAGGTGCAATTGACCGCCAGCCATCCGCACCACGGCGTGGTGCCGCGAGACCAGGGGGCTTTGCAGCACCACGATGTTCTCGGGATCGCGGCCGATGGTCACCTCGGCGCCGTCCACTTCGACCAGCGACCGTCGGCTTTCACTGATCTTGTTGTACCAGATCTTCATGGCTATGTTTCCGCCAAACAGCCTGTAGGGAACGCCCTCCGTGGCGTTCCGGGACCTCGAAAACGGGTCGTCTGGTCGTATCTCGGAACGCCACGGAGGGCGTTCCCTACAGGTCGGCTCCTCTTATTCTTGTTTTTGGGTCCGCGGATGGAGCTCGTAAGCGAGTGGCTGGGAATTGGTCTGTTGGAGGATCCGCATTAACCGAGCGGCTTCGGGATCCATCTTGCCCCCCTCGTAGCGGACCAGGATGGTCATCACGTTTTCCTGCGTCTGCGGAATCTTGGCCGCCGCCATCACATCGTAACTTCCCAGCCGGTTGCCGATCGACAGGACCTTGAAGGGTCCGCACTTATCAACGGTATCCCGGGGCTGCGGGCGGCCTGCGGCCACGGCGGGGGTGCCTTTGGGGTCGGCTTTGTCGGCCGTTGCGGCCTTGGCCGGGTCGTCGGCCAACGTGGGGGACCCGGCCCGCGTCGCCGAAACGATGAACGACACCATGTCGCCGGGCTGAACCAGCGACATGACGAATTTCCGCGTGTCGATGGGCACGCCGATCGCCCTCTCTTCCACGCCCGGCGGCATGTTCACCCCGAACACGAGCTCCTGGGGCGGCGTCTTCAAGTCGGACCGCAACAACAGCGATCCCCCCTCCAGCGCCCGCCACACGCGGCGCCCCAAGACCGTCTGGCGCGCGGACCAGAGGATTGCATAGTCTTCGAGTTTCCCGACCCAGCGTTTGGGGATATCCACCTGTTCCAGGTTCTCTTCGGTGAGCGGCTCGCCGCGCCCGATAGTCTTGTCTTCCTTGACGCCGGTAAAGGAAACTATCTTGACGTCGCTCGAGCGTTTCGTCAGGTAGGCGAAATTGAGTAAGGCGCCGGCGATTCCGAGTCCGATTGCCAGGATCAGTCCGTGGATACCCTTCATGGTTGCTCACCTTTGGACAATGCACCGGAAAGAGGAGTCAATAGCACCAGTCCCGTCATCCCGCTTGTTCCCTCGGAGGCCAGGAGCACGTCCAGCGAGTCGCGCTGGTTGCCCGACTGGCGAAGGCAGCGAACCGACCAGGTGGCGCCGCGGTGTTGCCAGGCCTCAGCCTTCTCCCAGCCGTGCGTCGCCAGCCAAGAGTCGAAGAACTGCCTCCACTCGCTCGGACGATCCGGCCCCTTGAACGAAGCCACCGCGCCGCCATCGGCTGCTCGGATCGCGAGCGTCTTGCGACTGCCAGGCGGAATCGGCAGCTCCAGGGCGGCAGACGGGCGTTCACCTTCAGGGGGGGCGGTGTGAAAAGTGTACGTAATCCAGGTGTCAGCTCCTGCCGGCACCGCCAATCCCCAAGTTACCACGCGCTGAGCCGGCTTGACAACCCGGTCGTTCGGGGGCCCGCCTTCTGCGCCAATCCAGCGCGTGCCGATCACCATGGGAAAGGCCGCGTCCAAGGCGAATAGCCGCCATCGGCCCGGTTCTTCCTGGGCCGGCTGTTGGCGGGCGATCTGGTTCAGGAAATCGCGTTCCGCGGGTCCGGGTTCCCCCGCGGGGACGTGGCACGAGGGGATCAGTTTCGCGCACCGAGCCTGGAGTTCCCGCAGCACATTCTGCCCGCCGGCGAACACAACCCCGCGGGCCATGCGCCAAACGCTGTCGCCAAATTCCAGCAGATGCTCCTGCCCCGGATCGCCCAGGGCGCCCATGGCAAGCGGTCGAGGAGACGACGTGGCGGGCGGTTCTTTCTCCACGCCCCACCACTGGAGCACCTGCCGGCCGAACGCCAGGCCGGCAACCAGAATGATCCCGGAGACGAGCCCTCGGCTGGTCCACGTAGAAAGGCGTTTCGCCAGTTGGCCGAACGTCATCGTGCTCCTAGTTTAGCTGTGTTTGGAGAAGGGCGATCTCGGCTTCGAGGTCTTGAATCTCTTGTTTCAGTTTGGCCTGGACATCCGGCGGTGGCGGCGGGGTGGCATTCAGTTCGTCCTCTAATTCCTTCTTGACGTCTTCAAAGAAACCCTTGAATTCCTGCCTCATGTTCTCGGCAACGCTGGTCTGGCCGTTCGTTCCCTGGATACGGTCGACGAGGTTGTCAACCAGGTTTTGTGTTCCGGTTGCATCCAGGTCACAGAAGGGACCCAGCGAAGCAAATCGTCCGATGAAATCGTGGCTCCGACCCTGTATTTTCGGCACCTGCGGAAAGCGTTGCTTCCAATATCTAAACTCATCGTCCTTGTCCAACGGCCACAGGGCGGCCTGAAATGGCGCGTAGTAGATCTTCACGACCGCTTGGATGTAGTTCTGCGCATACATCGGATCCGGTGTCGTCGGCACCGTGTAGAGCAGGGGGGCGCGAAAATCGTCGTTGTCCCGCGCCCCGAGGGCCGGAAAAGTCCAGGGCCCATCGAGGAGCTGGGTCGCCGAGCGGAGCGTGTATTGGCCCAGGCGCTGCAACAACGGGAATCCCCGAGCGACGATGGAATTGCCTTCGCGCATGCCCCGGGCGGGGTCCAACAAATCCTGATTGACAATGAATGGCTGGGCAGGTGGAGGAACACCATCGCCGACCATCGGACCGCGCGCCACAGGAAGGTTGGCGCCATCAGTCTGTTCGATCCCGTTGAGCGACGTCACGGACCACCCGCGCGATCCTTGGCTCACTGCCGGGGGTGAAGTGCGCAAATACCCCTGTGGCCAATACTGCGTCGCAGAGTACCCCGAACCGGCGTGGCCCTCGCGCTGGGACCACAATACGTGGCGTGCCACCGACAATCCACGCACCTTCCAACTCGCCACCGTCCCGTAATTGACCATCAAGGCCATCACGAACAACAGGATCGGCAGCGACATCACCATCTCGAGCGTCGACAGCCCGCGGCGCGTTTTTCGGTTCATGGCGATCATTGTTATCGCATCCTCTCCCAGCCGTTAGTGCCGACTGATCCAGCCGATCTGATCCATTGGCAGGGCGACGTTGGGGAGTTGGAACTGCTGCGGGTCGACTCCGGGAACGTTGGGCGGCTGCTGCAAGATCATCGGAATCCAACTGTTGGTTGCCGGGACCAGTTGGACGATCCAGTGTTGGTTCTGAAGGTCCCAACCCCTGCTGATTTCCCACTGACGTCCGACGACCCATGAGTCGCTGGCATCAGGCGGCTGGGGTGACGGCGTGTCGCCGTCACCCGGGGGAGGCAACGGCGGAAAATTGCCCGGCACCCCGCCAAAATCCTCACTCCCGGGTACCAAGTGGCGCCAAACCAGCCTGCGATGAGGAATGAACACGCGAACCTGGGCAAAAGCCACCGAGGCGGCCGGCATTGGATTGTAGAAGATCCGCGGGGCAAAGTTCGCCAGTTTGTTCCAGTAGGACACGCCCACAAACGTGAAATCCTCATCCAGATGTTGGTTGATCAGACTGTCGGGCACTTTGCTCCTGGGGGTCCGGATCAGATGGGGCAGATTGCTGTCCGGATACTCGCTCTTCAGCTTCTCCAACTGCCCGCACGTGAAACCTCGCCACAAGGTGGCGAACTGACACATCCTCGCCCGGCGGTCGAAGAAAGCGAGGACCTCGCGGTTCCATCTGCCGACATACTGTGACGCGAGGCCGTCTCGCTCCCCGCGCGCGTCATCCATTCGGTCCGAGTTGCTGGCGTCCGTGGGATCGATCGCGGGAAGCGTGCCGCGGAGCGACTCGCCGGCCCCGCCGACGGGCACTACGTTGGTCCCGGTGCGCCAGAGCACCCCGCACAGGTCGCCCCGGCCGTGACTGGGACGTCCGTTGGCCAAGGCCGCCTCCAACGCCGCCTGTTGGGCCATGTCGGGGTATGCCTTGACGGCCGCCCGCTCAAACTCGGGAATCATTTCCTCCTGGAGGATGAGCTCGAGGGTCGGCAGGATGAGCTCGCTGGTGGCCTTGGCCCACGCGCTGAAGGCGTCGGCCAACTCCTGCTCCAGCGGCGCTTGCTGGATGATCGCCTGGCCCAGCTTCTGGAACTTCGGGAACGGCGATTTCTGGAAGATCTGGCCCGCCTTCTTCCAGGCGCTCAGGATGTCGGGGATGTATTTGTCGGAGTGCTGATCGCGGGCCTCGCGCATGAGGGCCGTCAGCGCGAAGACCTCGGACAACAGATGATTGCTGAAGGCCAGCACATTCATGCCCCGGGCGACCATCACGCCGCCGGAATAGGCCGCCGCGTCGGCCGCGTTCTGCAGGCGGATTTTCCCGTCCACCTGCCGGCCGACGTTCATCATCATTCC
>CAYTJV010000550.1:0-5323 GCA_964438165.1 uncultured Planctomycetaceae bacterium | reverse complement strand
TCTCACGCAAAGGCGCAAAGGCGCGAAGGGAAATGATGGATGGAGAAAGATCCTTCATCCCTTATCCATCCTCACATGGGATCATCACCCCCCACTTTGCGCCTTTGCGCCTTTGCGTGAGAGAGAAATGGGTCTCACGCAAAGGCGCAAAGGCGCGAAGGGAAATGATGGATGGAGAAAGATCCTTAATCCATCTTTACGGGGGATCATTCCCCCCTGGATGCCACGGATGGCATCGGCAAATCCGCAAAATCCCACGCAAGGCCCCCCGAATGGCCCCATACTTGCGGACCGCGTCGATGAAATACGCGCTGCACGTCGGCTGAAACCGACACTGCCTGCCTATAAGGGGGCTCAGCGTCCATCGGTAGATGTAAGCCGCCCCGATCAAGATCCATGCGGGCAACTGGATAACGAACCTCCCGATCGTCGCAAACACAATCGAAAAAGAGCGCTCTCGGCGTACCGGCTTATCCGCGGACATTGCCGATCTTCCTCGCCAGCTTCTCTGCCAAGCGGCACAGGGATCGCGTGACTCGATCCAACTCCGCTTTTCCGCTTTCCCGCGGCACGACAACCAGGTCCATTCCGCCGGGGAGTGCCGCCCGGCTGAGCCGAAAGGCTTCGCGCAGCACCCGCTTCCAACGATTCCGAACCACCGCATTGCCCAGTCGTTTGGAGACTGACAGGCCCAAGCGGGGATGCGGTAGCCCGTTCTCGTGGCTGAATACCAGCAGTTCGCCGTCGGAGGCGGTGCATCGCTTGCGGTACGCCCGGCGGAAGTCCCCGTCACGCAGGATCCGGTACTTGGCCGGAAAGCGTTGGTTGCTCATGAAGTGCTACCATCGCAGGTTGGCGCGAGGCTCCTGGGGAAAGCGCTCGCCGATCTGCCGGATGGCCTCGCGGGCCGGTTCGTCGAGGGGCTTGGGAAGGACAATCTGGATTTCGGCCAGCAGGTCACCCACCAGACCGGCTTTCGGCGTCACTCCGTGCCCGCGCACGCGTAGTTTCGTGCCGCTGGAGGTGCCCGGCGGAACTTGAAGCGATACCGTTCCCTTCGGTGTGGGAATATCCACTTTGGCCCCCAGGGCTGCCTCCGTCAGAGTGACCGGCACCTTGACGAGCAGGTTGTTGCCCTGGCGTTGAAAGAACGGGTGCGGCTCGACGCGCACGGTGAGCAAGATATCGCCGGGCACGCCGCTGGCGACGCCCGGCTCTCCCTGGCCGCGCAGCCGGATCTTCTTGCCGTCCTCGATTCCGGCCGGAATCTTGACTTGCAGGCTCTCCGTTTTGCCCGACTGGTGCGTAAACGTGAGGTCCACGGTCCCGCCGCTGACCGCCGTGACGAACGGGATCCGCAGATCGTGCACCAAATCGGCGCCGCGTCGCTCCCGGCCCGCGCCCGAGCGCCGGCCCCCACTGGCGCGGCGGAACTGCTCGAACAGATCGCCGACATCGCCTCCGGCCCGTTGGCCGCCGAACCGCTCGCCGAAGAATTGCCCGAAATCGACGTCTTCAAAGCCCCCAAACCCGGCCCCAGGACCGTAAGAGGTCTGCCACGTGCTTCCGCCTCGCGGCCCACCACCTCCGCCCATGGTCTCGAACGAACTCCCGTAACGGTCGTACATTTCCCGCTTTTTCGAGTCGTTCAGAACGTCGAACGCGGCCTGGATCTTCTGGAATTTCTTCTTCGCCGACTTGTCGTCCGGGTTCATGTCGGGGTGGTGCTTCCGCGCTAGGTCGCGATAGGCCTTCTGGATCTCGGCCTGCGTGGCGTTGCGCGCCACCCCCAGAATCTGGTAATAGTCTTCAGCCATCGGTGGGCCCGTAAGGCGATTGCCACTCGTACTCTCGAACAACCTACGCCATTCTAAATGCGTGGCCTAGTCCGGTGAAGTGGTCCCCTCATGTGCTACATTTACCATAGTCTGCCAAGGAGTTACGTCGTGACCGGATCAACGCGCCTTTGGAGTGCGGCGATTCATCGCCGCTTTCTTTTCCTTTGGGGGACACCACGTGGCGTGATCCAAAGCGGCGATGAATCGCCGCACTCCAAAGGGGGCAACCCCCTCCGCACCACCTTGCTGGCCCTCGCGGTTGCCTTCCTCGCGGCGGCGAGTTCGGATCGAATCGAAGCGGCTAACGACGGGCAATTGGCACTCACAGTGGTCGACCGTGCCACGGGCAAACCGATCCCTTGCCGCATGCTCTTGAAGAACCCCGCGGGCCGACCCAGACTCCCCAAGAAGGTGCCGGCGTGGGATGACCATTTTGTCGTGCCCGGCCAAATCGTGCTCAAGCTGCCCACCGGCGCGTACACGTTCGAGATGGATCGCGGGCCGGAGTACAAGATCGTCACCGGCCACTTCACGATCGCCAACTTCGCCGACGACTCGAAGCAGGTCGAGCTGGAGCGCGGGGCTGACATGGCGGCCGAAGGGTGGTGGTCCGGCGACCTCGATGTCCACCGCCCCGCCAAAGATATCGAGCTCCTGATGCAGGCCGAGGACCTCCACGTCGTTCCGCTGATCACCTGGGGCAACGACCACAATGCCTGGTCGTCCGGCGGACTGCCCAAGCAGCCGCTGGTGCGCTTCGACGAGAACCGCTACTTCCACCTCCTCGGCGGACAGCACGGGCGGCCCGGCGGAACCCTCTATTACTTCAATCTATCGACTCCGCTCAAGCTCGGCCCACCGAACGCCGAGTACCCGCCGATCCTCCAAGCCCTGGAGAAGATCCGCGTCCAACCGGGGGCATGGGTCGAGGCGAGCAAGCCGTTCTGGTGGGACGTGCCGATGTTGGTCGCCTTGGGCCAGCTCGATTCCGTTCAAGTCGCCCACGGCCACCTTGGCCGGACTAAATCGATCCCCAACGAAGCCGACGGGAAGCCCCGCGACGCGAAGCGGTTCCCGGGCGTGCTGGGCAATGCCCTCTGGTCGCAGGAGATTTACTTCCACCTCTTGAACTGCGGCCTGCGCATCCCGCCCACCGCCGGCAGCGGTTCCGGCGTGACGAGCAACCCCGTCGGCTACAACCGCGTGTACGTACACGTCGAGGGCGACTTAACTTACGAGAAATGGTGGGAGAACCTTCATGCGGGCCGCGTCATGGTGACCAACGGGCCGCTCTTGCGCCCGACCGTTCGGGGCGAGCTGCCCGGCCATGTGTTCCAGATCGAAAAGGGGCAGGCCGCGGAATTCGAGATCGGCCTGACGCTTTCCATCCGCGAGCCTGTGCGCTACCTGGAGGTCATTAAGAACGGCCACGTGGTCCACGAGATCCGCTTTGACGACTACCGCCAAAGCGGCAAGCTGCCCAAGATCCGCTTCGACTCCAGCGGCTGGTTCCTGCTGCGGGCCGTGGGCGAGCAGTCCAAGACCTACCGTTTTGGCATGACCGGGCCGTACTTCGTGGAAGCCGGCTACGGGCGGCGGATCAGCAAGTCCTCGGCCAAATTCTTCCTCGACTGGGTCATGGAGCGCGCCCGCCAGATTCAAATCGACGATCCCCAACAGCGCCGCGAGGTCCTCGAACTCCACCGCAAGGCCCGCGATTTCTGGCAGGACCTCGTCAAGAAAGCGAACGCAGAGTAGAAGGGAGAGGGGAGACACGGAGAGGGAAGAACTCAGTTCGGCGCGGGTCTCCTGACCCCGCCACACCCGCGACCGAAGGCCTCCCGGGGCTTCGGAGATCCTCGGTCGGTGCCTCACCGTCTGTTTACTCAAACTGTCAACGCCACCGCCGGGTTCATCCCGGCGGAGCGATGATTGGCAGCTAACAACCATGTTCGTCAAACGGGAAACGCCACCGCCGGGTTTATCCCGGCGGAGCGATGATTGGCAGCTACGCTCAGTTAGACCCTTTTTTCCGCTTGCGCCGCACGGCCGGGTCGGGCGGGGCCAGCGAGAAATCGACGCTAGCGCGGGTGCCGTAGCTGCCAATCATCGTCCCACCGACGCAGGGTCGGTGGTGACGCCCGGGCCAGTGTCACACCTCAGCCGGCAGCCCACGAACCATGTACGCCTGAAGGATGCCTGTTTCGTCGGAGTTGAAAAAGCCCATCGTGCCGTCGGGCGAGAGGAAGGGGTGGATGTGGGCTTCGCTCTTCCACGAGGAGCGCGGGTTCAAGAGATACGTGAACTTCTTGGCCGCGCCCTTGCCCGGTTCGTCGAGCTCCGCCAAGTAGATGCCCCCGCCCTTGTCGTGCGGGCCGGCATCGGAAATCAGGCGTTTCCCGGCGATGTCCGTGCCGAAATGATAGAAGTTCGGTTTGGGGAAGCTGCGGCTTAGGTCGTTGCGGATCGCGCCGGGCGTCTTGATCCCCACGTGGCCGGCATGGGGTGCAGCGAGGCCCTCGATCAATTGGGCCTCCGGCGGCTTGCTCGTGCCGGTGCTGGTGATGGCCCAAGGGCTTCGACCCCGCCAGCATTGGTGCCCTTGGCAGGCCTCGTTGCCGTCGCGGCCCCAGGGCATGTTGCGGAAGTTTGTGCCGTCGTCGCGGATCACGTGGATGTCGGCCCCGGCGCCGCTGACCAACACGGTGACGTTCCCGCGCACGTCGCACACGTTCCCGTGGTTCTCCTGGATCAGGATGTCGCGGCACGCCTCGGGATCGGTGGAGCGGGAATACTGCGGGTGCATGTTGCACCAAGTCTGCCCGTGGAGGACCAGGCGCACGGTGGCCTTCTGGAGGTCGAAGACCATCAGCCCGAAAGGCGCATTCTCCGTCTTGCCGTCCCCCAGGAATGCGGAGATCGCCAGTCGTTGTCCATCGGAAGAGATGGTCGAGAGGGGATAGATTTCGCTGGGCCGGAACTTGGTATCCGGCAGGGGCCGATCGACGACCAGGATCGTCTGTCGGTCGCTGCCGTCCAGCCCGACGCGATGGAGCGTCAACCGGCCGCCGCCCACGCGCGTCTCGTCGACGAAATAGTAGACGCACTTCCCGTCGGGCGAGACCGTGGCGGCGGTCGCACCCAGTTCCTCCGTAAGCGGGTGGAGCGAGCAGCCGTCTTCAAGGTCGCACACAAGGTACTGGTGTTTCGGATCGTTCTTGCTCCCGCCGTGCGCCGTCGCCGAGCGGTGCAGGACGAACCGCTTCGAGTCCATGGTGAAGATCTGGGCCTCCATGTAAAGGTGCGAGGCCGGCACGTCGGATTCTGTGGTGAGTTGGATCACCTCCAGCCCGGGCTGCGACTGCTTGCCGCCCAGATCCGGCCGGGGCTTCGCCTTGCCGATCTTGCCGAGAATCCCGGCCGGGGCTGCGACAAGCGGCCGCAGCCCGCCAAAGGCCAACCCGACCCCTGCGACGGCGCACCCG
>CAYTJV010000549.1:0-5336 GCA_964438165.1 uncultured Planctomycetaceae bacterium | reverse complement strand
GTGGGGGTCATTGGGACGTAAACGGCCTGCCTCAGCCCCGAGGGGGCGAAATACAACAGCCCAGGGAAACGCCCTGGGGAGGGAGCCGAGCACGAGATCGGTAGCCCTGAAAGGGCGGGATAAAGGTCCGGTGGAGCCTGGATTTCGCCCCTTCAGGGCTTCGGCCTTACTGCGGCCCGGTCTCCCCAGGGCGTTGCCCTGGGCTGTCGTATGCCGCCCCTTCGGGGCTGAAGCCGACTGATGTATAATCGGCCATGAAGCGAGACGCCCTCTTCTCATGGCCACGACCCTCGAACAATTCGTCGAGAACCTCGTCCAAAGCGGCCTGATGTCGGCGGCCGAGGTGGCGGCCTTTCGGCAAGGCTTCGAGGGCCTTCCGCCGGACCAGCGGCCGGCTGACGTGCAGACCCTGGCGCGCCATCTGGTCCAGGCCGGGAAACTCACCAAGTACCAGGCCCACGCGGTCTACCAGGGCAAGACCAAGGGCCTGCTCTTCGGCGAGTACACCGTATTGGACAAGCTCGGTCAGGGGGGCATGGGCGTGGTCCTCAAGGCCAAGCACCGGCGGCTCGGACGCACGGTGGCCATCAAAGTCCTGCCCGCCGCCGCGATGAAGTCGCCGGAGACCGTGCGCCGCTTCTACCGCGAGGTCGCCGCCGCCGGACGCCTCGATCACCCCAACATCGTCATGGCCTACGATGCGGGCGAGGCCGAGGGCGTCCACTACCTGGCCATGGAGTACGTCGACGGCAAGGATTTGGCCAAGGTCCTCAACGAACAGGGCCGGTTGCCGGTGCGCCAGGCGGTCGAGTACGTCCTCCAGGCCGCTCGCGGGCTGATGTACTCCCACGCCCAGGGGATCGTCCACCGCGACATCAAGCCCGCCAACCTGCTGGTGGATAAGAAATCGACGGTCAAGATCCTCGACATGGGCCTGGCGCGAATGACCGGCGCCGCGGCGGCGTTTTCAGGCCCTTCGGAGCAGCTCACCCGCACCGGCGAGGTGATGGGCACCTGCGACTACATGGCCCCCGAGCAGGCCGAAAACACGCGCACGGCCGATCATCGGGCCGACATCTACTCGCTGGGCTGCACACTCTACCGCCTGTTGACCGCGGAGACCCCTTACACCGGCGAATCGCTGATCCAGGTGCTCCTGGCGCACCGCGAGTCGCCGATTCCGTCGCTCTGCGCCAAGCGGCCCGACGCGCCGGCCGCCTTGGACGCCGTCTTCCAGAGAATGGTCGCCAAGCGGCCCGAAGGGCGCTACCAGTCGATGCAGGAAGTGGTCGCCGACCTGGAGGGCTTCTTGAGCGGGGTCGGGCCCGCGCCGCCGCTGCCCAGCCAACCCCCGGTCCCCGACGAGGACGCGGCCCTCGCGCAGAACCTGTCATTCTTGGAGGAGGCGACGCCGCGTCCGGCAGGCACGGCGCCCCCACGAAGCGAAACACTCCGCCGCCTCGCCGGAGAAGACACCGGCCGAGGCCTCGCGGGCCTCGTCAAGCAAGCGGTCGCCTCGGCCCGCAAGAGGCCGCTGGTGATGTACGCGACGGTCGCCACCGGGACGGCCCTGCTGGCCGTTCTCGCTGCTTTCCTGTTCAGCACCCCTCTCCGCCCGGGAGAGGGTCAGAGTGAGGGGAAGGGGAAGGGAAAACCGGCTGTGGCCGAGCAGTCACCCGCCGCTGACTCGCCGGCGGCTAATCCGCCCCCTTTGGCAGTCGCCCCCTTCGACGCCGCCACGGCCCGCAAACACCAAGAGGCGTGGGCCAAGCACCTTGGCGTGCCGGTCGAGTTCACCAATTCGATCGGCATGAAGTTCGTCCTCATCCCGCCGGGTGAATTCGACATGGGATCGACGCAGGAGGAGGTCAAGCAGCTCTTGGAGGAAGCCAAGAAGCGCAACTTGCCGCAGTGGCACATCGACGACCTGCCCGCAGAAGCGCCGCGCCACCGCGTCAAGATCGCGCGCGCGTTCTACCTGGGCCTTTGCGAGGTGACGCAAGCCCAATACGAGCAGGTGATGGGGTCCAATCCGAGCCAGTTCAAGGATAGCGGACTCGCCGCGCCGGTGGAGATGGTTTCGTGGAACGATGTTGTGGCGTTCTGCTGCGGCCTGTCGGAATTGCCCGTGGAAAGGGCCGGCGCGGCCAAGTACCGCCTGCCTACGGAGGCTGAGTGGGAGTATGCTTGCCGTGCGGGGACAACGACCCGCTGGAGCTTCGGCGACGACGAGGTCGCACTTGGAGACTACGCGTGGTGGAGCGGTAACTCCGGCGCGAAGACGCATTCGGTACGGCAAAAGAAACCCAACGGTTTTGGACTTTTCGACGTGCACGGGAACGTGTGGGAGTGGTGTGACGATTGGTTCTCCCCGGATTACTACAAGCAGTCGCCGCCAGTGGACCCCACCGGCCCATCAGGCGGCGCGACCCGTGTGTTGCGTGGGGGCTCGTGGCACGACGAGCGCCCCGACGAATCCCGCTGTGCGGCCCACGGCCACGTCGACCACCCGGGCAACCGATACGACAGCCTCGGCTTTCGCGTTGCCAGGAGCGTTCTCCCTCCGACCGCGAAGTCGGATGTAGCGGGCGAGTTCCCGGGCGTGCGAGAATTCCCCGACACTCCCGCCGCCGCGACTCCTGCGTCGTCCTCAGCGTCGCCCGACGGCTGGAGCGAACCGGTCAGGCTCGGCCCGACGGTCAACAGCGCTTCCGACGATTGCGGTGCGACGCTTTCTGCCGACGGCTTGACGCTCTTGTTTCACTCCGATCGCCCGGGCGGAGCAGGTGGAAATGATCTATGGATGAGCACGCGCGTTTCTCCCGGCGGGCCGTTCGGCGAGCCCATCAACCTCGGGGCGATCATCAACAGCAGCGCCAACGATGATTATCCGGCACTCTCGGCCGACGGCCTGACGCTCGTGTTCAACTCGAATCGTCCAGGCGGGCAGGGGCGGCACGACCTGTTCATGTGCCGCCGGGCTTCGCCCGGGGAGCCCTTTGACCAGCCGGTCAACCTCGGGCCGACCGTGAACAGCAACGCGAATGAAGGCAACCCAGTGCTGTCGTCTGATGGTCTGACACTCCTGTTTCAATCCGACCGCGCGGGCGGACAGGGCAGCTATGACCTGTGGGTGTGCCGGCGCGCTTCGATGGACGGGCAGTTCGGCGAGCCGGTCAACCTTGGGCCGATTGTCAACAGCAAGGGCGACGATCTGGCTCCAGAACTTTCCAACGACGGTCGGACGCTGTATTTCGCCTCGAATCGCCCGGGCGGGCAGGGGGGCTTGGACCTCTGGATGTGTAAGCTGCCGTCAGCCACAAGCTCGACTGGCATGTTCACCCCCCGCACGACGACGGCGGAAAAGAAATCACAGCCGCAACCAATCAGGCCAGTCACGGCGTCCGACGCACCGCAAGATCCGACATCGAGGAAGCGAATCGACGAGCGGAGGAAAACCGAGACCGGCTACGAACAAGCCATGGCGCCGATGGAGCGGATGCTCTTCGCGTGGGATTTCGGCCAGGCGGCGCAGGTCTTGGAGCGATTGAAGTTCGACGCCGCCGACCTGGCCACCCGGCTGGCTGTGCGGCGCGAGGAGGTGAAGCGACTGATCGAGCTCAAAGCGCGGATCGTGCAGAAGATCAACGCGGCTGAGCCACGGGTGAAGAAGACAGCCCTGCTGCTGCGCGGCATGAACGGCGAACTGACGATGGCCGACGACAAGGGGATTACGGCCACATTGCCCAGCGGCAAAACGGAACTCTTCGCCTGGGGCGAGTTGAGCGAGAAGACGAGAGAAAAACTGCTGCGACTGGTCATCGACGCCGCCAAGGCCGACGACTGCTTGGCGGCAGGCCTGTTGGCGTCCGTCTGCCGGGACGAAGCATCGGCGGAGCGTTTCTTCGCCAAAGCCGCCGCGCTGGGAGCCAAGGTCGAATCGCACTTGCCGCCGCTGGCCGCCGCGGCGCTGGCGCGGGCGGAAGAGCTGATCGAGAAACGGGAGTTCCACGAGGCCACGGCCGCGTTGGAGAGCATTCAGCAGAAATACGCGCAGACGCCGTGGCTTGCGTCGAACAAGGAACTTGTCGAGGCGGCTTTGGCGAAGTCCAAGAGCGGGGCCGTAGAGGCCGATGCCGAAAAGCTCTACGCCGAGGCGGCGGAACTGTTCGCTCAACGGGACTTCTTCGATTTGAAGCCGATCGTCGAGCGACTCAGGAAGGACTACGCGCAAACCGCGCCGGTAATCGGGCCGGAGCGGAAGCCCTCGTTTGCCGAAATGCAGCAGGCGGTGGCCGGATTGGGCAAACGGCTGGTCGTCCGCCAGGACGGCAAAGGTGAGTTCCGAGCCATCCAGGAGGCGATCAACGCCGCGGGGCCGGGCGACCTCGTCGAAATCCTCGATAGCGGCACCTACAGCGAGACAGTCGAGATCGCGGCCGCCAAGTCCGGTCTCACCGTGCGCGGGGCTCAGCGCTGCTGGCCTATCATCGCCTCCCAGGGCTCGACGCAGGGTTCTCCCGCGCTGGTCCTGGTCCTTGCGCCCAATGTGACGCTGGAGAGACTGGTGTTGATTCACGCCAAGCCCTCGGGGGAGCGGTTCCGCGACGCCCTGCCCGCGGGCGTGGTGATCGCCAACGGACCGTTTCGGCTGCGCGCGAGCCTCATCGGCTTCGAGAAACAACGCCCCCTGGCGTTCTCATTCCCTGACAACAGCGGCTTCCTCACGGAAATTGACAACTGCGTCCTCCTCTCGTCCGTGCTTATCCGAAGCAACACGAATTTTCGCAACTGCTTGTTCCTGGGAAACGAGTTGCGATCGAATTCCCGGATCGGCGTGCGATTTTGCACCATCCCTACGACCATATTGGTACCCAACAATCACGCCCTTGGGATCTGGGACTCGATCTGGGGCAAGCTCGAAATCGGCCAAAGGGGCGGCGACGGGAAAATCCACGACGTCTACCGGTGTGCGGTCGTGGGGGCAGAAATCCCCGAGGGCGTCACAGACTGCTTCCAAGCCGATCCGCGTTTTCGCGATCCGGCGAACCTCGACTTCCGTCTAGCGCCCGGGAGCGCCTGCGCCGGAAAGGCCGGCGACGGTGGCGACCTAGGCTGCCGCTATACGCCGGAAATCACGGAGCTCTGCCGGCAGGCTCTAGAGCTTCGCCGCCGCAAAATGATCGAGTTTTGACCGGCGCCAAATAGCACCAAACGGTTGTGGGGCCATCCGGCGTCAACTTTGGACACGGACGGTTCTTTGCTTTTCCCCACCGGCCCTGTGCCGGTGGAAACGGGTTTGGCAACTACGGCGGCCATACGGCATCAACTTTCGC
>CAYTJV010000548.1:0-5346 GCA_964438165.1 uncultured Planctomycetaceae bacterium | reverse complement strand
TCGACCAAGGCTACGGCCAGCAGGATCTCGCCCTCCGCCTGACGCAATTGAAGTTTTACCTCCGCGCAGTTACCAACGCGATCCTCGATCACAAGATGCACTGCACCGAAATGACCGACGAAGAAGCCTTTTCGCTCCTGACCGACAAGGCGTTTCAATCCGAGGGCGAAGCGCGGCTGAAGATCATCCGTGCCAAGCAAAGCTCGGTTCAGCTCTCCACCTACTTCGTGGGCCGAATGGCCATGTGCCGCCTGCGCCAGGCGATCCAGCGCGAGTTGGGCGACCGCTTCGAGTTGGGCCGCTATCACGAGGCCGTCCTCGACCAGGCCTCCGTGCCCGTCAAGTATTTGCCGGAACTGGTGCGCCAGCGGTTTGCTGCGCGATGACGAGAACGGGACTCGAAAGCGGTATTGTGTCCCGAGAATTGCTGCATCCTACGCGGTAGGGTAGAATACGGTGGTGGCGACGTTCGTTTGACGGCGTGTCGACCGGGTGAAAAGGGGACATCACTGATTATCGCCCACCTATAACAAGGGTCGGAGCCACGCCGGGACCGGTTGCTGCAAGTGGCAAAGTTTTCCGCGATCGAATGCGGCCACTTGGCGATACGGATCGTTGAGATCGCTGTTGTCATCGGCAAGCCGTGCCGCTTGGTAGGGTTCCAACGCGAGTTCGGCGGCCAGCACGTCGGCGTTGACGAACCGCAGCCCGGCAGATGCCAAGTGCGAGTGAAAGAAAGTCGTTTTGCCGGCTCCATTGGGCCCGGCAATCGCCACCACGATGGGACGTCGATCGAAGGCTGCGAAGTCGATCATTTGGCCGGTTGAAATTCACGGCCGACGAAGCGGCCCAACGTGCGAGTTCCGTCTTCGTCCACCCGCACCAGCAGGCCGGGGGCGCCGGGCGCGGGCTGGTAGTGAGGAAACGGCCGCGAGTCGAGGTAGGAGGCTACCCGTTGGCGGCCCTCGTCCGACTCAACCGACGCAAGGCATTCGGACAACGGCCGGACGGTGCCCGCGCGCCGCAAGGCGAGAGCACGGGAGCCTTCCAGCAGAGGTTCGATGGCGCGGCCCAGATGTGCCCAAAACTCGATCTGCGACGCGACAGATCGTTGCGAGATTTCCGCAATCAAACGAGCGTCAAGCACGATTTCGTCCGAGAGTTCTACAGGATGGCTCATGCTTCAATGGTAGCATTTTACTACGATTGTGGCAACTATCGAATATCTGGACCGCACGCTTGCCCGATCCTACGGATGCGGGCGCTGGCGACGCGTGACGTAGTCTTGCGCCACCTTGCCCATGGCGAGGAGGCCCAGCAGCAAGATCCACCGCGCGGCCGAAGACGCCGGGAACCAGGCGAGCGAGACGCGTGCGGCAGACGGCTGCCGAAACAGTGGCGGCGGAGGGGGCGATGCGGCCTTGGTCTGTTGCTCGGGCGGGATCGGCTGTGGGGGGCCGTAAGGCGTTTGGCCGCCTTCGATGGCGATGATCTCGGTCGCCGCCAGCTTTCGGCCGGCCAGCTCCGAGGCGATCATGCGGACCATCAGGCGGTCGAGGCGCTCCACCTGGTAGTCGGGCACGTGCGGCGGTGTGTGCGGATTGCCCACTCCGGAGTGATCGGTCAAAAAGAGATACTGCCCCTGGGTCAGAAACGCCGCGGCGCGGAAGATGAACTCGGCCTGCTCGGCCACGCCGCTGCAGCCCACAGGGTAGATCCGCACCGTCTTGTGCCGCAGGGCCGAGACGGCCTCCATGGCCTGCCGGAAGAATTCTTCGTGGGGCGGGGCGTCGCCCACCAGGAACAAGACGCGGGCAGTCTCCTCCTTGCGCCAACTGAGCTTGTCGGCCTCGGACAGGGCCAGGTGGACCGCTTCCGGATAATCGCCGCCGGCAGCGGCGTATTGCTGCGAAAGGGTGCTCCGAAAACCTTCCAGCGACCCGGTGAAGTCGAACGTCCGCGTGACGTACTCGTCGCCTTGGTCTCGATAGACGATCAGCGCGTACCGCTGATCGACCTCGGGAAACATGCGATTCACCGCGGCGGCGATGCCGTCGATCTCCGCCTTCAGGTACTCCAGCTCATCGCCCATGCTCCCCGTGCAATCGACCACCAAGGCCAGGTCGAGCCGACGGATGTGGCGCTGCGGGACCGAAGGAAGTTGAACGCGGCAGACCGGCTGGTCGATATCCACAACCTGCGTCACCGGCGATAACCCGCCAGGCGGATACACCGCGAGGGAGAACTTCTGCCTCCCCTTGGCCCCATCCATGCCGGAGAGGAACACCGCCCGGCCGTCGGCGGCCGTGGTGACGTCCGCCAGGGCGGACCCGGAACCGTCGTCCGGCCGAGTTTGCCCATCGTCAGCCGGCCGGATCACGACGCGGGCGTCGGCGACAGGGAGCCCCTGCCCGTTCTCGACGAGGATCACGACCCGGCGGCCGAGATCCATGCGCGGCAGCTTCTCGCCGGGGTCCCGCTGCAAGACCTCCGACAAGTAGCGGCGATAGTCGTCCAAACGCTGGTGGTCGTCAAAACTCCCCGCGGTGAGCGTGCCCGACTGGATGGGAAGAGAGGAGAAGGGAGAGGGAAGAGGGGAGATGGGAGAGGAGAGAGGCGGAGGCACGGAGAGTGGGCGAGCTTCGTCCACGTCACCACTTCTCCGCGTCTCCGCGTCTCCCCGTCTCCGCGTCTTTTCTCCCGCGCTCGGCGCAGGTTTCCCGACCTCGCCGAATCGATGACCGGAGGCCTCCGGCGCTTTCGGGAGACCTTCGGTCCGAGCAGGTGCGGGGACGGGAGACCCGCGCACAGCGCGGGGAGACTCGTGCACAGCGCGGGCCATCCCAAAGTCGCGTGCGGCCACGGACGCCGCCAGAACCCCACGCTCCGCCGGTCCACTCCCAGGCGCACTCGCGGGCATCGCGCTCGCGATCGGGGAAGGCGGCGCCGTGGACTTGGCCATGGCCATCCCGTCGCCCGGCGTGGCCGTGGACGCCGCCGGGCGGGCGGCGACTTTCGGCGCCTCGCCTTTGCCGCACCCCAGTCCGAGCACCGTTCCCGCCACTGCTACAGAAAGTCCAAGTGCGCGCAGCATCTCCCACACTCCCTTCGATCCGAGAGAAAGATCCAACGGAAGGGGCAGCCGCGACCCAGCTCGGTGCGCCATGTCCGCTTCATTCCTTAAGATGCCGCGAGAGCAGGAAAAATTCCCGGCGAAACGGAGAGATGAGAAAAGGCAGGCACGGGGACACGAAGGCACCCGCCGTGTACATCGAAGGCTGGGCCATCTACACCGAGCAGAGGATGCTCGACCAAGGCTACGGCCAATAGGATCTCGCCTGCGCCAGGCGATCCAGCGCGAGCTGGGCGACCGCTTCGAGCTAGGCCGCTATCACGAAGCGATCATCGACCAGGCTTCCGTGCCCGTCAAATATTTGCCGGAACTAGTGCGCCGGCGATTCGCCGCGCCGCGATGACGAGAACCAAAGGATGACAATGGGGTTAATGGCGTCGGGTCCTGTAGTCCACCTTTTCGTGGAATGCGATTGTCGCATCGGTGCATGGAACCACGGCGGCACACACAAACGTTAAATGTCCAGACCTGACCCTGTCTCTGGCCGACCGTCCGGACCCCTTTTCCTCTTCTATCGCCAGAGGCACTCGTCCGCCTCATCGCCTGCCGGTGGTAGTCGACTGTACATCGCTCGGTTAACATCGTCACTATCTGCTCCCATCAAACCAACACGAATACTCTTCGAGCGGAGGAATCTGGTCGCCTTTCCGTTAACAATGAGCAGTGCAATGACGCCAACGTATGGAAGCATCGACAAGAAGACCCACGCGATTGCTGGCACCATGTTCAACGACGTAGCCAGTCTGTGGACGAAGATAGCGTAAAGGATTCCTGTCAGGATTAACAAGAGCGGGAATACGGACAAGATGAAGTTCACCACTTGTTTATCACTTAACAACATGGTGCTTGCTAGCGGAATGGTGAGTACTAAAACTAGGTTTACGGCAATTAACCAGATGATGACTTTCTGGTTTGTGGCGACATCACCGATTTGACTTCTGGTACCCATGGTTTTGCTCTCATATGGTCCCGTTTCGACGGCCGAAAAGTTGAATGTCAAGACCTGACCCGACAAGACGCAGGAGCCTCTTGACACCGAGGGCCCTTTCAGGGACGTGCCACCCGATCCGCCCGCACTCAGTCGCGCCGTCTCCACCACGCATAACAGACGCAACAGAGGAAGTACAGAACAGTGAACCCGAGTCCTGCACCCATTGCAATTACCATGCCCGGACCAACAGGCGCGTCGGCGCGCGCAAACAGTGCAAACCCGATGACAGTCGCAATGCAGATCAGTGCTCCACCTCCGCAGCCAATTTGAGAATGATGCTGAATTCGCGCTTCACGCTGTGATTCGACAAAATTCATAAGATTGAACTGCGCGCCACAACCCGGACACATGGGTCGCGACTCCCGTCGGCTAAGATACTCAGTGAGATCCTCACCGCACAGGATACAGCGAAAGATCTTAGTCATCGCTCCCTCTCCGCACAGGTAATGCTGTTTCACGGGAAGACCTGGGGACAGCCACCTATTTCCACAACGGGAAATGGGTGACTGTCCTGGTTTCCCCCCGTTTCTGCGTCGCCGCTTTGGGCCCGTGGTACTCAAGGGTTTTGCTTGCGGCCTGCGACAGTCAACGTCGAGACAATGTGTTCCAGTGCAGCAATGTAGTTCGAGAAAGATTCCGCCTTGTTGACAATGAAGGACAGCTCGAATACTGCTGTTCCGCCGAGTATTTTGTAGGTGCGGCCCCTCCCGCCGTTGCTGCGCTCAACATCCTCTTCCACAGCGGACAGTTTGGCAATGTGTGTTTGTCTTACGTAATTCACCTTCGTCACATCTCCGGTCCGCTTCGCGCGATCATAAGCTTCTTCTCGTTCCTTCACGAACTCGGAAGACGTCATAGCACTCGGGGTTGTGTATTTAGAAACGAGAAGCGCGGTCTGCCCGTTCGGCCCGACGATCATGGTGAATTCCTGGAGGTTCCTACCATACGGACGCAGTTCTCGCAGCAAGTACTCCTTCATCATGTGCACTCGATCAGCCCGATACTCCTGCCATCCCATTGGATACTCAAACGACAAATCCCACCTCGAGAAGCGGGCATAGCGTTCTTCGGTCAGTTTCCCCGGGGCTGTGGCTGCCCTTGCCGTCGCGCGGTCCGCTGACACGTGAGAGGCCTGAGCAGCCGCTCGCGGGGCTATCGCCGCCGTGGGCTGTTTCGGCGACCGGGCCTCCATTACCTGCTGCGGAGAACCTCGCCACCCTCC
>CAYTJV010000547.1:0-5351 GCA_964438165.1 uncultured Planctomycetaceae bacterium | reverse complement strand
GTAGTTGCCAAACCCGATTTCCACCGACGCGGGGTCGGTGGGGATTTGTTCAATCGGTCGCACCGTTGCGTCACCCTGCGGGCGTGTTGTCGACGAACCGCGTGCGCTTGGTCGCCAGCATGGCGTCGGGCGTGCAATAAGCGCCGCCGCCCTCAGCGAGGCCGTCGGCACCGAAACTGCCCGGCGTGCCTCCATCGCCGCCGGCACACTGTGTTTCGCGCGTAGCGCCCGAGCGGTGTCACCGGTTTTCCCGTGGAGATATGGCCACCCGCCGCAGTACAATGCAGAGCGCTCTCCGCCCTCGGTATGTCGGTCGGAAAGGACATGGCCAATGTTACTGACGATTCGAATCTACCTACCCAGTCCGCTCCCGGGGTCAGAAAGCCAGTGGGGACCCCAAATTGGAAAATACGGACTCTCTCTGACCAAGAAAAGCGAGCGACGCAAGGAAGCTATCCTCAAGTAAATTCATGCCTTAGGAACAGTGCCCAGCCCACAGAGGGGGTGTCCTATGAAGACCCTCGGAAACGCACGCGTAGCCTTGGTCACGGGCGCCGGCAAACGCCGCGTGGGCAATGCCGTGGCCCGCGCGCTGGCGGCCCAGGGCTACAGCATCGCCTTGAACTTCAATCGCTCGGCTCACGAGGCCCACGAGACGGTGCTGGACCTCCAGCAGCAGGGCGTAGCGGCCCAGGCATTTCAGGCCGACGTGGCGGTCGAGGCCGACGTCCAACGGCTGTTTCGCGAAACCCTGGACCGTTTCGGCCGGCTCGACGTCCTGGTGACCGCCGCGGCGATCTGGGAGCCGAAGCCCTTGGAACAGATCACCGCGGCCGACGTGCGCCGTCACTTTGAGATCAATGCCTTGGGAACGTTCCTGTGCTGCCGGCAGGCGGGCTTGATGATGGTCCGGCAGCCGGAAGGGGGCGCGATCGTGACCATCGGGGATTGGGCCATTGCCAGGCCGTATCCCGATTACGCCGCTTACTTCCTCTCCAAGGGCGCCATTCCCGCAATGACCCGCGCCCTGGCCGTCGAGTTCGCCTTGCGAAACCCGGCGGTCCGCGTAAACTGCATCCTGCCGGGCCCGGTGATGCTGCCGCCCGAGATGTCGCCCGAAGAGCGCGAGCGGTCCATCGCCGGTACGCTGGTCCGCCGTGAAGGCCGGCCGGAGCACGTGGCCCACGCCGTGATCTTCCTGGTGGAAAACGATTTCGTGACGGGAGTGTGCCTTCCAGTCGACGGCGGCCGCACGATCGCCGGCGGCCAAGGCGGGGGGCTCTCTTGAGCAGCAACGAATCACGAAAACCCGAAAGAACGAAATCGCGAAAGAGCAAGGAGGAGCGAGCATTCATCATTCCCTGTATTTTTCGAGCTTTCGTCCTTTCGAGCTTTCGTGATTGCCCGATTTCCTTGCTATTCAGCATTCTCCGGAATCCGTCCCACTGAGCGACGTGGCTATGACAACACCGTTCGCCCCCGACCGACCCCTGAACGTGGCGAGCCGGCTGAGCGCTGTCGCACAGTCGATGCCCGAGGAGGTCGCGATCGCCGAGCCGCTCGACTACGACGGCCACGGCAGGCGCCGCTACCGGCACGTCACGTTTCGCGAGTTGGACGACGACAGCACCCGCATTGCCCGCGGGCTCCGCCGTCTCGGCGTCGAGCCGAGGACTCGCCTCGCTCTCTTGGTGCGCCCGGGGATCGATTTTCTTTCGTTGGTGTTCGCCATGCTGAAGGCCGGGGCGGTGATCATCCTCATCGACCCGGGCATGGGCCGGCGGAACCTGATCGGCTGCTTGAGCGACGCCGAGCCCGAAGGGTTTATTGCGATCCCCCTGGCGCACGCCGCTCGCCTGCTCTTCAAGCGGCGATTCCCCAAGGCCCGCTTCCACGTGACCGTGGGCCGGCGATGGTTTTGGGGCGGAGCGACGTTGGAGCAACTGCGTGCTTGCGAGGAGAGCGGCCCGCAAATCCCGGCCGCGACCAAGGCCGGCGATCCGGCGGCGATCATCTTCACGACCGGGAGCACGGGCCCGCCCAAGGGCGTTTTGTACTGCCACGGCAACTTCGACGCCCAGATCGACGAGATCCGCGATCGCTACGGCATCCTACCGGGTGAGATCGACGTGCCGTGTTTTCCGCTGTTCGGTCTGTTCAATGCCGCAATGGGCGTGACGGCCGTGATCCCCGACATGGATCCTTCGCGTCCGGCGCAAGTCGATCCGGCCAAGATCGTCGAGGCGGTCGCCGACTGGAAGGCGACTCAGGCGTTCGGCTCGCCGGCCGTTTGGAGCCGCGTGGGGCAATACTGCCGGGACAAGGCCATCCGCCTCTTGACGGTGCGCCGGGTGATGTCGGCCGGCGCCCCCGTGCCCGCCGATGTGCTGCAATTAATGAAAGATTGCATCCATCCCGAGGGTGACGTCCACACGCCGTATGGCGCCACCGAGTCGCTGCCCGTGGCTTCGATCGCCGCCAGCGAGGTCCTGGGCGAAACCGCGGCGCGCACCCGTCGAGGCGCGGGGGTCTGCGTGGGCCGGAAGTTCTCACAGATCGAGTGGAGAGTGGTTCGCATCGTTGACGGGCCGATCCGCACGCTCGCCGAGGCCGAGGAGTTCCCGCCAGGCGAGATCGGGGAATTGATCGTCAAGGGCCCCGTCGTCACCCGCGAGTATGTCACCCGCCGCGAAGCCAACGCGCTCGGCAAAATCCTCGACGGCTCGGAGGTTTGGCACCGCCTGGGCGACGCCGGCTACCTGGACGATCAAGGCCGGTTCTGGTTCTGCGGACGCGTGGCCCATCGCGTGCTCACCGAGGCCGGGCCGATGTATACCATCCCCTGCGAGGCGATCTTCAATCAACTCGCCGACGTCCGCCGCTGTGCCCTTGTGGGAATCGGCCCGCCCGGCCGACAGCAGCCGGCGATCGTGGTCGAGCCGCTGCCGGGACGATTTCCCCGCACGGCCCGCGATCGGCAAACGTTCCTCGATGCGCTCCGCCAGCTCGCGCAATCGAATCCGCTCACCGCGTCCATCCGCGAGTTCCATTTCTACCCGGCCTTCCCGGTCGACATCCGCCACAATGTCAAGATCTTCCGCGAGAAGCTCGCCGACTGGGCATCGCGAGAGCCCGCCGGGCGGTCCGCTTACGTCTGAATCGCAGCCACGGCATGGCGATGATTGTTCCCACCGCGAAGGGCGGATAGAATGGCAGCAGTCTGACGGTTCATTAAACTCGCAGAAAGAACGGCTCTTCGGGGGTAACGTCGTGGCCGCTCGCGCATTTCGAGATGAGAGAAGCTCGCCTTTGGAGGCACGTGAGGAAGAACCATGAACCACAAATCCAAGTGTACCCGTCGGTCGTTCGTGAAGGCACTGGGCGCGGCCGCGCTCGGTGCGCCCTTGGTGGCCCCCGGCATCCGGGCCGCGTCGCCCAACAGCAAGCTGAACTTCGCATTGATCGGATCCGGCGGACGCGGAAGCTACATTGCGATGGAGGCCATGGGCCTCGGCGAAAACCTCGTCGCTCAGTGCGACGTGGACCAGTCGCAACTCGCCAACTCCCGCAAGTTCCTCGCCCAGAAAGCCCAAGGCGGCGCCGCGGCGGTCGAGCGGGTCAAGGTCTACGACGATTACCGCAAGCTGCTGGAAACGGAGAAGACGCTCGACGCGGTGATGATCGCCACGGGCGCGCGATGGCACGTGCCGCTGTCGGTGGCGTTCATCAAGGCTGGCAAGCACGTCTACTGCGAGAAGCCGCCGGTGCGCAAACTGGCCGAGGCCCGCGAGATCATCGAGTTGGTGCGAAAGTCCAAGGTCGCCACCCAGACCGGCACGCAGGGCGCGGCGGGCAAGGCGTGCCGCCGGGCGGTGGAAGTAGTCCATGCCGGCGTGCTGGGGCAGATCCACCATGCCTACCTCTGGTGCGACGGCTACGGCCCCAATCCGCCCAGCCACGGCCGCCCGCCCAAAGAGGACCCGGTGCCGCCCGGCCTGAACTGGGATTTCTGGCTCGGACCCGTGCCGCTGCGGCCGTTCAACAAGCGGATCTACCATCCCGGCTGCCTGGCGTTCCAGAACTGGCTCGATCTGGACAACGGCATGTTGGCCGGCCAGGGGGCGCACACGTTCGATCTTCCGGTGCGGGCGTTGAAGCTCGACTATCCGATCCGAGTCGAGGCCGAGCGGCCCGAGCCGCTTCAGGAGACTTATCCGTCGAAAGGCATGTTCCGCTTCGAGTTCGCCGCCCGCGGCAATCTGGCCCCGGTGTCGCTCTGGTGGAGCGATGGCGGGCGATACCCTCCCGAGGACGTTACCCGATCGGTCAAGGCCGTCAGCGGCAAACTGCCCGCGATCGGCTGTCTGTTCGTGGGCCAAGAGGGCGAGATGTGTGCCGGCGGTTGGGGCGAAGGGGTGATCATGCAGCTCAAGGGCGAAAAGAAGTGGCGCGGCGTGCTCGACCACGAGGCGGCCAAGGCAGTCCCGGTCACGCTTCCCCGCGCCCCCGGCGACAACCACGTGCTGGAGTGGCTCCAGGCGTGCAAAGGCGGCCCGCCCACCTTCACCGGCCTCGACGTCGGCGCCCATTCTGCGGAGGTCTATCTGCCGGGGATCATTGCCCTGCGCCTGGGCCGCGCCATCGAGTGGGACGGACCGGCCATGAAAGCCAAGAATGCCCCTGAGGCCGATCCGTTGATCCAGAAGACCTATCGCACGAAGTGGATGATGTAAAGCTCGCCTCGCGCCAACAGCGCGGTCCGAGCCAAATGCCACCACAGCAGCCCGCCACCGATGTCCCAGCGCTCGATTTCGTCGTACACGTGCGGCCAGTGTAGGGTGGGCCAAGCGGAGCGCCGGCCCACCACGAGAACCAAGCAAGCGCCCAGGCAATGGTGGGCTACGACTTTGAAGCCGTAGGACGCCCTATTCGACCATGCCCGGCGACCCCTGCAACGGAGGAACAGGCTCTTTGGAGTGCGGCGACTCGTCGCCGCTTTCTTTTTGGCGTGACAGACGAATCACGAAAACCCGAAGAGACGAAAGCCCGAAAAACAAATCAGAGGGTGACGGGCGCCCACGCACCCGTGCCTGTGTTTTTCGGGCTTTGCTCCTTTCGGGCTTTCGTGATTGCCCGATTTTCTTGCCGATTCCCGGCGATTGGGAGACCTTCGGTCGGGCCGTGTGTCTCTTGTCCGAACACGCTAATCCCTAATCCCGGATTGCCCCCGTGGCGCGCCCTCACCCGACGCGCGGACGCCACGCCCATCGAAGACACCGGGCGTGCCACTCAACCGTCGATCCAGTGACGCTATCCCTCGTTGCCGCGTCGCACTGCTTCTCCGCTTCACT
>CAYTJV010000546.1:0-5363 GCA_964438165.1 uncultured Planctomycetaceae bacterium | reverse complement strand
GCGCACCATAAAGAAAACAGCAAGCGGCCGGGTGGCAGGCCCTGAGGCTCTGCGAAGGGCGTGGTCGATGAGTCGACGTGCGGAAACCACGTCCATAGAAGACTCTGGATGTGCCACCCGACCGCCACGGCGAAAACGCGCGAACCGCGGTCGCGGCTTGATGATCGCTATCGCCGCACGCGGCGATACAGCTTGGCCAGCGCGTCGGTGAACTCGTTGCGGACCGCGGCGAGGCCCTGGACGGTCTTCGGTCCCGGACCGCGCACGTAGCCGATGACGATCTTCTCCGCGTCGCAGAACTCCTGGGCCACGTCGGCCGCTTCGTCGGCGATGTCGACCGGGATGCTCGTCACGCCGTTGGCGTCGCCGTGAAGCAAGTCGCCCTGCTGGACCACCAGCCCACCCACGCGCACCGGAAGCCCGATATGGAGAATGTGGCAGTAAGCGTGCGCGCAAATCGTGGAACCAGTGAACACCGGATAGTTCAACGCCCGCACTTGCAGCAGATCGCGGCCTCCACCGGAGGTGACCAATCCGGTGGATCCGAACCCCTTGTAGACCGAGCACATCACCTCGCCAAAGGTCGCTCCAACCGGTGGATCGTCGAGGTCCTGAAACACCATCACCGCCGGCCCGGGGAGACTCTCGTACAGCCGAACCTGCTCCAAGAAGCTGCCGTAGGCATCGCCGCTTGTGGGCGGGGCCCCGCTGCGAAACGCGGCCGTACACGCGAACCCGACCATCGGCGGAAACTCCGGAAAGCCCGCCCGGATACGGCCGTCCATAAAGCCCGTATTGCGGGGCCGGACGTCGAACATCTCGATCACGTTGCAGATCGTCGGCGTGTCGAACTTGCCGAGCTTCGCGAGGGTGTCTGGTTTCAGACCCATGGGATCAATCTCTCGGATCTCTTGACCTGGCCGCCTAGAAAGTGTAGCCGGTAAACTCGTGCTGCAAAAACCTCTTCCTGCGAAAGTATGACCGGTTTGCCTCTTTGCCGTGCGACTATATGACATTACCCCCCCCACTTAGCTGGTCTGCGTGCTTGCAACTTGCGGCAATTCCACCTAAAGTGGCAGTTCGTAGGGCAAGCAGCTTGCTTGCCCGGATAGACGCACGACAAGCAAGGCTGCTTGTCCCCACGGCCGCTAAGACGTCGCGTAGAAGGAGATCTCGATTGATCACGAGCAACGGATCGACTCATCAGAGTGAAATCATGGCCCGGCCGGCTTGCCTGTCGATCGTCCTCTTCGCCGCGCTGGTTTGCCCGGTCTGGGCAGAGTCGTTTCGCGAGCGCGTCGAAGCCGACTGGGAGCGGCAGGACGAATGCCGCATGGCGCAGGTGCGACAGCCCGGCGTCTTCCGTTTCCCGAGCGGCGACGCGACTTGGGAAGGCGCGCCGGGCGATCAGCCGGCAGCCGGGAGCGGGACGATGGCCGTTCCCAAGCTAGCGGCCCCAACGCTCGACGGTCGCCTCGACGATCCGTGCTGGTCGCGGGCCGCTGAAGTCCCGCTCGGCCCGCCCGATCAACCCGTGCAGCCGAAGGTCCGTTTGTGCGTCGACGACCGGAACCTCTACCTCGGCGCCACGTTCCCCACCAGCGCCGAGGCGTGCTTCTTTCCAGCATCGACCGCATCCGACGCCGGCGGGGCGGTCGACGGCGTGACCAGCGGCCGCTATGGTTTCCACACCAATTACGAGCCAAATCCGTGGTGGCAAGTCGATCTCAGCACGCGGCAGCCGATCGGCAAGATAGTAATCTACAATCGTCTCGACTACGCGCCGGGACTGCACAACGCCGACAACCTCGTGATCCTCGCCTCCGACGATGGCAAGCTCTGGACTCCATGCTACGAGAACAAAGGCAAACCGTTCGGCGGGATTGCGGACCGCAAGCCGCTGGTGATCGGTTTTAAGACCGTCGGGTCCGGCCAGTTGCACGCCCGATTCTTGCGCATCCAGTTGCCCAGCCCCACGCCCATCTTATTCCATCTTGACGAAGTCGAAGTCTACCCCCCATATCATGCGGCCATACAGAAGAACCTGGCGTTGGGGCAACCGGCCAATCAGAGCAGCCGCAGCCCGTGGTCGCGTGGAGGAGAACTCGTCACGCTCGGCAGCGCGAAAATCGGTCTGGCCGGAAAAGGCGAAAGTGCCGTGATCACCCTCAACGGCAAGCCGCTTCCCACCGATCGGGCCAAGATCGCTCGCGCCGGCCGCATGACTTCCGTGGAGATCGCCCTCAGTCCCGATAGCGACATGGCGGGCTTCCCGGCGGAAGTGACTCCCTTCCACGGCAGGCCCACGCCGCTGGCCGCCGCTCGCGATTGGCAAATCGTCTGGCCGGCCCAGCCGAAGTTGGGATTCGGCAAGAACCGGCTCTCCCTGGAATTGCGTGCCGCCAAGCCGCTGGCTCCGCCTCTTGATCTGTCCGTGGAGACGGTCGTGGTCACGCCGCAAGGGCTGCGGCGTCAGGTGGTCCTCGAAAAGGGCTTCGAGGGCCCGGCCGTTTTGCCGCTCGAATTCCAAATCGCGCACGAAGGGGCTGCCGCGGTGATCGTGTCGGCCGGGCAAGGCAAAGGCAAACTCCGATATGGCCGGACGTTCTTCGTGGCGCCGCTGAAAGAAACACTCGATCGGGCCGATCACTTGGGATCCGAGTTCCACGTCTCCCGGCCGGCGCCTGCCGCCGAGCTTCGTGCCCGCGCCGATGCCCTCATCGCCCGCGAGAAAGCCGACAGTTGCGATCCTGAGGCCCGCAAGGCGCATTACCGCGAAGCCCGCTGGCTTGCCCGCCGCATGGCGTTTGCCAATCCGCGGATGCAGTTCGAGAAACTCTTGTTTGTGAAGCGGTTCACGCAGGAGTCGTATCCCGACGTCTGTCTGAATCACATGCCTTGGGTCTCGCGTCCCGGCGGCGACATTTGCGTTCTTTCGATGGCTGGCCCTGAGGCCGAGGGCAAAGTGACCACACTATTGAATGGCCGCCTCGGGCCGGGGCACGTCCACGGCATCGACCTATGGTGGGACGCCGACCGGATCGTCTTCGGGTATGCCAAGGCCAAGTCGAACCAGCCGCCGGCCGGCTGGCTCGATCGTCGCACCAATTTCGACCTGCGGCGCTCGGAAGAGCCCACGCACCTGTTCGAGATCAGCGCCGACGGTCGTGCGCTGCGGCAGCTCACCCGTGGAGAGTGGAGCGACCTCGATCCCACCTATTGCCCGAACGGCGACATCGTGTTCGTCTCCGAGCGGTGCGGCTATTCGCTCCAGTGCAACGAATACGACAAGGACGAGACGTCGACGAACCTCTACGTGATGCGGCCCGACGGCACGAACATCCGCCGCATGAGCGTCACGAAGGACGGCGACTATCTGCCCCACGCACTCGATGACGGCACCATCGGCTATACCCGCTGGGAGTACCAGGAGCGGGGCTGGGCCCACATCCAGTCGCTCTGGACGATCCGGCCCGACGGCACCGGCGCCGACGCCCTGTTCAAGCAGCACCTCAACGATCCCTGGGCCGTGGAGGACTGCCGCTCGGTCCCCGGCTCGAACCGGTTGGTGGGCGTGGCCACGGGCCATCACACCCTGCCGGCCGGCCCGGTGATCCTCATCAACCCTCGCCACGGCATGAACAGCCCCGCGGCGATTCGCATTGTCACGCCCGGCGTGCTGCCGCCCGAAGGCGGAATGACCGGCAGCGCCGTGCCCGAGGGCGGCGTGATGGGCACCACGGGCTACTACATGCAGCCCTGGCCGCTCTCGGAGACCGCCTTCCTGGTCTCTTACGGGGCCTTCGGCCACGGCTACGGCTTGACGACTCAGGAGATCGATCCAACCGGTTACGGCCTCTACCTCATCGACGTGTATGGAACCAAGGAGCTGATCTACCGCGATCCGGCCATCTCTTCGTTCCATCCCATTCCCTTGCGTCCGCGTCCGCGCCCGCCGATCCTCCCCGACGCCACCGACCCGAGCGTGCCGTATGCCACCTGCTCGGTACAGGCCGTGGCCAAGGGCGTGCCGGGCATTCAGCCGTCGCAAGTGAAGTACCTCCGCATCGCCGAGGGGATCGCCTGGCCGTACTGCAACACCTACGGCGGCCAGCGTTACGAGCCGGACATCAAGTCGGTCATGATCAACTGGAACCCGGTCCGCGTGCTCGGCGAGGTGCCCGTGGAGGCTGATGGCAGCGCCCATTTCCGCCTGCCGGTCGATACGCCCGTCTACTTCCAGCTTCTCGACGCCAACCACATGGAGCTGCGGCGCATGCGCTCGTTCATCAGTTTCCAGCCGGGCGAGGTCCGCGCGTGCGTGGGCTGCCACGAGACGCGCGAGGAATCGGGCGCCGCGTCGTCGTTCTCCCTCGCCCTGGCCCGGGAGCCCTCCATCCCCGTGCCTCCGCCCTGGGGTGATAAACCGATTAGTTTCCTTCGCGACGTGCAGCCGGTGTTCGACAAGCACTGCGCGGCCTGCCACGGCGGACTGAAGCCTGCTACCGGCCTCGATTTCTCCGGCGGACTCACGACGCGCTACAACCGTGCTTACGATACGCTTTACGCCAACAAACTGGTCGCCTGGTCGAACGTGGGCGAGGACGCCCGGATTACCATGCCGCTGGAGTTCGGCTCGCACCGGAGCAAGCTCGTCGAGGTGCTTCGCGGCGGCGCGTGCAGCAAACGGGCGAAGCTCTCCAGCGAAGATTGGCTCCGGCTGGTCACCTGGATCGACGCCAACGCCCCCTACCACGACGGCTTCATCAACAAGCGCCTGCCGCAAATGCCCTACGATCTACCCAACGACGCCCAAGTGCTCCAGAAGATCGCCTCCGTACACGCCAAGCGATGTGCCGAGTGCCACGAGCCGGCGGCCGTTTCGCGCCTCGACTGGATCGACCTGTCCCGGCCCGACCAAAGCCGCTTCCTTGCCGCCCCGCTGGCCAAAACGGCCTCCGGACTCGGCAAGTGCGCTAAAGTCGTGTACCCGGATCAATCCGACCCCGATTACCGCGCGCTCCGCGATCTCGTGGAATCGGCCGTGCGCAAGGCCCGCGACTTCCCGCGCCGGGACGTGAATCCACCGCAGCGAGGAAACTAACCGCAGTTACATCTGGTACGGCCAGATGTTCTCCGACCACTGCGGTTATCTTTCGGCCGCAGAACTGAAGCCCATCCACGTGACCCGTTGGGTGGATGCGCATGCCTGGGGTCCGACCACGGAACGGAACGCCCGACGTTCGGTGTACCGGGCTGTTTCCCGGGCCTGCGAGGAAGGCATTCTGTATCCTTTCAAGTGCTAGCGGCGCGCGAAACCAGCGAGTGGCGCGATGTCGGCAAGAGATTGGGCGGTTGGTGAT